>NZ_JACAPH010000021.1:29619-385366 GCF_013385805.1 Pseudomonas sp. C6002 | reverse complement strand
CTGTAAGAGCGGAACCAATAGTGGCCGTTACCTAAATAACGGATATGTACCCCGCCCCAAGCCCCCTCCACAATCAACAGCCTTTAAAAACCCCAGGCCGCTTCTCGACCATCGCCCGTACACCTTCCTTGGCATCCTCACTATTCAGCAGTTTCTCCACCAAAACGGGCAACCCGGCCGCCGCCGCGGTCTCCCCCTCGATCCGTGCCTGACGCGCCGACATCAGCGTGGCCTGCACCCCCAGCGGCGCCTGCTGGGCAATGCGGTTTGCCAGCGCCACCGCCCGAGGCAACAAATCCTCGCTGGCCATTACCTCCTGCACCAACCCCAACCGCAGCGCTTCATGGGCATCAAACTCATCCCCCGTGAGCAACCAGCGCATGGCATTCCCCCACCCCGCGATCTGATGAAAGCGCAACGTCGCGCCCCCAAAAGGAAAAATCCCGCGCTGCACTTCCATCTGCGCAAACCGGGTATTGCTGGCACACAGATTGATATCCGCCGCCAGCATCAACTCGATACCAATGGTCAGGCAGTACCCCTGAGCCGCAACAATCACCGGCTTACTGACCCGGGGCCCCGCGAAAACGCCCCACGGATCACAACCACCCAACGGCGGTTGCCAGCCTTGTGCCATCGTGGGCCCCACATTGGCCAGGTCCAATCCGGCGGTAAAGTGATCGCCATGCCCGAAGACAATGGCCACCCGCGCTTCCTCATTGCGATCAAATTCGCCATACGCCAGGCTCAAATCATTGAGCAATTCCAGGTCGAACGCATTGCGCTTGGCCACGCGATCCAGTCCCAGCAACAGGACATGACCCTGCTGTTCACGGCTGACGCGGCTGTTGGTGGCTTGGTTCATGGGGTGTGCCCTCGGGCGCAAAGGGAGGTTTCGGACCGAAGGGCCCGCTGTTAAGGGTGAACCGTTTAAGCGTCATGACCAACAGGGCCGGGCCTTTGAAAAATAGACCCTGCTGCCTGGATGCGCAAAGCCTTTGATGCAGAGGCGTTTACCTGCGGTTTGCGATAAAAAAAGCTCCCTTTTTCAGCGATTTCCGGTATAGTGCGCGCCGGCCTTTAACCGGGCCGCGTTTAGGTAGCGCAATTCCCCGAAGTCAGCTTCGGCTGCACGTCCGCACAGCGGACTCTTCCTTGACGAATCTTTTTCATTCATTCGTTTTCGCAAATCCCCGCCGACAAAGCAGCCAGGGCGACTCTTGAGTCTCAACACGGCATGCGCAGCTTTGGAGCATGGGTCTTTGCGGATGCACTTAGAGGCAGACCCATGACCCAGGAAACCGGCGGCTTCGCCGCTTTTAATCTTAACCCGAACATTCTTGCTGCCGTCATCGCGACTGGCTACGAAGAACCTTCGGCTATTCAGCAGCAATCGATCCCGATCATCATGGCCGGCCAAGACATGATTGGCCAAGCGCAAACCGGTACCGGTAAAACCGCCGCGTTCGCCCTGCCAATCCTGCACTGCATCGATCCTGCCAAGCGCGAGCCGCAAGCCCTGATCCTGGCGCCAACCCGTGAGTTGGCGCTGCAAGTAGCAACCGCTTTCGAAACCTACGCCAAGCAAATGCCGGGCGTTACCGTTGTGGCCGTTTACGGCGGCGCGCCTATGGGCCCACAACTGAAAGCAATCCGTAACGGCGCACAGATCGTTGTCGCCACTCCGGGCCGTCTGTGCGACCACCTGCGTCGCGACGAAAAAGTGCTGTCGACCGTGAACCACCTGGTTCTGGACGAAGCTGACGAAATGCTCAAGCTGGGCTTCATGGACGACCTGGAAGTCATCTTCAAGGCACTGCCAGCAACCCGTCAGACCGTACTGTTCTCGGCTACCCTGCCACAGTCGATCCGTGCCATTGCCGAACGCCATCTGCGCGATCCGCAACACGTGAAGATCCAGACCAAGACTCAGACCGTTACCGCGATCGAACAGGCTCACCTGTTGGTTCACGCTGACCAGAAGACCTCGGCTGTATTGAGCCTGCTGGAAGTCGAAGACTTCGACGCCCTGATCATGTTCGTGCGCACCAAGCAAGCGACCCTGGACCTGGCCAGCGCCCTGGAAGCCAAAGGCTACAAAGCCGCTGCGCTGAACGGTGACATTGCCCAGAACCAGCGTGAGCGCGTGATCGACTCCCTCAAGGATGGCCGTCTGGACATCGTTGTGGCGACCGACGTTGCTGCCCGTGGCCTCGACGTTCCACGTATCACCCACGTGTTCAACGTTGACATGCCTTACGATCCAGAGTCCTACGTTCACCGTATCGGCCGTACCGGCCGTGCTGGTCGCGAAGGTCGTGCATTGTTGCTGGTGACTCCACGTGAGCGCCGCATGCTGCAAGTGATCGAGCGTGTAACCGGTCAGAAAGTTGCCGAAGTCCGCCTGCCGGATGCCCAGGCCGTTCTCGATGCGCGCATCAAGAAACTGACCAACAGCCTGTCGCCACTGGTGGCTGATGCTGAATCGACCCACGGCGACCTGCTGGACCGCCTGACTGCCGATATCGGTTGCACCCCGCGTGCCCTGGCTGCAGCCCTGCTGCGCAAGGCTACCAACGGTCAGGCCCTGACCCTGGCTGCCATCGAGAAAGAACGTCCACTGGTGCCGAACAACGCTCCGCGCGGTGATCGTCCAGAGCGTACTGGCGACCGTCCGGACCGTGGTGATCGTGAGCGTCGTGCTCCGGTTCCATTGGCTGAAGGCCGTGCTCGCTGCCGTACCGCGCTGGGCGCGCGTGATGGCATCGCTGCCAAGAACCTGCTGGGCGCTATCCTCAACGAGGGTGGCCTGGCACGTGAAGCAATCGGTCGCATCCAGGTGCGTGACAGCTTCTCCCTGGTAGAGCTGCCGGAAGATGGTCTGGAGAAACTCCTGACCAAGCTGAAGGACACCCGCGTTGCCGGTAAGCAGTTGAAGCTGCGTCGCTACCGCGAAGATTGATCCGCCCCCGGGCTGATTGATCGAACATAAAAAATCCCCGACTGGTTCGGGGATTTTTTTTGCCTGCAATCAGGCGAAACGGTAGATGTCCATGCCCAGCGCACCCATGGTAAAGCCTTGGTGGGCTGCGCTGAATTCACCGCCGGCGCCCCGGGCGAAATACAGCGGCAGCAAATGCTCGTCGCTGGGGTGGCTGCGCACGGCATGAGGTGCCTGGCGACGATAGTCGTGCAGCGCGGCTTCATCGTTGGCTGCCAGTTTGCTGACCATCCAATCGCGAAAATCCCGCGCCCAGGGCTCGATGCTCTCCGGCCCGGCCTGCCAGTCCAGTTCGCCGAGATTGTGGGTAATGCTGCCGGAACCGATCAGCAGCACGCCCTGTTCCCGCAGGCTCGCCAGTGCGTGGCCGACACGGGTTTGCAGGGCAGGGCCCATGCGGCTTGGCAGCGATACCTGCACCACTGGGATATCGGCCGCCGGGTACATCAGCGACAGGGGCACCCAGGTGCCGTGGTCGAAGGGGCGCTGATCATCAATGCGCGCTTCCAGGCCGTCAGCCTTGAGCAACTGCACGATTTGGGCGGCCAACTGCGGGTCACCGGGGGCCGGGTACTGCACCGCGAACAGTTCCCGTGGGAAGCCGCCAAAGTCGTGCCAGGTCTCTGGTGCGGCGCTGCCAGTCACGAGCAGCCCCTGGCTTTCCCAGTGCGCCGAGACCACCACAATGGCCTTGGGGCGTGGCAGCTCGGCCGCCAGGCGCTTGAGTGCCGGGCCACTGGCACCGGGTTGCAGGGCAAGCATGGGCGAACCGTGGGAGATAAACAGGCTGGGCAGCATGAGTAGGGTCCTGAGGGTTAAGATGGGACCATCTTCAATCAGATCATTGATCTAAATCTAATATAAGTTTTAGCGCTATTTGATCAAGTTTTAGGGTGAATCATGGAACCTGGATTTTGGCATGAGCGTTGGGCGCGCAATCAGACGGGTTTCCACTTGCCCGAAGTGAATCCTTACCTGCTGCGTCACTGGCCCGGCCTGGGCGTGGCGAACGGGGCGCAGGTGCTGGTGCCGTTGTGCGGCAAGAGCCTGGACCTGGTGTGGCTGGCGAGCATCGGGCATCGGGTGATCGGGGTCGAGTTGTCGGAAAAGGCCGTTGAAGAGTTTTTCAGCGAGCAGGAGCTGATGCCGCAGGTCAGCCAGCGCGGCGCTTTCAAAGTTTTCCAGGCGGGTTCCATCGAGCTGTGGTGCGGGGATTTCTTCGCCCTGGATGCCGGGGCCGTGGTTGGTTGCACAGCGCTTTACGACCGGGCGGCGCTGATTGCCCTGCCACCGTTGATGCGCGAGCAGTATGCGGCGCACTTGAATGGGATTCTGGCGGGAGGCAGTCGTGGCCTGTTGATCACCCTCGATTATGAACAGTCGCAAAAGGCCGGCCCGCCGTTCGCGGTGAGCGATGAGGAAGTGCAATTGCTCCTGGGCGGCCGGTGGAGCCTGGATGTGCTGCAGGAGCAGGACATCCTGGGGGACAGCTGGAAGTTTGTTAAGGATGGCGTCACGCGCCTGGACGAGCGGGTGTACCGGTTGGCCAGGCGCTGAAGAGCGCCCACAAAAAAGGGGCGATTGAATCGCCCCTTCTTCTTGTCGCTATCAGCCGCGACGACGCAGTGCGTCAATTCGCTCTTCCAGTGGCGGGTGGCTCATGAACAGGCGAGCCATGCCCTGCTTGATGCCACCGTTGATGCCAAAGGCGGTCAGGGTGTTCGGCATGTGCACCGGCAAGCCCTGTTCGGAGCGCAGGTGCTGCAGGGCGCTGATCATCGCGCCGGTACCGGCCAGGCGTGCGCCGGCTTCGTCTGCGCGGAATTCCCGTTTGCGCGAGAACCACATCACGATCGAGCTGGCGAGGAAGCCCAGTACCAGTTCGGCGAAGATGGTCGCCACGTAGTAGGCCATGCCCTGGCCCTGTTCGTTCTTGAAGATCACCTTGTCGACGAAGTTGCCGATGATCCGCGCGAAGAACATCACGAAGGTGTTCACCACGCCCTGGACCAGCGCCAGGGTGACCATGTCACCGTTGGCCACGTGGCCGATCTCGTGGGCCAGCACCGCCTTGATTTCGTCGGGCGAGAACCGCTCCAGCAAGCCCTGGCTGACGGCCACAAGGGCGTCGTTCTTGTTCCAGCCGGTAGCAAAGGCGTTTGCTTCATAGGCCGGGAAGATCCCGACTTCAGGCATCTTGATCCCGGCTTCGCGGGACAGTTGCTCGACGGTCTGCAGCAGCCATTGCTCATGACGGGTGCGTGGCTGGGTAATGATCTGGGTGCTGGTGCTCATCTTCGCCATCCACTTGGAGATGAACAGCGAGAAAATCGACCCGGCAAAACCAAAGACCGCACAGAAGATAAGCAGCTGATTGAGGTTCAGATCAACCCCGTTGGCCGCCATGATCCCATTGAAGCCGAAAAGGCTCAGCGTGATGCTGGCAATCAGCACGACCGCCAGGTTAGTGGCCAAGAACAGCAGAATGCGCATCATGGTTGTAGAATTCTCCTCATGCTTAATATGTCGCGTACTGCGGGGTATATAAGGTGCGGCATGGGGCTATTCAACCGGGGGACTATTTCAAACTGTGTCCTACAGCCTGAATGTAGAGCCTTGAAGGGAATTTCCGAGGCCTGGTGTGGCTCGGCAGCCTCGCCCCATTACCTTGCAGCCCTGTAATTATAGGGTGATGCCCGAGCAAGGGTGGAGCCGGCAGGTGTAAAAGGCGATACCGCCCGCGCAGGGCAGAGAAGTGTTGCCAGATAATCGCTGTACGACCACGGGTGGGCCGCACAGCGCAATGCCCATTATTGGCGATAGGACTTCAGGAAGTTGCCGATGCGACCGATGGCCATCTCCAGGTCATCCACCCGCGGCAGGGTGACCACCCGGAAGTGATCCGGCCACGGCCAGTTGAACGCCGTACCCTGGACCACCAGCAGCTTTTCCGACAACAGCAGGTCGAGCACGAACTTCTCGTCGTTGAGGATCGGGCACACTTTCGGGTCGATCCGCGGGAACGCATACAGCGCCCCCATCGGCTTGACGCAACTGACGCCGGGAATCGCGTTCAGCAGTTCCCAGGTGCGGTTGCGCTGCTCCAGCAGGCGGCCTTGTGGCAGCACCAGGTCGTTGATGCTCTGGTAGCCGCCCAGTGCGGTCTGGATGGCGTGCTGGCTCGGCACGTTGGCACACAGGCGCATGTTGGCCAGCATGTCGATGCCCTCGATGTAGCTCTGGGCATTGTGCTTGGGGCCGGAAATGGCGATCCAGCCGGAACGGAAGCCCGCCACCCGGTAGGATTTAGACAGCCCGTTGAAGGTCAGGCACAACAGGTCCGGCGCCAGGGAGGCGGTGCAGATGTGCACGGCGTCGTCGTAGAGGATCTTGTCGTAGATCTCATCGGAAAACACCACCAGGTTGTGCTGGCGCGCGAGTTCGAGCATGCCCAGCAACACTTCCCTGGAGTAGACGGCGCCGGTGGGGTTGTTCGGGTTGATGATCACCAGGGCCTTGGTGTTCGGGGTGATCTTGGCCTTGATGTCGGCCAGGTCCGGGAACCAGTCGGCGCCTTCATCACACAGGTAATGCACCGGATGGCCACCGGCCAGGGTTACGGCGGCGGTCCACAGCGGGTAGTCGGGAGCCGGAACGAGTACTTCGTCGCCGTTGTTGAGCAGGGCCTGCATGGACATGACGATCAGCTCGGACACGCCGTTGCCCAGGTAGATGTCTTCGATGCCGACACCTTCAACCTGCTTCTGCTGGTAGTACTGCATGACGGCCTTGCGCGCGCTGAACAGGCCTTTGGAGTCGCTGTAGCCTTGTGCGGTAGGCAGGTTGCGGATCACGTCCTGGAGGATTTCGTCCGGCGCTTCGAAACCAAAGGGTGCCGGGTTGCCAATGTTCAGCTTGAGGATGCGATGGCCTTCCTCTTCCAGGCGTTTGGCGTGCTTGAGCACCGGGCCGCGAATGTCGTAGCAGACGTTGGCGAGCTTGTTCGATTTGCTGACCTGCATGGCGATGTGATCCTGAAAATGAACGATCCAGACGGTGTGAAGACTACCGTGCTGAGAATCCTGCGTTGGCCTGACCCATAAATACGTTTGAATGCCGGTAACGCGGGTGCCAGACTGGCGCTTTGAAGAGGCGCAATCATACGTGCCGCCTGATCCATGGAAAAGACACAGATCAGGCTTTTTCAGTTGCCGAGGTGTACCGATGGAAAAGTTGCAGAAAACCGTTGAAGAATGGAAAGCCATGCTCGACCCGGAGCAGTACAACGTGTGCCGCCTCAAAGGCACCGAGCGACCGTTCAGCGGCAAGTACAACGGCACCAAGACCGACGGCGTCTACCACTGCATCTGCTGCAATGAGCCGCTGTTCGATTCCAGGGCCAAGTTTGACTCCGGCTGCGGCTGGCCCAGCTTCTACGAGCCGATCGCCGAGCAGGCCATGGTCGAGATCCGGGACGTCAGCCACGGCATGATCCGCACCGAAGTCACCTGCGCCAAGTGCGATGCGCACCTGGGCCACGTGTTCCCGGACGGACCGCCACCGACCGGTTTGCGTTACTGCATCAACTCGGTGTGCCTGGACCTGGTACCGCGCTGAGCCGCCAGGCTCCTGCGGGCTTCGTGCCCGCAGGGGCCGTTATATCAAGGCATAAGTCCCGCCAATTAAATTGCACACAATTGAATTGCCTACTATCGTTCAGTCCTTCTTATCTCTGTAGAGGCACTGCCATGAGCGACAACCTGCTGAGCATCCCTTGCACCACCATCAAGGGTGAGCAAAAGACCTTGGCCGATTTCGCCGGCAAGGCGATTCTGGTGGTCAACACTGCCAGCAAGTGCGGCTTCACCCCGCAATACAAGGGGCTTGAGGAGCTCTGGCAGCATTACAAGGACCAGGGACTGGTGGTGTTGGGCTTTCCCTGCAACCAGTTCGGCAAGCAGGAGCCGGGCAACGAAGGCGCCATTTCGGAGTTTTGCGAGCTGAACTTTGGTGTCAGTTTCCCGCTGTTCAAGAAGATTGACGTCAACGGCAGCGATGCCCACCCATTGTTCGTACAGCTTAAAAAGCAGGCCCCGGGATTGCTGGGCTCCAAGGGCATCAAGTGGAACTTCACCAAGTTCCTGATCGGTCGCGACGGCCAGGTGGTCAAGCGCTTCGCCCCGACCACCAAGCCCCAGGACCTGACCCAAGAGATCGAAGCCCTGCTCAAATGACCGACCTGTCCCTGGCCCTCGACGACCAACTGTGCTTCAAGCTCTACGCCGCCTCCCGCGCGGTCACCCGGGCCTACAAGCCGATGCTCGATCAGTTGGGCCTGACCTATCCGCAATACCTGGTGATGCTGGTGCTGTGGGAATGGCAGGCTGCAGCGGTGTCGCAGCCTACGGTCAAGGCCCTGGGCGAGCGCCTGCTGCTGGATTCCGGCACGCTGACGCCACTGCTCAAGCGCCTGGAGCAGCTTACCCTGGTGCGGCGTCAGCGCAGTGCGCTGGATGAGCGTGAAGTGCACCTGAGCCTGACCGATGAAGGCCGGCACCTGCGCGACCGGGTGCAGCCGCTGAAGGCTCGCCTGTTGTGTGACAGCGGCGTTGATCTGAACCAGGCCGATGCCTTGCGTGACGGTCTGGATCAGCTGTTGCGCCAGATCAAAGACTTGTCGTAGTCGGCACCCACAGATCGAGCAAGGCCTTGAGTTCTTCCCGGCGAAACGGCTTGGCCAGGTAATCGTTCATGCCCGCAGCCCGGCAGCGCTCGCGTTCCTCGGACATGGCATTGGCCGTCAAGGCGACGATCGGCAAGTCCGGCCAGCGCCCGCTGCGGCGGATCTGCCGACTGGCCTCATAGCCATCCATCACCGGCATATTGCAGTCCATCAACACCATGTCGAAGCCTTGCTCTTCCAGCAGCTTGAGGGCTTCACCACCGTGGGCGGCGACGATCACCTCGCACCCGAGCTTGCCGAGCATGCCCTTGGCCACCAGTTGATTGACCGGGTTGTCCTCCACCAGCAGGATGCGCGCCCGGTGGGCGAGGGGGCCGGTTTCCAGTTGGATCAGGTCCAGGACCAGGTCCGGATCGGTGCGCAAGTTGCGTTGCAGGACCTGGTACAGCGCGGTGCGGCTCAGGGGGCGGGCCTGTTGCTGCAAGGGGGCCAGGGCCGCGACTTCTTCGCTGGGCATGAAGTTGCCGTAGGCGGTTACCACCAGGATCGGGGCGGTGATCATCGGGCGCAGGCGGAACAGGCATTCGGGGCAGTCGGTGATCAGCAGGTCGGGATTCTGCCCGCTCAAGTCATCGTCGATGGAATAACAGCGCGGAGCCAGGCCCCAACTCGGCAGCAGGCTGGTGAGGAGTTCTGCCAGCCCGCTGCTGGTGCTGGTGATGGCGATTACATCTCCAGCCAAAGGCGCCAGGCGCACCGCCGGCAAGTGGGTCGGCAAGGGCAGGTCGGCACAGAACTGGCTGCCAAAGCCAGCTTCCGAGCTGATGCTCAGGCGGCCCTTCATGGCTTCGCACAGGTTGTGGGTCAGCGCCAGGCCCAGACCTGTCCCGCCGAACTGGCGGGTGATGCCCGCACCGGCTTGGGTGAACGGCTGGAAAATCTTGACCTGGGCATCCTGGGCGATCCCGATACCGGTGTCGCACACCTCGATCCTGACCCGGCCGGCCTGGGCACTGAGGCGTACATCCACCCGGCCGAAACGTGTGAACTTCAGGGCGTTGGACAGCAAATTGCTGACAATCTGCCGTACCCGCGTCGGGTCGCCCAGCACCTGGGCGGGAAACTGCGGGTCGATCAGGCACGTCAGCTCCACGCTGGGCGCGGCGTTTTGCGAGAGCAGGTTGGCGGTGTCTTCCACCAGTGAACCGAGGTCGAACGGGATGCTTTCCAGTTCCAGTTGGCCGGCGTCGAACTTCGACAGGTCGAGGATATCGTTGAGTAGCTCCACCAGTACTTTGCCGGAGTCATGGGCGATCGACAGTTGCTGGCGTTGCTCGGCGTTCAGCGGGCTGTCGAGGGAGAGGGCGATCATCCCCAGCAGGCCGTTCAGCGGTGTACGGATTTCATGGCTCATGTTGGCCAGGAACGCCGCCCGTGCCTGGGCCATGCCCAGGGCCGTCATCTTCGCCGCTTCCAGCTCGTCGTTCGAGAGCGTCAGCCGATGATTGATCGCCTTGAGCTCGGTGGTGCGGGCGGAGACGATGTCTTCCAGTTGGCCGAGGTATTCGGTCAGGCGATTTTCAGCATGCCGGCGTTGCTGGATTTCAGTCTCCATGTTTTCAAACTGTTGGTTGGCAACGTTGACCAGTACGCCGATTTCGTCGTGCTCGTGCCCCGGCGGGCAGTCCAGGCGCTCGTGCTTGCGTGAGCTCAGCTCGCGGATAATGCGCACCAGCGGCTTGGTCAGCATCACGTAGAAAAGCGCCAACAGAATGCCGGTGAGGATCAGGCTGCGGGCGAAGCCGTTGAGCAGGGTGATCTCGGCGCGGTGCAGGAAGCGGCTGCCGAACGCGTAGGTGTCTACGTCAAGACGCAGTACACCGAGGGAATCGTTGGGCATGTGGGCGAGGTAGAGCCGATCTTCGAATTGGCGGTTGGCGCCAAACAGGAAGTCGCTGATGGGCCGGTAGGTGCTTTCCTTGCGCGGGCGATGGACATCGGCCAGCACCAAACCGTTGTTGTCGATCAGTTGTGCATGGGTGATGGCGGGGGAGTGCAGCAGGCCCAGCGTCAGTTCCTGGGCCAGCTCGGCGTCGATGTTGTAGGCGATGCGCGAAGCCGGGTTATGGCTGATTTCAATCAGCGCACGTATTTCCCGGTTGATGGAAGCGTCTTCGCTGGCATAATCAATCCCAATCTGTATCAGGCTGAGCAAGGTTCCCAAGACGAATCCGACCAGCACTGTCAGTCTGGCTTGTTTATAAGACAAGCGGTGGGCGAACTTGATATCCATCGGGTGCTGTACCACTTTACGTTTCCTTTCGCCCGGCAAGCATAGCTGAACATCCACAGGCTCAAACTTGCCCGGCATGAATCGATTTTATTCGGTGCAGCCCTGCACGGTCTGCCTCAGGGTTGCCAATACGCCATCTTTTACAAGAACTTGCCAGAGGAATAGTCGTGGATTCTCGATTGAATGCCTTTCTTGAGCGTGCCGACGCGGTACTGGCTCGCCTGGAGCCCTTGTTGCCTGCCCCGCGCGAAGCCGTTGACTGGAACCATTGCCTGGCTGCCCGTTGGCAGCGCGAAGGTCGCAGCGGCTTTTTATTGCCACTGGAAGTCAGCCTGGATATGCGCCTGTCCGACCTGATCGGCGTGGATAAACAGCGCGAACAATTGGCCCGTAACACCCAACAGTTTCTCGACGGCCTGCCGGCCAACCATGCGCTGCTCTGGGGCTCGCGCGGCACCGGTAAATCGTCCATGGTGCGCGCCTTGCTGGCCCAGCACGCCAAGGCCGGGCTGCGCCTGATCGAGATCGAGCGCGATCACCTGGCAGACTTGCCGCGGGTGGTCGAGCAACTGACCAAATTGCCACAACGCTTTGTGTTGTTCTGCGATGACCTGTCTTTCGAAGCCGGCGAGAGCGATTATCGTGTACTCAAGAGCGTACTCGACGGCTCCCTGGAGCAGGCGCCGGAAAACGTCCTGTTGTATGCCACCTCCAACCGTCGTCACCTGGTGCCCGAGAACCAGAGCGATAACGAGAACTGGAAGACCATAGACGGCGAGCTGCATCCCAACGAAGCGGTGGAGGACAAGATTGCCCTGTCTGACCGTTTCGGTTTGTGGCTGTCGTTTTACCCGTTCAATCAGGAGCACTTCCTGGATGTGGTCGAGCACTGGATCGGTGAGTTGGCGAGTAAGGCCGGTCTGCAGTGGCAACGCGATGAAGAGTTGGACATCCTCGCCGTGCGCTGGGCCACCGGGCGCGGTAATCGCAACGGCCGTTGTGCCTATCAGTTCGCCCGCTACTGGGTGGGCCTCAAGTTGTTGGAGCGTCAACCATGATTGATTTGCAACAGGCTGGAACCGGCCTCGATGGCTACGCCATGCTGCATGCGCAGCTGGAATCGCTGTTGGCGGATGAGCGGGATTTCATTGCCAATGCCGCGCAGTTTTCTGCGTTTCTGTTCAACCAGCTGGATGATTTGAACTGGGCAGGCTTCTACCTCAACCGCAATGAAGAGCTGGTGCTCGGGCCGTTCCAGGGGCAGATCGCCTGTGTGCGCATTCCGTTCGGTCGCGGTGTGTGCGGCGCGGCAGCGGCCTCGCGGCAAACCCAGCGGGTGGAAGACGTGCACGCGTTCCCGGGGCATATCGCCTGTGACAGTGCGTCCAACAGCGAGTTGGTCGTCCCGTTGGTCAAGGACGGGCGCTTGATTGGTGTGCTCGACCTGGACAGCCCATCGCTGTCGCGGTTTACCCCGCAGGATCAGGCCGGCATCGAGCAGTTGGCGGCGATTTTCCTGCGGTTGACCGATTGTTGATGGGGTGAGTCTCCTGCAGGAGCGAGCAAGTTCGCTCCTGCAGGCTATCGACAGTCCAGCACGTCCAGTTGCATCTGCAGCATCCTCTCCAGCTCAAGCATGGATTTCTCTATTGCCTTGATGCCCGCCTCGATAACGTGTGGTGTCTCGCGTTCGCCACACGCCTGCTCCAACGCTTCGCATTGTCCGGACAAGGTATCGGCCTGGATGATCCGGGCGGCGCCCTTGATCTTGTGGGCCTGGTCGATCAGGTCGCCGGGCGCGGCTTGCCGTGCCAGCATGGCCATCAGCTCGACCCGATCATTCCGGCTGCTGCTGAGCAACTCCTCGAGCAAACGCCGGCTCAACTGTGGGTCACCGCCCGTCATCGCGTCCAGGCTTTGCAGGGTAAACACGTTGCGGGTGGGCAGCGGATCGACCTGCGCCAGGTGCTGTTCCAGCGCAGTAAGACTGATGGGTTTGAACAGGCAGTCATTCATGCCGGCGTCAAAGCAGCGTTGTTTCTCCTCGGGCTGCGCGTTGGCGGTGAAGCCGAGTATCACGCACGGGGTTTTCTGCTCGCGCTCCTCATACTCGCGAATGGAGTGACTCAATTCGTAGCCGTTCATGATCGGCATATTGCAGTCGGCAATGACCAGGTCGAAGTGTTCCTGGCGCCAGGCCTGGAACCCCGCAGCACCATGATGGGCCGCGGTGAACTGATGCCCCAGGAACCCCAGTTGCTGGCACATCAGCAAGCGGTTGGCCGGATGGTCATCCACCACCAGCACGTTGAGTACTGGCGCCGGCGTGGCTGCGGCCGGTTCGAGCTTGTCTACGGCCTTGACCGGCGGCAGGCTGGTCATCTTCAGGCTGACGTGGACCTGGGTGCCTACCATGGGCACGCTGCTCAGGCTCAATTGCCCGCCCATCATGGCGCACAGGCTGCGACAGATCACCAGGCCAAGGCCGGCGCCGCTCCTGGCCAGGTGCCCGGAGTTGTCGGCCTGGGCGAACGGCTCGAACAGGCGTAGCTGGTCTTCGCGATTGATCCCGATGCCGGTGTCCTCCACTACCAGTTTCATCTCGATCTGTTGAGGTTGCCCGGTCGCCTTCAGCTGCACCTTGATCTTCACCTGCCCGCGTTCAGTGAACTTGATCGCATTGCTCACCAGGTTCGAGAGCACCTGCTTGAACCGCAGAGGGTCGATCAGTACGTCGGTATCCTCGACATCGGGGGTGAACTCCAGCACCAGGCTCAGGGTTTTCTGGCGCGCCAGGCCATCGAACACGCGGACCACCGACTCGATGACTTCGCGCAGGTTGACCCGCTCCGGGGCCAGGCTCAATCGACCGGACTCGATACGTGCAATGTCCAGAATGTCGCCAATCAACTCCAGCAGGTCCTTGGCCGAGTTGTAGGCGACCTCGATCGCAGGGCGATCAAGATGACCCTGATCGGCGCGCTTGAGTGTCAATTCCAGCATGCCAATGACGGCGTTCATCGGCGTGCGGATTTCGTGGCTCATGGTGGCCAGGAACGTGCTTTTCGCGCGATTGGCCTCGTCGGCGCGTTCCTTGGCGGCGCGCAACTCGTCGAACAACTGGCGCCGTTCGCTGATATCGATCCAGCCGCCAATGATGCCCTGGACCTCGCCCACGGAGTCGCGGTAGGGGAGGATCCAGTGGTAGATCGTGAGTTTTTTCCCGTGCACGTGCAGGGTGCGATCAAGGATCAACGGTTTACCCTCGGCCACTACCCGCTGGTAGTCGGCATGGTACTGCGCCGCCTCCGTCTCAAGGGCCATGCTCATCTGCGTGATGCTTTTGCCGATGACGTCTTCACGCTTGATGTCGAACGTCTGCAGGTAGCTGTCGTTGCAGGTCTGCAGATAGCCGTTGTGGTCGCGTACGTAGATCGGATGGGGCGTTTCATTGACCAGCGCCCGCATGAACTCGAACTGGTCGTTAAGGGCGCGCTCGGCCAGTTTTCGGTGCTTGATCTGGCGCTGCAGGTAGCCGTTCCAGGCCAGGGAAATCAACAGCAGCAGCCCGGTGCCGATGATGATCTGGGCAATCAGGCGATGGTAATTGCGCCAGTAGCCATCGGACGCTGCGTTGTAGCCGCGCCAGCGGCTGTTGATCGCCGCCATCTCATCCGGGGCGATACTCAGCAGTGCCTTGTCCAGGATCGAACTCAGCTCCGTGGCGTGTCGGGACGTCGCCAGGGCAAACGTCGCAGGCAACGTGCCGATGCTGGAACTGATCTGCAGTTTGTCCTGGAATGCCGGAGAAGAAAGCAGGTAGTTGGCGATCACCAAAGGGTTCACTGCGCCGTCGACTTGCCCCTGTGCCAGCAATTCCGATGCCTTGAAGGTATCCCCGGTTTCCACCAGGTTTATCTGGGCAAATGCCTGCTGCAGGAATTTTTCCAGCTGATTGCCCTGGGTAATCGCCAGGCGCTTGCCGGCCAGTTCTTGAAGGCTTGTGGGCGCGCCCGGCTCTTTACGGGTCAGTAATACGTAGGAGTTTTCCAGGTAGGGGCGGCTGAAGTTCAACTGGGACTCGCGCCCGGTACTGGGGGTAATTGCGCCGATGATGTCGGCTGCGCCGGTCTGCACCAGTTGCATCATGTTGGCGACGTCACGCACGTGTTGAATCTCGAAGCGCAGGCCGGTTCGCAGGCGGATCAGCTCCAGCACGTCGGCGGTGACGCCCCGGAACTTGCCGTCGGTATCGAAGAACGTCAGGGGGGCGAGGGTTTCATTGACCACCACCTTCACCACGGGGTTGTCCTTGAGCCAGCGCTCTTCGCGCAGGCTCAGTTGCAGCTTGCGGTCGGTCAGCAGAATGTCGCTGCCCGCACTCCAGCGCTTGGCGATGCTGTCACGTTCATAGGTTGATACGCCATCGAGCACTGAGTCGATGATACTCAGGAGAATGGGTTGATCCTTGCGCAAGGCGAAGCTGAACCCGTGGGCCTCGTGCTTGCCGAAGTTGGCCATGCGGATATTTTTCAGGTAGCCCTTGTTGATCATGTAGTGAGTGGAAATGGTGTCGCCCAGGAATACGTCAGCCTGGTCGAATGCCACGGCATTCAAGGCATTTTGATAGGACGGGTAGGCGTGGATGGTCGCCTTGGGGTACAGCGCCTGCACTTCGTCCATGGGCAGGTAATGGTAGACAAGACTCAGGCGCAGACCGGCCAGGCCGTCGCCAAGGTCGCGGTTCTCACCTTCACGGGTCACCAGTACCGGCTGATCCACTGCGTAGGGCAGTGACAGGACGATGTCGGGATTCGCCGCTTCAAAACCGTTGGCAGACCCCAGAAAATCGATTTCGCCGTTTGCCAGCGCCTGGATCGCGGCTTCACGGGAGGAGTAGCGCAACACGGTGAGCGGTATCGCCAGTGTCCTGGCCAGCAGCCCGGCGTAATCGGCAGTCAGCCCTTCATAATCACGCCCGCTGGAGGTGATGTCGAAGGGCGGATAGTCGGGTGCAGAGGTGCCCAGTATCAGTTCCCGTTTGTTCTGCAGCCACTGGCGCTGTGTCTTGTTCAGGGGGGTGTCCAGTTGAACGGCACCGGCACGCCCCAGCAGGGCATATTGCTCGGGAACAGTTTGTTCGGCAGGCACGGAAGTGCTGAGGCACACCCCGATACTTAATATGATTAGATAGTCCTTTAATCGCCTGGGCATCCGATTTCTCACACTAGCGCGTTACGTTTTGCCATCTCGATAAGTTCTACCAAGGATTTGGCTTTCAGTTTTTGCATGAGCCTTTTTTTGTAAGTGCTGACGGTCTTGTTGCTGAGAAACATGCCCTTGGCGATTTCCTTGTTTGTCCGGCCTTGGGCAAAAAGTTGTAATACCATGAGTTCACGATCGTTGACGACTTTGAACAGTTCAAGCTCTTCATTGTTATCCGTTTCGTTAGTGCTGCCGTTAAGGGCCTGGCTCGGGAAGTAGTTGTAACCTGACAAGACCGCCCTGATGGCACTGAGCAGTTCGCTCAAGTCACCTTCCTTGCACACATAGCCATCCGCGCCGGAGCGCATGCACCGGGTAGCAAAGAGCTTGGGGGTCTGGGCAGTGAGTATTAACGTCTTGGTCGGCGTACTCATTGCGTTGAACCGGCACAGCACTTCCAGGCCATCGAGTTTCGGAATGCCGATATCAAGGATAATCAGGTCAGGCTGACACTCCTTGACCATTTGTATCGCATCACAACCGTTATCGGCTTCTCCCACTACTTTATAGCCTTCGTGTTCTAACAACATCCGAATGGCAAGTCGGATGACGGGGTGGTCGTCAATAATAAAAACTGAGTTCATGATCAAATTCCATACAGGCGCAAATAAAGTCGGCACATTAGCTCACATGGCAATGAAGGAGGATGAACTTGATGTGGAACAAACGTAAAACAAGAATAATCCTACATCAAAAAAAGCAAGGGATTACGCTCTGTGAGGTGTTTGTTGTTTGGGTGTAAGAGTTTTGCGTGGGTGGAATTTAAAAGTAACTGGTCGTGAGAGGGCAGCGTTATAAAGAGGCGTTTTCGGATTGCCCGGGTGTTTAACTTCCTACTTTTCTGTTGAGCGAGTAAGGCGTGATTGGCGTATGAGTTCATTCAGCTCAAGGTGGCTTAACGGCTTCGACAAATAGCCAAGTAATGGAAAGTTGCGTCGGGATGCCTGGGCCATCAGGTGTTCCAGTTCATTGACGGGCAGGCCGCTGAGCAATATCGCGGACCTTATAAAGCCTCTGCGGTTGGCAATTTCAATCAACTCCAGCCCGGGCAAGTCGGGCAAACATTGATCACAGAGCAGAATATCGAATGGCACGTCGGTTTGTGTCATCAGCCGCATTGCCTGTTCTGCATTCTCGGCCAGTGCCAGGTCGTGGTAGCCATAGTTTCGTAGCAGGCATTGGGTGGCCAGCAATTGAAAGGGGTGATCCTCCACCAACAGGATGCGAAGTTGTTCGAGCATGGTTTTTTCCATGGAATGGACAAGAGCCCTGAAGACGCTCCACCAGGGCGTGTAGTAAGAAGTTAATGGGCCCGCCAGCTATAGGGCGCAGGAGCAGGTCGAAAGACTGCGGTCAGGGCGCGCGATTATTCATCGCGGCGGGGAAGAACTTCGATCAGGCCGCTCTGTTCCGTGCGTAGGGCGATTCTTTGAAAAGTCGCCCTGGCCATCAGCCAGGGCTCCGATTTATTGCGGGCTGGAGCGGCCGGTCATCTCGCGGGCCATCTCGCTGGCGTAGCTGTCAGTCATGCCGGCGATAAAGTCGATCATGCGCAGGAAGGACGCGTGCAATGACCAGGAGGGATCCGGGGCGCTATTGCCCAACAGGTCGAGGATGCGTCGGTTCTTGAACGACGGGGTGCGACCGCCATGTTGTTCCAGGGCCGCGCCGCAGAAGGCATTCAAGAGGATTTCCAGGGTGGTGTAGGCGCCGATCTCATGCAGGGTCTTGCGCTTGTCCTGGAAAATCTTCTTGCGGGCCATGTCCTTGGCATCCAGCACGCAGCGCTTGGCCGGGCCGTGCATATGTTCCACCAGGTCCCCCGGCAGGGTGCCGGCCAGCAGCGCGTCCTGTTGTTCGACGAACGCCCGGGCCGCGGCGTTGGTCAGGTGTTCGATGGCCTTGCCTCGCAGGATCGCCAGCTTGCGTCGCCGGGAATCCAGCGGGCCGAGTTGCCGATAGGTTTGCGGCAAGTCGTCGCCCACCAGGTCCAGCAGCAGTGACTCGACCTCGGCGTATTCCAGCAGCTCCATTTCCAGGCCGTCTTCGAGGTCGATCAACGCGTAGCAGATATCGTCGGCCGCCTCCATCAGGTACACCAGCGGGTGCCGGGCCCAGCGTTGTTCTTCCAACTGCGGCAAGCCGAGCTTCTGGGCGATCTGCTCCAGGATCGGCAGCTCGCTCTGGTAGCAGCCGAACTTGTGTTTCTTGTAGCCCAGGGAGTCGGCGTGGCGGGCGGTCCAGGGGTATTTCAGGTAGGTGCCCAAGGTGGCGTAGGTCAGGCGGGTGCCACCATCAAACTGGTGGTATTCCAGTTGCGTGAGTACCCGGAAGCCCTGGGCATTGCCTTCGAAATTGAGGAAGTCATTGCGTTCGGCGCTGCTCATGTCATCCAGCCAGCCACGGCCTGAAGCTTGCTGGAACCAGTGCCGGATCGCGTCCTCGCCGGAATGGCCGAAGGGTGGGTTGCCGATGTCATGGGCCAGGCAGGCCGACTGCACCACCATGCCCAGGTCGCTCGGGTCGCACCAGTCGGGCAGGGCACTGCGGATGGTCTCGCCTACGCGCATGCCCAGGGATCGTCCCACGCAACTGACTTCCAGGGAGTGGGTCAGCCGGGTGTGGATGTGATCGTTGCTGGTCACCGGGTGCACTTGCGTCTTGCGGCCCAGGCGGCGAAACGCACCGGAAAAGATGATGCGGTCATGGTCTTTGTGAAACGGACTGCGCCCCAGTTCTTCCGGGCTGTGCAGGGGTTTTCCAAGGCGTTCGCGGGTAAGCAGGGTGGGCCAATCCAAGGCGGGTACTCTCCGTGCGGTGAATGACGGCTCCCAGCTTCCCGGTTCAGCCAGGCCTTCGCAAGCGAAAAACTACAGGCCGGCGGCGTCGATATCGATTAACAGCAAGCGCTGACCGTTATCAAAGAATTGTCCGGCAGTCAGGCAGTACTGGTTGGTCGTGGCATCGCGATAGGTTGAGGACAGGGTCAGCCGCCGCTCCTCCCAACCCTCGGCCAGCAGATGATAAAAATACGGACGCCATGACCAGTTGTGGCCCAGGTAGCGGCTGTCGGCTTGCCAGGCGCCCTGGTGCCATTCGAAGTTGGGTGTCAGTTGCGTGCCATGCCGGTCGCACTGGTAAAAACGCAGCAGCCAGGGAAACGCCGGCAATTGCGGCAGGTGGCTCAGCGGTGCGCGGGTGTGGGCCCAGGTTTGCAGGATCTGCATCAGCTCCGCCAGTTGCTGGCGCAGTTGCATGATCCGGCCACGTTCGGCGAGCTTCTGTTGGACATAGCCGGTGCGCAACTGGGCGAAGCGCGGCACGAATGCGTCGGTGTCGAACCAGTCCAGTTGGGCCTGGGCGAACAGGTAGCCCTGGACATAACGCGAACCGCATTCCAGGGCGAAATTCAGCTGGGCCTCGGTTTCCACCCCTTCGGCGATGATCCAGCAGCCGGTTTTTTCCGCCATTTGCGCCAGTGCCCGTACCACCTCACCGCTCGGGCCACCGCGGGCCGCGGCCTGGAACAGGCGCATGTCCAGCTTGAGAATGTCCGGCTGCAAGGCCAGCACCCGGTCCAGCTGCGAATAGCCGGCGCCGAAGTCATCAATGGCAATCCGCGCGCCGGCCTCGCGGTAGCGCTCGACGACTTCGGCCAGGCGCAGGATATCGCCGCCCAGTTCAGTGATCTCGAACACGATGCGGCGCGGGTCGACGTTATGCAGTTGCAATTGCTTCAGGCTCGGCAGTGCCTGGCCCGGGCGCAGGCGGGTGATCCAGCGTGGCGAGATATTCAGGCTGAGGAACCACTCCTGCGGGGCTTCATGCAGGCGGCTCAGGGCATTGTCACGGATCTGCCGGTCCAGGCGGCGCAAGGCCACCGAGGGCGTACGCGGGTCGGCGAACAGCGGACCCACCGAGCGCAGTTGGCCATTCGCCTGGCGTAGGCGGCCCAGGGCTTCTACGCCGGCGATGCGGCCGGTGGCGGTGTCGATGAATGGCTGGAAGCAGGCGAGCGGTTGCCCGTCGATCACGGGGCCTCCTTAAAAGACCGGAAATAAAAAAGGCCCGGCCCTCAATGGAGAGGGCCGGGCCTGATCTGTTTGCAAGAATGCAGCCAGCACGCTCAACTTTTGCGCGAAGCACCTTGCATGGCCAGTTTGATCAGCGGGATCAGGCCGGCACCCAGCCGCACCAGGCGGGTCATGGTGCCGATTCCGCCGCCCTTGGCGCCTTTGCCGGTGAGAAACCCCAGCAGCGTCACCACGCCCACGCCCCACAGCGGCGCGTGCTTGATGCCAAAACCGTCCTGCCAGCTCAGGCCCATGTTGCGGACCTTTTGCAGCGGCAGCATCAGTTGCTGGGACTCGTGACGGATTTCCTGGCGGTGCATTTCCATGCGCAGGCGGATCAACGCCTTGCGCATTTCTCGTCGGGAAGTGTTTTGCGGCAATTCAGTCATGCTCATGGCAGCAGGCGCTCCCGGTCGTTGGCCAGCTCTTCGAGGGTGGCGTGGAACGGCGTGGACTCATCGAACACCGCCGCCTTCAGGCGCAACCCGCAGAATGCTGCGGCCAGTATGTAGAACACACACAGGCTGATAATCCCGGTCAGGCGGTAGGTATCCCACACCAGAATCATCACCAGCGCCGACAAACCCACCAGCAACAGCAAGGCAAACACCAGCGCCAGGCCGGCGAACAGCAACAGGCTGACGGTGCGGGCTTTCTGCTCCTGCAACTCGATGCCGAACAGCTCGACATGGCTGTGCAGCAAACCCAGGACAGCCGCGCCCAGGCGCCGTGAAGTAGAACTTGGGCCCGTGGACGAGCCGGATTCGCCGATAGACATGATTAGCGCCTTGTAGCCAGCAGGCCGATCAAAAAGCCCACGCCGGCCGCAATGCCGACGGACTGCCAGGGGTTGGCCTGCACATAGTCTTCAGTGGCCGTGACCGCCGCCTGGCCGCGTTCGCGCAGGGAGTCCTCGGTCAGTTGCAGGGTTTCACGGGCCTTGAGCAGGCTTTCGTGAATCTTGCTGCGAAGCTCGTCAGCCTGGTCACCGGCGAGGATGGCCGTGTCGTCCAGCAGCTTCTCGGTATCGCTGACCAGGGTTTGAAAATCCGCCATCAGTATTTCTTGAGCAGTCTTTGCCGTTTTTCTGGCCATGGTTATCTCCGTGAGTGGCTGGTCTGTTTACTTCTGGTTTCGAGTCACCGGTGTCGGTGAAGGTTCACTGCAATTGTCTGGTACAGCTTTTGCTTTGCCTTGGTGCGCAGGCCCGGGGCCTTGCGCTGAATCCGGGCGGTTGGGGCTCAAACCCTGAAAAACCTTACCCTAAATAACTAAAACTCGCGGAAAAACCCTGTCGGATTCTGCCTTTTTCAATGATCGCTGCGCCAAAGCGGTTCACGGCCTCAAACGAGGGTCGGACCGCTGGTGCCAATTTAGTGCGCATCATGAAGGTCATGAACTGCTTTGGTGCTTTTTCCTGCATGTGCAGGCCTGCCATCCTCCATGGAAAATTTGCAAAGCGCGGTGGACACCCTCGTCCACAGCTCCAACACGCTGTTCATTCTGATTGGTGCGGTCATGGTCCTGGCCATGCACGCCGGCTTTGCCTTCCTGGAAGTCGGCACGGTGCGCCAGAAGAACCAGGTCAATGCCCTGTCGAAAATCCTCAGCGACTTCGCGATTTCCACACTGGCCTATTTCTTTATAGGCTATTGGATCTCCTACGGCGTGACCTTCATGCAACCGGCGGCGGTGATCAGCGCCGACCACGGCTACGGCCTGGTGAAGTTCTTCTTCCTGCTGACCTTCGCGGCGGCGATCCCGGCGATCATTTCCGGGGGAATCGCCGAGCGTGCACGGTTTGTTCCGCAACTGTGTGCCACTGCGTTGATCGTAGCCTTCATCTACCCGTTTTTCGAAGGCATGGTGTGGAACGGCAACTACGGCCTGCAAGCCTGGTTGCTGGCCACCTTCGGCGCCAGCTTCCATGACTTTGCCGGCAGCGTCGTGGTGCACGCCATGGGCGGCTGGCTGGCGCTGGCGGCGGTGCTGTTGCTGGGGCCAAGGCAGGGGCGTTATCGGGAAGGGCGCCTGGTGGCGTTCGCGCCGTCGAGCATTCCATTTCTCGCGTTGGGCTCGTGGATCTTGATTGTCGGCTGGTTCGGCTTCAACGTCATGAGTGCGCAAACCCTGTCCGGGGTCAGTGGGCTGGTGGCGGTCAATTCGTTGATGGCGATGGTCGGTGGCACGGTAGCGGCATTGGTGATCGGCCGTAACGACCCAGGCTTCTTGCACAACGGTCCATTGGCCGGGTTGGTGGCGATCTGTGCCGGTTCCGACCTGATGCACCCGGTGGGCGCGTTGGTGACCGGCGTGGTGGCGGGCGGCTTGTTCGTCTGGTTCTTCATTGCCGCCCAGGATCGCTGGAAAATCGACGATGTGCTGGGTGTATGGCCGTTGCACGGGCTGTGCGGCGTGTGGGGCGGGATTGCCTGCGGGATCTTCGGCCATACCGCCCTGGGCGGTTTGGGCGGCGTGAGCCTGATCAGCCAGTTGATCGGCACCGCGCTGGGGGTAGTGGTAGCCCTGGCCGGCGGCTTCCTGGTGTATGGCGTGATCAAACGCGTGCATGGCCTGCGCTTGAGTCAGGAAGAAGAGTATTACGGCGCGGATTTGTCGATCCACAAGATTGGCGCGGTCAGTCAGGATTGAGGGGCGCGTCCCCTTCGTTCTGGTTGCAGCCATGTAACAGGCGGTACCGGCTCTGGCGCACTTCATCGACACGGCCTTGCACCTGCTGCTCCGACAACCCCAGCAGGATCAACGCATGGGAGGCGAGCATCAGGCTCGACTCCAGCAACTCGGGCACCACTTCAGTGGCGCCGGCGGCTTTCAGTTCGGCCAGCTGACTGTCGTCGCGGGTGCGTACCAGGATCGGCACGGTCAGGTTGATCCGCCGCGCTTCGTTGAGCACGGCCAGGGCGACGTCGCTGTTGTCCACCGCGATCACCACCAGGCGCGCACGTTCCAGGCCGACCGCGCTGAGCAGGGCGCCACGGCGGCAGTCGCCGTAATGCACGGCGCTGTCTTCGGTAGACGCTTCCTGGACTCGCTCCGGGTCGTCATCAAGGGCAATGAACGCCTGTTGTTCACGGTGCAGGAAGCGCCCGATGGACTGGCCAACCCGGCCGTAGCCGCAGATCACCGCGTGGTCGCGCAGCTCGGCATTCAGGGCCGTAATCTCTTCAAGCTGTACTTGCTGGTTGGGCTTGCGGTGCAGGCGCAGGGCAATCGCGGGTGCAGCCCTGAGCAACAGCGGAGTCAATAGCATCGAGCAGAAGGTGGCAGCCAGCAGCAGGCCGCTGATGTCGGCGGGCAGCAGGCGGCTTTGCTGCATTTGCGCCATCAAGGCGAAACAGAACTCGCCGCCCTGGGCCAGCGCCAGGCCGCTGCGCCAGGCGGTTTCACCGTCGCTGCCGCGCAGTCGCACCAATAGCGCGACCACACAGCCTTTGATGAACATCAGCGTGAGGGTCAGGCCGAGAATCAACAGGCTATGACTGACGAACAGTTGCAGGTCGATCAGCATGCCGATGCTGACAAAAAACAGTCCTAGCAGGATGTCGCGAAACGGTCGGATATCGGCTTCGATCTGATGGCGGTAATGGCTTTCCCCCAGCAGCATGCCGGCGAGAAACGCACCGAGTGCCGGGGACAGGCCCAGCAAGTGGGTCAGCCAGGCGGTGAGCAGTACGATCACCAGTGCCAGCAGCACGAACAATTCGGCCGAATGGGACGCCGCCACCTCACGGAACAAACGCGGCAGCAACCAGCGGCTGGCCAGCAGCAGGCCGAGGAACAGCACCACGGTTTTGCCCAGGGTCAGTGGCAATGCCCAGTACCAGGCTTGCTCGCTGTTACCGGCGAACACTGGCACGAGGGTCAGCAGCAATACGGCCACTACATCCTGGAACAGCAATACCCCAATCGCGTTCTGGCCATGGCTGCTGAAGATTTCGCCAAGGCTGGTCAGCTCCTTGCTGACGATGGCGGTGGACGACAGTGCCAGTCCCGCACCGAGCAACAGCGCGGTGGTCGGCGACAGGCCGAACAGTGCCAGCAAACCGCCCAGCAGCAACCCGCAGCACAGTACCTGCAGGCTGCCCAAGCCAAACACCACCCGGCGCAGGCTGAGCATTTTGTTGAGAGAAAACTCCAGGCCCAGGGAAAACAGCAGGAACACCACACCCAGTTCGGCAAGGTCTGGCAACTCTTCGCTGTCATTGACCCAGTCGAGGGCGGTGGGGCCCACGGCCAGGCCAACACACAGATAGCCCAGCACCGGCGGCAGTTGCAGGCGACGAAACAGCGCAATCACCACCAGGGAGGAGGCCAGGATAATCAGCAGGTTGGCAAACACATGCAGCTCCATTGCAGGTATTACGGGAAAAAAGTCGCGAGAGTCGCTGAATCAGTTATACGCCATGCTGATCTGGGTCAGGCTTTTGCAGTGTCCCGACGCTGTTAGAATAGGTGCCTGATTCTTCTTGGACCCGTTGCCATGCTTCCTGAATGTCAGTTGTTCGGCACCCTGGGCTGCCATCTGTGTGAGTTTGCCGAAGCCGAAATCATGCCGTTGGTCGAACACGGCCTGCTGGTGGAGTTGGTGGATATCGCCGATTCCGAGGCCCTGTATGAAGCCTACGGCCTGCGGATTCCGGTGCTGCGCCGGGTGGACACGGGCGCGGAGCTGGAGTGGCCGTTCGACGAAGCGCAGGTAGTGAACTTTCTTAGCTAGCACTCGGCGATGGCGAGTTCCCGATTATTCGGTTACTGTATGTTTGTACAGCGATTGAATGAGAGGGAACGCCCGTGGTGAATGTTGAACAACTGAAAAGCAGCGTCAATCGCATGTCCGCCGACGTCGTGCGCGACGCGGTGAACGAGCTGCGCCTCGATGGCCTGGTCACGGAAGGCAAGACGCCGTTTAACAAAGTGCATTTCAACACCTGCTTTGCCGAGATCGAGGCGCTGTTCCAGCGCGCGGGTTATCACAAGCAGCTGGATGTGGTGGGTTACCAGGGCTTGCTGTATGCGCTTTACGACCCGGGCCGCTGGGAAGCGGTGGATGTGCTGCGCTGGCTCAAGGAATTCACCGAGGCGGCCAGTGCGTCACCGGTGTTGCGCGCGGAATTGGCCAAGGCCTGAATCTGTGCTGGGCCTGATCCGGCAGCATGCGGGATAATGTGCGCCTGTATGTCCACGTCTTGAGCCTGCCATGTCCGTTTTTTCCGCTGCCCAGCACCAAGCCAGCACCTTGTACCTGCCGCCAGGCGCCTGGGCCACCGTGCTGGATTGCCTGTGTGAGCACTTCCAGGCCATCAGCCGTGAGCAATGGCTGGACCGCATCGCCCGGGGCAGGGTGCTGGACATCAATGGCACTCCCATCAATCAGGACCTCGCCTACCGCGAAGGCCTGTGCATCTACTACTTTCGCGAAGTACCGAACGAGAAAGTAATCCCGGTGCAGGAGACGATCCTGTACGCCGATGAACACCTGGTGGTAGCCGACAAGCCGCATTTCCTGCCGGTCACGCCTGCCGGTGAATACGTCGAGCAGACCCTGTTGCGGCGTTTGATCCGTCGCCTCGACAACCCGGCGCTGGTGCCGCTGCATCGCATTGATCGGCATACCGCAGGGCTGGTGCTGTTTTCGGCCAACCCCCAGACGCGCTCGGCGTATCAACAGCTGTTTCCCACGCGCAAGATCGACAAGTTCTACGAAGCCATTGCCCCGGCATTGCCTGGGCTGACTTTTCCGCTGGTACACAAAAGCCGGCTGGTGGATGGCGAGCCGTTCTTTCGCATGCAGGAAGGCGAGGGGGCGAGCAACACCGAGACGGCGGTCGAGGTGCGGGAAAAGAATGGCGACCTGTGGCGCTATGGCCTGTTTCCGGTGACCGGCAAGAAGCATCAGTTGCGGGTGCACATGACGGCCCTGGGCGCGAGTATCTGCAACGATCCGTTCTACCCCGACGTTATCAAGGATGCCGAGGACGACTACGCCAACCCGCTCAAGCTGCTGGCCCAAGGGGTGCGTTTCATCGACCCGGTCACCGGCCTTGAGCGCGACTTTCGCAGCGAGATCAGCCTGGACTGGTAAATCCCAGCAACGAAAAAGCCCGCATTACGCGGGCTTTTTTGTATCTGGCGTTAAGACTTACAGGTCTTTAACGGTGCGAACCTGATCCTTGTTGATCTGGGTGCGCTTGCCATCCAGCTGTTCGAATTCGTAGAAGCCGGTGGACTTGTCGAATTTAGGAGTGTCGACGGCCTGGATTTCGCGACCGTCATTCAGGGTGATCACTGTCGGCGAGGCGCAACCGGCAAGGGTAGCGAGGCCCAGTGCAAGCATGAGAGCGGCGATGGTCCGTTGAGTCATGAGTTTGTCTCCGAGAGAATGCTTTGTTGAGTACTGACCTTGTGACGTGTGTAACGTCGGCAAAGTTCCTTGTTCGACGCTCATTCTGACACGCTGGGCGGGCGGTGCAACAACTCCGGTGTATTGAGGTTGGCCAGGCGCGGATCGTCGGCGGGGCAATCCAGGGCCTTGGCCCCCAGCGCCTGCATGATCTGGCGCGGGCTGCGCTCGCCGGCTGCCCAGGCCCGTTCGAAGGGCTCGCGCAGCGAAGTGGGGATCACGCAGAGCAGCGGTTCCCAGAAATCGCCGTGGCGCACCATCACCGGCAGTAACGGGTTTTGCTGCGCCGTGCTGCGCAGGTCGGCGAGCAATCGTGCATCGATCTGCGGCACATCGCACGGCAATACCAGCAGATGCCCATGCTGCGCCACCGCCAGTCCTGCGCGAATGCCGGCCAGTGGCCCTGGAAAGTCGGGGCTGTCATCGCCGACCAATTGATCGGCGTAGGCCGCGTACTGCGCCTGGTTGCGATTGCAGGAGATGATCAGGTCGTCGGTCAACGGCCGCACCAGGCGATGCAGGTGCGCGATCAGCGGCTGCCCGTGCCAGTCCAGCAAACCCTTGTCGAGGCCGCCCATGCGCTGGCCACGGCCGCCGGCCAGCAAAAGGATCGAGCAGGGCAGTGGGGAAGAATGGCTTGGCATGACGGCTCCTGCGGGCAGTGAAATGGGGGGCTGTGATATAACATCGGGCTGTTCCTTCGACAACCGGACCGAGCCATGAAAGCCAAGGCTGATGCGCCCTTTGTACCCCTGAATATCGCTGTATTGACGGTCAGCGACACCCGCACCCTGGAAACCGACACCTCGGGCCAGGTCTTCGTCGACCGCCTGACCGCCGCCGGTCACCTGCTGGCCGAGCGAGTTTTGCTTAAAGATGATCTGTACAAAATCCGTGCGCAAGTGGCGCACTGGATTGCCGAAGACGTGGTGCAGGTGGTGTTGATCACCGGCGGCACCGGCTTCACCGGCCGCGACAGCACCCCGGAAGCGGTGAGCTGCCTGCTGGATAAGCAGGTGGATGGTTTCGGCGAACTGTTCCGGCAAATCTCCGTGGCCGATATCGGCACCTCCACCGTGCAATCCCGTGCCCTGGCCGGCCTGGCCAACGGCACACTGGTGTGCTGCCTGCCGGGCTCCACCAACGCGGTGCGCACCGGTTGGGACGGGATTCTCGCCGAGCAATTGGATAACCGTCACCGCCCGTGCAACTTCGTCCCGCATTTGAAACAGGCCGAGCCCTGTGAATCCCGTGGGTAAGCCGGGCAAGACCGGCGCGTTGATGCCGGTGGAAGACGCCCTCGAACAATTGCTGGCGATGGCCGAGGCAGCGCCGATCCGCGAGCCGGAAACGTTGGCGCTGGCCGAGTGTGATGGTCGGGTGCTGGCCCAGGCGTTGATCTCCACGCTGGACTTGCCGCCCTGGCCCAACAGCGCCATGGACGGATACGCCCTGCGCCTGGCGGACTGGACCGGTGAGCCACTGGTAGTCAGCCAGCGCATTTTTGCGGGCACGGCACCCGAGCCCTTGGCTGCCGGTACCTGCGCGCGGATCTTCACCGGAGCCCCGGTACCGGAGGGCGCGAACTGCGTCGAGATGCAGGAAAACGCCGTGGTCCATGCCGATCAGCGGGTGAGCTTCACCGAAGCGTTGCAGGTGGATCAAAACATCCGTCCCCAAGGCCAGGAAACCACGGTGGGCGAGTGGGTGTTGCCAGCAGGGACACGCCTGGGCCCGATCGAGTTGGGCCTGGCGGCTTCGCTGGGTCGTGATCGGCTGGAGGTGGTACGACGCGCCCGCGTGGCTGTGCTGTCCACCGGCGACGAGTTGATCGAGCCGGGCCTGCCGCTGGGGCCCGGGCAGATCTACAACAGTAATCGCCGGGTGCTGTGCAGCTGGCTGGAGCGCCTGGGCTGCGAAGTGGTGGATGCCGGGATCCTGCCGGACGACCTGGAACAAACCCGCGAACGCCTGGGCGCATTGGGCTCGGTAGACCTGATTCTGTCCACCGGCGGTGTGTCGGTGGGGGAGGCGGATTTTCTCGGGATTGCGCTGCGGGAAGAAGGGGAGCTGGCGCTGTGGAAGCTGGCAATCAAGCCGGGCAAGCCGCTGACGTTCGGGCATTTCCGTGGTGTACCGGTGATCGGTTTGCCGGGCAATCCGGCGTCGACGCTGGTGACCTTTGCCTTGCTGGCGCGGCCTTACCTGTTGCGCCGCCAGGGCGTGGAAGACGTGCAGCCGCTGCGCATTGAAGTGCCCGTGGGATTTGTCTGGCCCAAGCCGGGGAATCGCCGCGAGTATTTGCGCGGGCGGCTGGAGCAGGGCAAGGCGATCATCTACCGCAACCAGAGCTCGGGTGTGCTGCGTAGCGCGGCGTGGGCCGAAGGTTTGGTAGAAGTGCTGGAGGGGACGACGCTGGAGATCGGTGACCGGGTCAACTTCATTCCGCTGAGTGAAGTGTTGAACTGAGCCCGATCTATCAAACAATGAAGATCAAAATGTGGGGGCGGGCTTGCTCGCGAAAGCGGTGGATCAGTCACCCGATGTATTGACTGACCCTCTGCATTCGCGAGCAAGCCCGCCCCCACATTTGATTTGTGTTCATCCTGCAATTACGGCAAGTCGCGACTCGCGTAAAACGCACTCAACACCTTCACCAGGTGCGCCAGGTCGTGGCTGCCGCACAGCTCGCGAATCGAGTGCATGGCAAACGTCGGCAAGCCGATATCCACGGTGCGCACGCCCAGGTGGCTGGCGGTGATCGGGCCGATGGTCGAGCCGCAACCCATGTCGCTGCGAACCACAAAGCTCTGCACCGGCACTTCTTCGGCCATGCACAGGTGGCGGAAGAACCCGGCGGTTTCGCTGTTGGTGGCGTAGCGCTGGTTGCTGTTGACCTTGATCACCGGGCCGGCATTGAGTTTCGGGCCGTGGTTGGCGTCGTGCTTCTCGGCGTAGTTGGGGTGCACGCCGTGGGCGTTGTCGGCAGACACCAACAGCGACTTCTGGATAGTGCGTACGAACTCATCACCCTCGGGCAGCAGGCGACGCAGGGTCTGCTCCAGCATCGGGCCGTCGGCACCGCAGGCGGAGCACGAGCCGACTTCTTCGTGGTCGTTGCAGACCAGCACGCAGGTTTCATCGGTTTCGGCGGTGAGCAGGGCTTGCAGGCCGGCGTAGCACGACAGCAGGTTGTCGAGGCGGGCACCGGCGATAAAGTCGCCATTGAGGCCGATCACGGCCGCGCTCTGGGTATCGTAGAAGCTCAGCTCATAGTCGAGCACCACATCGGCGTTCAACCCGTGTTCACGAGCCAGTTGCTCGGTCAGCACTGCGCGGAAGTCTACGCGCTCGTCACCGGCGAACTGCGCAAGGATCGGCGGCAGTTCGGTCTGGGCATTGATCGCCCAACCCTGGTTGGCTTCACGGTTCAGGTGAATGGCCAGGTTGGGGATGATCGCGATGGGCAGCTTGAAGTCGATCAGCTGGCTTTCGACCTTGCCGTCGCGGCGGAAAGTGACGCGGCCGGCCAGGGACAGATCGCGGTCGAACCACGGCGCCAGCAGCGCGCCGCCGTACACTTCCACACCCAGTTGCCAGAAGCCCTGGCGTTGCAGTTCAGGCTGTGGCTTGACCCGCAGGCACGGGCTGTCGGTGTGGGCGCCGACCAGGCGGATGCCGCCTTGCAGGGGCGAGTGGCGGCCGAGTTTGAAGGCGATGATCGAGGAGTCGTTGCGGGTCACGTAGTAGCGCCCGTTGGCCTCGGTGGTCCAGGTCTCGCGCTCGTCAAGACGCTGGAAACCGGCCGCTTCCAGGCGCTGTGCAAGGGCGGCGGTGGCATGGAACGGGGTAGGGGAGGCCTTGAGGAAGTCGATCAGGCCTTGGTTCAACTCTTCGCGCATAAGTAGCTCCAGACAGCAATGGCGCGAGTTTACCGTCCGACGGGATAAGTGCACAGAACAAATGTGGGAGCGGGCTTGCTCGCGAATGCGGTGTGTCAGTCGCCGAATGAGCTAACTGATCCACCGCATTCGCGAGCAAGCCCGCTCCCACATTTTAATTGCGTTTACAGGTTAAAACGGCGCGGGGCACTCGAAGCGCAGACGCTCGCCGCTCTGGGGATGGGTGAAGCTCAACATGCTGGCGTGCAGACACAGGCGTGGCCAGGCAGCCAAGGCCTGTTCATGGGCGTACAAGCCATCGCCCAGCAACGGATGCCCGATGGACAGCATATGCACGCGCAGTTGATGTGAGCGGCCGGTGATCGGTGTCAGCTCAACCCGGCACCAGTCGCCGCAACGCTCCAGGACTTTCCAGAAGGTCAGCGCGTTCTTGCCGAATTCGTGGTCCACCACGTGCCGTGGCTTGGTCGGTGGGTCGTAGCGCAAGGGCAAGTCGATGCTGCCGCTGTCCAGTTCCGGTTGGCCCCAGCAGAGTGCGGTGTAGGCCTTTTCGGTTTCCCGGTCATGAAACTGGCGGGACAGTTCACGGTGGGTATCCGCGTCTCGGGCCAGCAGGATGATCCCGGACGTTTCCCAGTCCAGGCGATGGACGATGCGGGCTTCGGGGTAGCCGTTTTCCTGCAGGCGGGTGATCAGGCAGTCCTTGTTGTCGTCGGCGCGACCGGGCACCGAGAGCAGCAGGGTAGGCTTGTTCACCACCAGGACAGCAGCGTCCTGATGAAGGATATGGACATTGGACAACGGCATTAAAACAGCCTCGTAACAAACGCCAACGGCGGCTCGCTCACCCGGCCCCGTGAGGGGAGCCAGGTAACCGAGCCGCCGTGGCGACCGCCTTTTCGATCAACGATCAGGCAGGGTGATATTGAGTTCCAGAATCGAGCAGCTGCCGTCATTTTCCAGGGCGACATGCACGTCATCGTTACCGATGTTGACGTACTTGCGGATCACTTCCACCAGTTCCTTCTGCAGGGCTGGCAGGTAATCCGGGGTGCTGCGTTGGCCGCGTTCGTGCGCCACGATGATCTGTAGACGCTCTTTCGCTACCGACGCGGTACTTGGCTTTTTGTTGGCGCGAAAGAAGTCGAGAAATTTCATTGTTTAGTTGCCTCCAAAGATACGCTCGAAGAATCCCTTCTTCTTAACATCGAGGAAGCGATGTTCCACGGTCTTGCCCAGCAAGCGATCTACCGCATCGCTGTACGCCTGGCCGGCGTCGCTCTGGTCGTCAAGAATCACCGGCACACCTTGGTTGGATGCCTTCAGGACGGCCTGGGATTCCGGGATCACACCCAGCAGGGTCACGGCGAGGATTTCCTTCACGTCTTCAACGCCGAGCATTTCGCCATTGCTGACGCGCTCAGGGTTGTAGCGGGTCAGCAGCAGGTGTTCCTTGATCGGATCTTCACCTTTCTCGGCGCGCTGGGACTTGCTGGCCAGCAGGCCGAGCATGCGGTCCGAGTCACGTACCGAGGAGACTTCAGGGTTGGTCACGACGATGGCTTCGTCGGCGAAGTACATCGCCAGGTGAGCACCGGTCTCGATACCCGCCGGGGAATCGCACACCACGTATTCGAAGGTTTCCTTCAGTTCGGCGAGGACCTTGCCCACGCCTTCCTTGGTCAGCGCGTCTTTGTCGCGGGTCTGGCTGGCGGCCAGTACATACAGGTTCTCAAGGCGCTTGTCCTTGATCAGGGCCTGTTGCAGGTTGGCTTCGCCATTGACGACGTTGACGAAGTCGTAAACCACGCGGCGTTCACAGCCCATGATCAGGTCGAGGTTACGCAAGCCGACGTCGAAGTCGACGATAACTGTCTTGTGGCCGCGCAGAGCGAGGCCGGTACCGATAGCGGCGCTGGTGGTGGTCTTACCCACACCACCCTTGCCGGATGTAACCACGAGAATCTTGGCCAAGGTGTTTCACCCCTAAGGAAAAAGGACTTTTTAGTCCCTGAAAAACATCTCTTGTCACTCGCTGCAGGCGGGCAGCTCTTGTAGGAGAAAGCACGGTTTGCCTGGGCAAACCCCACCTTAAAATTATTCCTACACAAGTTTTGCCGTTTTCGCTGTGCTATCAGAGTCCAGAGATGCTTGGAAAATGCGGCAGTATCCGTTAAAGACGAACGATGTTCAACACATCGCCCGACAGGCTGACTTGTACCCCGGCCCCCCACAGCGGATCGCGGCGCAAATCTTCCGAAACCTTGTACTGGCCTGCGATGGACACTAGCTCAGCGGTCAACTGCTGGCAAAAAATACGGGCCTTGGTGTCACCTTTTATGCCGGCCAGGGCACGACCACGCATGGGGCCGTATACATGGATGTTTCCATCGGCGAGAAGTTCCGCCCCCGGGCTGACCGGGGCGATGACGACAAGGTCGCCACCCTGGGCGTAAATCTGCTGCCCGCCCCGTACGGGAGAGGTGATGATCTTTGTCGGCTTGATCGTCGGCTCCGGCGGTTTCTCCGGTTTTTTCTTCTCTTCGCCGACCAACGGGTCGAGCGGACGCTCGCGGGCACCCGACGGCGGCAGTACTGGCAGTTCAATGGCGATTGCCGCGGCGATGTCTTCGATACGGCTGGCACGGATCGCCAGGGTGCGCAGGCCATGCTGGCGGCACACGCGCATCAGCCCGGGCAGGTCGACCGCGCCCTGGCCGGCCGGGAGCTTGTCCAGGGCCAGCACCAGCGGTGCATTGTTGAAGAAGTTCGGCGCCAGGGCGACCTTGGCGGCGAGCTGGCGGTCCAGGGCATCAAGGTCGTAGCGGGCCAGTTCCAGCACGGTAATGGCGAGCATGCTGCCTTTCAACTGGAACACGGGATCTTGGTCTAGCGGTTCGGTTTGGCTCATGGTCGGCAAAGCGGCTTGTCACGAAAAGTGTCGAGACTTATAACGAGAACATCCGCTAGCCGCAAGCCGGGTCGAACCGTTGTAGAATGCGCGGCCGTTGTCTTTACCGGAATCTTGAATGGATCGCCCGCGTTTTCGAGCTGTATTTTTTCATCCGCGCTTCTGGCTGTTATGGCTGGGGCTGGGTTTGCTGTGGCTGATTGTGCAGTTGCCGTACCGGGCTTTACTGGGGATTGGCCGTGCCTTGGGGGCGGGAATGTACCGGGTGGCCGGTGAACGTCGACGTATCGCCGCACGAAACCTGGAACTGTGCTTCCCGGAAAAGTCCGCTAAAGAGCGTAAACATTTGCTCAAGGAAAACTTTGCCTCCACCGGCATCGCGTTCTTCGAGATGGCCATGAGCTGGTGGTGGTCCAAGCCGCGCCTGGCGCGCCTGGCCCATGTCGAAGGGCTGGAGCACCTCAAGCAGGCGCAACTGGAAGGCAAGGGCGTGATCCTCATGGCCCTGCATTTCACCACCCTGGAAATCGGCGCCGCCTTGCTCGGGCAGAAGCACACCATCGACGGCATGTACCGCGAGCACGGCAACCCCTTGTTCGATTTCGTCCAGCGCCGTGGCCGCGAGCGGCACAACCTCGACTCCCTGGCCGTAGAGCGCGAAGACGTGCGCGGCATGCTCAAGCTGCTGCGGGCCGGTCGTGCGATCTGGTACGCACCGGACCAGGACTACGGCGCCAAGCAAAGTATCTTCGTGCCATTGTTCGGCATTCAGGCCGCCACCGTGACCGCCACCAGCAAGTTCGCCCGCCTGGGCAAGGCTCTGGTGGTGCCGTTCACCCAGGAACGCCTGGCCGACGGCAGCGGTTATCGCCTGGTGATCCATCCGCCGCTGACCGACTTTCCCGGTGAAACCGACGAGATCGATTGCCTGCGCATCAACCAGTGGGTCGAAGCCTCCGTGCGCGAATGCCCCGAGCAATACCTGTGGACGCACCGCCGCTTCAAGAGCCGGCCGCCAGGTGAACCTAAACTGTATGAAAAACGTCGCCGTTGATCTGAAGTCCCCAAGCACCATGGAGTGATGCAATGCGCCCAGCTGAACCGGTCACAGGCTTGATTCTTTCCGGCGGCGGGGCGCGAGCCGCCTATCAGGTGGGGGTACTGGCGGCGATTGCCGAGCTGTTGCCGCCGGGCGCGGCCAATCCGTTTCCGGTGATCGTCGGCACCTCGGCCGGGGCGATCAATGCAGTGAGCCTGGCCAGTGGCGCCATGGACTTTACCGCCGCCATCCAGCGCCTGACCGCCTTCTGGCAGGGCTTTCGCAGCCACCTGGTGCTGCGCAGCGACTGGCCCGGGGTGATCAGCCAGGCCAGTCGATTCCTTATCCACAGCCTGCTGGGGATGGGGGCGCAGGTGCCAGTGGCGCTGCTCAACAGTTCGCCGCTGCGGGACTTGTTGCGCGACAAACTGCACCTGGAAGGCATCGCGCAGTCGATCCGCGAGAAACACCTTCATGCTGTGGCGGTGACCGCGTTCGGGTACGAGTCCGGGCAAGCCGTGACCTTCTATCAGGGCGGCGGCACCATCGATGCATGGTTGCGGCATCGGCGCATCGGCATTCCCACCCAATTGACCGTTGAACATTTGCTGGCCAGCTCGGCGATTCCGTTGCTGTTTGCGCCGGTCAAACTCGGCCAGGAATATTTTGGTGACGGGGCGGTGCGCCAGTCGGCGCCGATCAGTCCTGCGTTGCACCTGGGCGCCAGCCGCGTGCTGGTGGTGGGGGTCAGTGGCAACCCGCGTGGCAACGATCCATCGAACCCGGCGCGCACCTTCACCGGCCAGGAGCCGACGTTGGCGCAGATCGGCGGGCACATGCTCAACAGTACGTTCATCGACAGCCTGGAAAGCGATATCGAATTGCTTGAGCGCCTGAACCAGTTCAGCCACGTGTTGCCGGCCAACGCGGCGATACAAGGTTTGGCACCAGTGGAAGTATTGGTGATCGCTCCCAGTCAGCCAATCGACGAAATCGCGGCACGTCACCGCCAGGAATTGCCGGCGGCATTGCGCCTGTTTCTGCGCGGGCCGGGGGCGACCAAAACCAGTGGCGCGGGTGTGCTCAGCTACCTGCTGTTCGAGGCGGGGTATTGCAGCGAATTGATCGAGCTGGGAAGGCGGGATGCGCTGGCCAAGCGCGAAGAGTTGCAGCGGTTCCTGGGCCTGACACCGGACTGAATGTGGGAGCGGGCTTGTGTGGGAGCGGGCTTGCTCGCGAATGCGGTGTGTCAGTCGCCAGATGTATTGACTGACCCACCGCATTCGCGAGCAAGCCCGCTCCCACATAAACCCGATTCCACAGGGGATAGGCGGTGTGGTTAGAAGTGGTACTTCACCAACAGGCTCGCAGTGTCCTGGTTGGTCTCGAACGCGCCGCTGTCCTGGATCCCGTACTTGTTCTTCCAGTAGTCGTATTCGATACCGACATACAACTGCTTCTCGCCCCAATGCAACGCCTTGCCCAGGTCATATTTGATCTGCGGGTTGAAGTGCAGGTTGGCGTGGTAAGTGCCGCGGGCGTTCTTGTCGTTATCCACCACCCAGTCCATGAAGCCGTCGATCAGCACATTGGAGTTGCCCACCGGGATCGTGTACGACCACACCGGTGTGATCTGCCATACGCCGTCACCCGGGCGATTGCCTTCGGTCTGGCGCTGGTAGAAGTTCAGCTGGAAGTAGTCGAAACCAGGGATTGCCAGGTCGAAGCCCGGGCCGAGCAAGTACGACTCGTTGTCGCCTTCGCCGAACTCGTAAGTGAACGCCAGCAACACGTCCTTGATCGGACCGAACGACAAGTCCTTGTCGAAGATCTTGCCGAACGACAAGCGTGGGCTGAACTCACCGTAGTAAGTACTCGGGCCGACATTGCCGTCTTCCTTGCCGTTGTAAAAGATGCGGTCGAGGAAGAAGAAGTTGTCGCCGTACTTCCACGCATCGGCGTGTTCGAAGGTCACGGTTTGCTGGATCTGCGGGTTAACAGTGAAGTTCTTGCCCCACAGATAAGTCAGGCTGTTGTTCTGCCACTGCAACAGATCACCGGCCATGGCCTGGCCCCCGGCCAGCAGGGATCCTGCCAGCATCAGGCTGTTCACGGTACGTTTCATTCGGTTGCTCCCGAGGTAAAGGTTTCTGGTTTTTTTTCTAAGCGGACGCTCTGGTGTGGCGTCTTTTGGCTTGCCGCAAAAATCGTCTGTTCGGTCAGCTTTGATGCTTTTAGCAAGAGCTGCGCCAAGGTGTTTAAAAAGCCAAAAAATCCCCGTCGGCTGTGATGAACACAGTCGAATTCGGAGAGTTTTTGCACACGTTGGCTGCGGACGTGGGGCCGGGATAAGTTGGCCTTGCAGTCAGCTTTTACATTCGCTGTTTTTTTTTGAGTCGATTTGAGCGGGCGCCGAGAATACTGACTCCCAGGCCTGTGCTCAAGTGCGCCGTTAAAGAGCGCGCGGGGCGAGAATGGGGCACGGCGCGTGGCCGGCCCCGGGTGAATGGCGTACATGGTGTGTTCCCTGATCGTTATTGTTTTTGTTGTGACGCAGGAATCAATGTGGGTGTGCGTGAGCGCTTGGGGCAGCGCGTTCGGCGCCACCCAGGATGTTGAATAACAGGTTCAGCGACAGCGCGCTGATCGTGGCCATGGCGATGCCGCTGTGAGTGATCGGGCTCATCCATAGCGGCAGCTGTGCAAAGAATTCGGGACGTACCACCGGGATCAATCCCATGCCGATACTCACCGCCACCAGCAACTGGTTACGACGGTCGGCAATGTCGGCTTCCTGGAGGATCTTGATCCCGGTGGCTGCCACCATGCCGAACATGGCAATCGCCGCGCCGCCCAGCACTGCGGGTGGAATCGACGCTACCAAAAAGGCGGCCTTGGGCAGCAGGCTCAGCACAATCAGGAACGCGCCGGCCACGATCGTCACCGAACGGCAGCGCACGCCGGTCATCTGCACCAGGCCGATGTTCTGCGCGAACGAGGAGTGGGTGAAGGTGTTGAAGAACCCGGCAAAAAACGATGCGCCGGCGTCACACAACAGGCCACGGCGGAGCATTTTCGGCGTGACTTCCTGGCCGGTGATCTTGCCCAGGGCGAGGAACATCCCGGTGGACTCGACGAAGATGATCACCACCACCAGGCACATCGACAGGATCGGCGCCAACTCGAACTTGGGCATGCCGAAATGCAGTGGCGTCACCACTTGCACCCACGGGGCGCGCGCCAGGCCGCTGAGGTCGACCATGCCGATCATCCCGCACAGCCCGTAGCCGAGGGCCATGCCGATCAGCACCGAGATATTCACCCAGAAGCCGCGCATGAAACGGTTGATCAGCAGGATGGTGACCAGCACCAGCGCGGCAATCGCCAGGTAAATCGGTGAGCCAAACGTGGACGCCGCTGCGCCACCGCCGGCCCAATTGACCGCGACGGGAAACAGCGAAAGACCAATGGCGGTGATCACGGTACCGGTCACCAGCGGTGGAAAGAAGCGCACGACCTTGGACATGAACGGCGCGATCACCATGCCGAAAAAACCGGCGGCGATGGTCGCACCGAAGATCCCCTGCAGGCCGATGCCGGGCATGCCGGCCATGGCCACCATGCTGCCGACAGCGGCGAAACTGGCGCCCATCATCACCGGCATACGAATGCCTACCGGGCCGATGCCGAAGGACTGGACCATGGTTGCGATGCCCGCCACCAGCAGGTCGGCGTTGATCAGGAAGGCGATTTCTTCACGGCTCAGGCCCGCGGCCTGGCCGATGATCAAAGGCACGGCGACGGCGCCACCGTACATCAGCAAGACGTGTTGCAGGCCTACCAGAATCAGTTGCAAGAGGGGCAGCCGCACCATGGCGGGCGCGGCAGGAGTCTGAGTTTCTAGCTGGGACATGCAACACCTCGGATCTTTTTATTGTTGTGTTGTTCGGCATTCAATTGCCGGGTGGAACTCATTCGTCAAAGCACACCGCAGATCCCATGTGGGAGCGGGCTTGCTCGCGAACGCGGTGGTTCAGTCACCTGAAGTGTTGAATGACACACCGCATTCGCGAGCAAGCCCGCTCCCACACTAGTCCTGCGTTAATCAGTCAGTTGGTACGCGCCCCCTGAGTGATCCAGGTGCCAATCAAGTCCCGTTCCTGCTGGGTCATCTGGGTGATATTGCCCAGCGGCATGATCTGGCTGGCCACGGCCTGTGCCTGGATGCGCGGGGCCATTTGCTGGATCTGCTGCGGCGTATCAAACATCACCCCGGCCGGTGCGGTGCTGAACAGCGGGCTTGTCGGCTTGGCCGAATGGCACACCGCGCAGCGCTCCTGGATCACCCCGTGGACCTTGTCAAAATCAATCGAGGCCTGGGCCGGTGCTGCTTCGGCAGGTGCCGGTGCAGGTGCCGCTGGAGCAGCCGGTTTAAGCCCGCCACCCAACGCCGTTTCCGGCAGCGGCTGGTACTCGATGGCCGCTGGCGCCTTGGCCACTTCCGGTGCAGTCGCCACCGGTTTTGGGCCGGTCACGTAGGCCAGGCAAATCATTGCCAGTGCGCCCACCGGCAAGGTCCAGGCGTATTTCTGGCTGTTGTGACGGGTGTTGAAGTAGTGACGCACCAACACCGCCGCCACCGCGATACCTGCGAGGATCAGCCAGTTGTATTGGCTGCCGTAGGTGCTCGGGAAGTGGTTGCTGATCATGATGAACAGCACCGGCAAGGTGAAGTAGTTGTTGTGCCGCGAACGCAGCAAACCCTTGGCCGGCAGTGCCGGGTCGGGCGTGCGGTTTTCGGCGATGGCCGCCACCAGCGCACGCTGGGCCGGCATGATGATGCGGAACACGTTGCCCACCATGATGGTGCCGATCACGGCGCCCACATGCAGGTACGCACCACGACCGCTGAACACCTTGCTGAAGCCGTACGCGGCGGCAATCAACAGCACGAACAGGATCAGGCCGAGCAGGGCGGGGCGCTTGCCCAGTGCCGAGTCGCAGAGAAAGGAGTAGATGAACCAGCCGGCCAGCAGCGAGCCGAGGCCCAGCAACACACCTTCCGGACCGCTGAGGCTGCTGCCCGGGGCCAGCAGGTACAAGGTCGGGTTGGCGTAGAACACCACGCACAGCAGCGCGATGCCGGACATCCAGGTGAAGTAGGCTTCCCATTTGAACCAGTGCAGGTTGTCCGGCATGGTCGGCGGGGCCAGTTTGTATTTTTCCAGGTGGTAGATACCGCCACCGTGGATCGCCCACAAGTCACCGGCGAGGCCGTCCTTGGGGTTGACGCGGTTGAGGTTGTTTTCCAGCCAGACGAAGTAGAACGAAGCGCCGATCCAGGCGACGCCAGTGATCATGTGAACCCAGCGCACGCTCAGGTTCAGCCATTCCATCAAATGTGCTTCCACAGTCTTTACCTCTCGCCTGTCACTCTGTCGTCGAGTGATCAGACCTTCTCTTATTGGTGGGGGGCGAGGATCAACCGCTCATCCTCTTTAAAAAAATGCTCATCGCAGTTATTGCCTGTGCCACTGCGATCAACCACCAGGAAGTCATCCCGCTTTTCGATCGTCAGCACCGGGTGGTGCCAGACGCCGCGATGGTAATTAATGCCCTGCCTGCCGTTGGTAACGAAGGCGCGGACCAAGCCCGATACAGGTTCATCGCCAAGTGGCGCGACCACGATCAGAAAGGGGTTGCCGAGCAGCGGGATGAAAGCCTGGCTGCCCAGCGGGTGTCGTTCCAGCATGCACACGGTCAGCGGCATGTCCTGCGCGTCGGCGCGGAAGATGCTGATGATCGCGTTATCTTCTGGCGTGGCGGTTTCAACCGTCGCCAGTTTATGAAAGCGCATGGTCGACCCGTTGTTGATCATGAAGTGATCGCTGCCATCGGTTTCGATAACGTCTCCGAAAGGGGCGAAGGCTTCTTTGGTCAGGGGTTCGATCATCAGTGTGCGCATGGCTGTCTTCTTATCCGGATTCTGTGTTGTTTGCTTTTGTGGCGAGGGAGCTTGCTCCCGCTGGACTGCGTAGCAGTCCCATTTCCTGGGGCCGCTTCGCGACCCAACGGGAGCAAGCTCCCTCGCCACAGGTTCACCGCTTACTTCGAGACCTTACCGAGAACCCGCAGGCGGCTCACACCACCATCCGGGAACACATTCAGACGAATGTGGGTGATCGGGCCCAGCGCCTTGATCTGCTCGGCAAACGTGTGTTCAGCGTGCATTTCCAGTTTCTGCGCCGGCAGCAGTTCGCGCCAGAACAGCGATTGGGTTTCGATCTGGCTGTCGGTGCCGCCCTTCACGAACGCGCCCTGGATCGAGCAAGTGTCCGGGTAGTTGCCCTTGAAGTGCAGGGTGTCGACCACGATCTTCTCGATCTCGCCCGGGTGGCCCAGTGCGACGATCACCCAGTCATTGCCCGGCGTACGACGACGTGCGGTTTCCCAGCCGTCGCCCATGTTGATGCCACGGCCCGGGTTGAGGATGTTGCTCATGCGCCCGAAGTGTTCATCGGAGCAGGCCAGTGCGCGGCCGCCGTTCAATGCAGCAGCCAGGTCCACCTGTTCGTTGTCGCCCACCGCCGACCAGTCGCGGAACGGAATGCCGTACACACGCAGACGGGCCACGCCACCATCCGGGTAGATGTTGAAACGCAGGTGGCTGAAGGCCTGGTCGTTGTTGATCTCGTGGAAGTGATGGCTGTTGCCTTGCAGCTCCACCGCCGACAGCACTTCAACCCATTGGGTGTTGTCATCCGGCTCGCCGGACGCCAGGAAGCAGGCTTCCAGGGACGCCGATGGCGGGAAGTTGCCGGTGAAGAATGAAGTGTCGATGTCCACGCCTTTGATCGAACCCGGTACGCCCAGGCGGATAACTGCGCTGTCGTAGCCTTCGAAGCGCTTGCGGCGCGACTCCCAGCCGTCCATCCACTTGCCGTTGTCATCGAAAACGCCCTCCTTCCACACGGCCGGGGTCGGCTGGAACAGACGGTTGGCGTCGGCGAACCAGTCATCGGTGACAGAGATGATCTTGGTGCCCAGGCGGGCGTCGGCCAGGTTGACGAACTTTTCGAAAGGTACGGGTTGCGCTTTCATTCTTCTTGTCTGCCTTAAAGTAAGTGGCTTGGGATGCTCGCCAGGCCCTGGGCGTTCATGAACCGCTCGGGCCAGGTCTGCTAAAGGGTCAGTAATCGGAACAACGCGATTTTATTGATCTCGGCCAGCGCACATTTGAACTCGGCTTCCACCGAGTTGTGAATGCGCGTTTCAAACGCGGCAAGGATCTGGTGCCGGTTGCTGCCTTTTACCGCCATGATGAAGGGAAACTTGAACTTGGCCTTGTAGCCATCGTTCAGCTCGGTGAAGCGCGAAAACTCGTCGCTCGAGCATTGGTGAATACCGGCGCCAGCCTGTTCATTAGTGCTGGCTTCGGTCAACTGGCCCTGGACGGCCGCTTTGCCCGCCAGGTCCGGGTGAGCGTTGATCAGGGCCAGTTGACTGGTGTGATCGGCGCTCAACAGGATGTCGCTCATGCGCTGGTGCAGGGTTTCAATCTCGTCGATCGAAGCGTCCTGGCCCAGGTCGAAGGCCTTTTCGGCCACCCATGGCGAATGTTCGTAGATGTCGGCGAAGGCTTTGACGAATTCGTCGCGGCTCAGGGTCGACGGTTTCAGGGTTTGGAACGCGGTCATTTGGCGGCTCCCTGGAAAGGGTGTACGTCATGCCAGTGACGGGCGATGTCGACGCGGCGGGTGAACCACACCTGATCATGGCCCTTGGCGTATTCGATAAACCGCTTGAGGGCGGCCAGGCGTGCCGGGCGGCCGATCAGGCGGCAGTGCAAGCCGATGGAGAGCATTTTCGGTGCGTCCGCGCCTTCGGCATACAGCACGTCGAAGGCGTCTTTCAGGTATTCGAAAAAGTCGTCGCCCTTGTTGAAACCCTGGACCTGGGTGAAGCGCATGTCATTGGTGTCCAGGGTGTAGGGGATCACCAGGTGCGGCTTGCCGGTCGGGTTGTTGGGTTCCCAGTAGGGCAGGTCGTCGTCATAGGTGTCGCAGTCATAGAGGAAGCCGCCTTCCTCCATCACCAGCCGCCGGGTGTTGGGGCCGGTGCGCCCGGTGTACCAGCCCAGTGGGCGCTCGCCGGTGAGTTCGGTGAGGATGCGGATCGCTTCGAGCATGTGCTCGCGTTCCTGGGCCTCATCCATGTATTGGTAGTCGATCCAGCGGTAGCCGTGGCTGCAGATCTCGTGGCCGGCGGCGACCATCGCGCGGATCACATCCGGGTGGCGCTGGGCGGCCATGGCCACGGCGAAGATGGTCAGCGGGATATCGAATTCCTTGAACAACTTGAGGATGCGCCACACGCCGGCACGGCTGCCGTATTCGTACAGCGACTCCATGCTCATGTTGCGCTCGCCTTGCAGCGGTTGCGCCGAGACCATCTCGGACAGGAAGGCTTCCGACTCTTTGTCGCCGTGCAGGATGTTGCGCTCACCCCCTTCTTCGTAGTTGAGTACGAACGACAGGGCGATACGGGCCTTGCCCGGCCAGTGTGGGTGAGGAGGGTTACTGCCGTAACCGATCAGGTCGCGTGGGTAGTCAGCGCTCACTGCAGTCTTCCTTCTTGTTCGTGGTAGCGGTGTGTGTGGCGGCCGGGCAGCGGAAAGACTGGGTGGCGTCACAACGATGACTGATTGTATACAACTTAGTGTGCACTTTGTAAGCCTGTATTTCTGCATTTTTTCCGCAGGGTCTTTGCAGAATAGCACTGCAAGAAACCTGCCTGACTGGTCAGCTAAATTGAAAAAAACCTCATTCACTGTAGGAGCGAGCTTGCTCGCGAAAAACCTGAGAGCGCCTCGTTAACCCTGAAGCGCTGCGTTATCGTTAACGATCTTCGCGAGCAAGCTCGCTCCTACAGTATCGGCGTCAGCCACGGAACGCAGGCTTGTTGAATTTATTGTGTACAATTTTTTTGAAAAGTGTCTTAATCAGCCATCGCCGACTTTTTCAGTGACCTGAAAAGGTGCGGTCTTTCACTTTTTACTGACTTCGGGAGGCGCGCAGACGCTATGGGACGTTTGACCACACACGTATTGGACGCCGCGCATGGCTGCCCTGGCAGCGCAATCAAGGTTGAGTTGTACCGTGTCGAGGGCGCACAGCTTGAGCTGGTCGCCAGCACCCTGACCAACAGCGACGGCCGCTGCGATGCACCCCTGCTGCAAGGCGATGACTACCGCAGCGGTGTCTATCAGTTGCAGTTCAGCGCCGGTGATTACTACCGCGCCCGCGGTGTGCAACTGCCCGAACCTGCATTTCTCGATGTGGTGGTGCTGCGCTTCGGCATCAGCGCCGAACAGGATCACTACCACGTGCCTTTGCTGATTTCGCCTTACAGCTACTCCACCTATCGCGGTAGCTGAGTCGTCACCGCGCTTCACACCCCCAAAGCTCTTCGTTGGTTTTTCGCCCGCTCACACTGCGGGCTTTTTTTCGCCTGCTGATTGCGCCATAAAGGCGGCCCCGATCTTCAGTGCGATCGGGGCTGGATCTTCAGCGGCTCAATAGCGACGCAGCGCCGGCGCCTGTGAACAAGCCCGCGCTGATCCGGTTGAACCAGCTCTGGCCCCTGCCGCTGCGCAGGTAGCGCGCGGCGCCATGTGCGCCGAGGCCGTAGGCCAGTTTGCACAGCAGGTCGAGCACGGTCCAGGTGGCGATCATGATCAGCAACTGCGGCAAAAAGGCCTGCTGGGCACTGAGGAATTGCGGCAGGAAGGCGGCGAAAAACAGGATGTCCTTCGGGTTGCTGGCGCCCAGCACAAAGGCCCGGCCAAACAGCGCACGAAAACGCGGGGTGGCGGCCACTTGCGGTACGTCGGCGACGTGGGCCGGTTGCCGGGATTGCTGCCAGCTCTGCCAGGCGAGGTAGAACAGGTACAGCGCGCCGACGATCTTCAGGGCGCTGAACAGCTGTTCCGATGCCAGCAACAACGCACCCAAACCCAGCGCCGAGGCGCTCAGCAGGCAGATGGAAGCAATCACCCCGCCGAGAAAGGCCGGGTACGAACGGCGCAGGCCGTAGTTCAGGCTGTTGCTGATCATCAGCAAGGACAGGGGGCCGGGGATCAGGATCACCACCAGCGCAGCGCCGCTGAACAGCAGCCAGGTTTCCAGACTCATTGCATTCCTCCATTCGTACAAAAGCCCCACCCGACGGGGTGAGGCAGGGTCAAGCGGGTTGGCCTACAGGAACGCGAACTTGGCGATGAAGATCGCGCAAAGCACCCACAGGCTGATGGAAATTTCCTTGCGTTTACCCGTGCCGGCCTTCAGCGCCACGTAGGTGATGAAACCCAGGGCGATGCCGTCGGCCACCGAGAAGGTCAGGGGCATCATGATGGCCGTGACGATCGCCGGAATGCTGTCGGTGGCGTCGTCCCAATTGATATGGGCCATGCCGCTCATCATCAGCATCGCCACATAGATCAACGCGCCGGCGGTGGCATAGGACGGAATCATGCCAGCCAGCGGGGCAAAAAACATCGCTGCGATAAACAACACGCCAACCGTAACCGCCGTCAGCCCGGTGCGGCCACCAGCGGCAACCCCGGCGGCGCTTTCCACGTAACTGGTGACTGGCGGCACGCCGACCATGGCGCCGAACACGCTGGAGGCGCTGTCGGCTTTCAGGGCGCGGGAGAGGTTTTCGATCTTGCCGTCGGCATTCACCAGGCCTGCACGCTGGGCCACGCCCATCAAGGTGCCGGCGGTGTCGAACATGTGCACAAACAGGAAGGCGAACACCACGCTGATCATGCTGACGTTGAACACGCCCATCACGTCCATGGCCATCCAGGTCGGCGCCAGGCTTGGCGGGGTGGCCAGGATGCCGTGGTACTCCACCAGGCCCAGGCCCCAACCGGCGAGGGTCACGGCGATGATGCTGATCAGGATCGCGCCGAATACCCGGTGGTAGCTGAGGATCGCAATCAACAGGAAGCAGATGGCCGCCAGCAATGGGGCGGGTTCATGCAGGGAGCCGAGCTTGATCAGGGTGGCCGGGCTTTGCACGATGATGCCGGCGGTTTTCAGGCCGATCACCCCGAGAAACAATCCGACGCCGGCGCCCATGGCATGGCGCAGGCTCACCGGAATGCTGTTGAGCAGCCACTCGCGAATGCGTGAGAGCGTCAGGATCATGAACAACACACCGGAGATAAACACCGCACCCAGTGCCGTCTCCCAGTTGTAGCCCATGGTCCCGACCACGGTGTAGGTGAAAAACGCGTTCAGGCCCATGCCCGGCGCCAGGCCTACTGGCCAGTTGGCGTACAGGCCCATCAGCAGGCAACCCAGCGCGGCGGCGATGCAGGTGGCGACAAACGCCGCGCCGTGATCGATGCCGGCGTCGGCCATGATGTTGGGGTTGACGAAGATGATGTAGGCCATGGTGATAAAGGTCGTGAGGCCAGCGATCAGCTCGGTCTTCACTGTGGTGCCATGCAAGCGCAGTTTGAACAGGCGTTCCAGCCAACCGTTGTGGGTTGGCGAGAGGTCGAGCGTAGGGGCTTCGGATTTGCGGCTTTCCACAGCAAGTACTCCTCAAGAGTTTTATTGTTATTTCCAGCGCCGGACACATGAGTGGGCAGCAGCGCTTTGAGGTACCAGCGGGTTTTGTTGACCAATAGGTCAGGAACTCGCACGAAGCGAATTATGCTTTTGTATACAAATAAAGCAAATAATGTTTTCTATTTTGTGTGCGAAAGGGGATGAAAGGCAATTCAGGATTGGCCACTGAGTGCCTTGTTTACCGCCAGCCAGCCTTCTACCGCCGTCTCGCCTGCCTCGGCAAACGCCCGTTGCAGCAGCTTTACCTGTTCGCGCCGCAGCGATTGTTCGAAACGCCGGCCTTCCTCGGTCAACTCCAGCAGGCGCTTACGCTTGTCGGTCTCGGACGCCACGCTGTCCACCAGGTGCATTTCCTGCAGTTGGCGCAACGGCATGTTCAGCGCCTGTTTGCTTACGCCGAGCAGTTCCAGCAGCTCCTTGACGCTCAAGGCCGGGTAGCGCGCGATAAAAAACACGATGCGTTGATGCACCCGGCTCAAGCCGCGGCGCTCCAGCATTTCGTCAGCCTTGGCGGTGAACGCCTGGTAGCCGAAGAAGAAGGCTTCCATGGCGGTTTGCTGGCTGGTCTGGTTTTTAAGGTCAAGCATATTGACGTATCTGCCCAAGTCGTCGTAATTTCGGTCAAGCAGTTTGACGTATTTTCCCCAGGCTTTGCTACCGGTGACCCTTATGGCCTTCTCAGAACGTGTTTCGCGTCTTAAAAGCTCCCTGATCCGTGAAATCCTCGCGGCGGCGCAAAAGCCGCAGGTGATGTCCTTCGCCGGTGGCCTGCCGGCCGAAGTGATGCTGCCCACGCTGGATTGGGAAGGCATGCCGCTGAATATCGGCCAATACGGCATGAGCGAAGGCGAGCCACAGTTGCGTGAATTGCTGGCGGCCGAGGCGCGGGTGCTGGGTATTGCCTGCGATGCGCGCCAGGTCATGGTGGTCAGCGGCTCCCAGCAAACCCTGGACCTGGCGGCCAAGCTGTACATCGACAAGGGCACCAAAATCCTCCTGGAAGGCCCGACTTACCTTGCGGCATTGCAGATTTTCCAACTGTTCGGCGCCGATTGCCTGACCGTACAGCTTGAGGCGGACGGTCCGGACCTCAGAGCCTTGCGCAGCAGCCTTGAGCAGCATCGCCCGTCCTTCGTCTACCTGATCCCGACGTTCCAGAACCCTTCGGCGGTGCGCTACAGCGATGCCAAGCGCGAGGCCGTCGCCGCGTTGCTGGACGAGTTTGGCGTAACCCTGATCGAAGACGAACCCTACCGCGAACTGACCTTCGACGGCGGCAGCGCACAACCCATCGTCAGTCGGCTGAAAAAGGCCAGCTGGATCTACACCGGCACCGTATCCAAGACCTTGTTGCCCGGCCTGCGGGTCGGCTACCTGATCGCCAGTCCGGACCTGTTCCCGCACCTGCTCAAACTCAAGCAATCAGCCGACCTGCATACCAACCGCGTTGGCCAGTGGCAGGCGATGCAATGGATCGGCACCGAGAAATACCAGCATCACCTGGTAGAGTTGCGCAGCTTTTACCGGGGCCGGCGCGACGCTTTCCAGGCTGCACTGGCGCGGCATTTCAGCGACCTGGCCGACTGGCAAATACCCCAGGGCGGATTATTCTTCTGGCTGACCTTGAAACAGCCGCTCGATACCCGCACCTTGTTGGCACCTGCGCTCGACCAGGACATCGCGTTCATGCCCGGTGAACCGTTCTTTTCCGAGCCGGACAATCATCACGGTCACCTGCGGCTCAATTTCAGCCATATCGACCCGGCGCGCTTGGACGAAGGTCTCAAGCGTCTCGCTGCGGTGGTCCGTCAAGCACAGCACGCGCAAGCGGCATAGGGGAGCCTCCATGTACAAGGTCTACGGCGATTACAAATCGGGCAACTGCTACAAAGTCAAACTCATGCTCAGCCTGTTGGGCATCGACTATGAGTGGATCGATGTCGACATCCTGAAGGGCGACACCCAGACCGCGGAGTTCCTGGCCAAGAACCCCAACGGCAAGATCCCGGTGCTGGAGCTGGAAGACGGCACCTGCCTGTGGGAGTCCAATGCGATTCTCAACTTCCTGGCCGATGGCAGCGAGTTCCTGCCCAGCGAACCGCGCCTGCGCACCCAGGTTCTGCAGTGGCAGTTTTTCGAGCAGTACAGCCACGAGCCGTACATCGCGGTGGCGCGGTTTATCCAGTTTTACCTGGGGCTGCCGGAAGATCGCCTGGAGGAATACAAGAAGCTGCACAAGGGCGGTTATAAAGCCCTGAAGGTGATGGAGCGCCAGTTGCAATTGACACCGTATCTGGTGGGCGACCAATTCTCGATTGCCGACGTGGCGCTGTATGCCTACACCCATGTGGCGGATGAAGGTGGCTTTGACCTGAGCGCCTATCCAGGCGTGCAGGCGTGGTTGAAGCGCGTGGCCAGCCATCCCAAGCATGTGCCGATGCTGGGCTGACAATCCGGTCAAAAATGTGGGAGCGGGCTTGCTCGCGAAGGCGGTGTACCAGTCAGCACATGTATTGGCTGACCCACCGCCTTCGCGAGCAAGCCCGCTCCCACATTTAGTTTTGCGGTGCGCCAGGTAATTCTTCACTGAGCAACTCAAAACAGCGCTGCGCCGCTGGGCTCAACGGCTGTCCACTGCGACTGATCAACCCGATCTCCCGGTTCACCCCCGGATGATCAATGGTAATCCGCTTCAACCCCTCCAGACTGTCCGCCGCCGATTCCGGCAACACACTGATCCCCAAGCCCTGCCGCACCAACGCCAACACGGTCGACATGTAGTTGGCCTCCATCCCCGCGAGCATCGTCAGGCGTGTTTCATCGAACAACGCGTCCACCTGTTCCCGCACGCTGCTGTCGCGGCCGGTGAGGATGATCGGCTGGTCGGCCAGTTGCTCCAGGCTCAACTTTGCAAAACGAGTCAGCGGATGATCCAGCGGCACGAACGCACATAACCGATCATTCAGCACCGGCACAAACACCAACCCGTGGCTCAGCCGCGCCCGCACACCAATACCGAAATCCACTTCGCCGGAACGCACTTGCGCGTGAATGCGATGGGCCACCAGGTCATGCAAGCGGACCTCGATCCCGGCAAAACGTTCGCGAAACAGGCGCAGGGCGGGAGGTAACGCGCCGGCGCACACGGAGGGCAGGGCGGCGATGGTCACCACGCCTCGTCGTAGCGCTGCCAGGTCACGGGAGCCGGTGACGATGTTGTCCAGGTCCAGCAACAGCTTCTCCATCGGCCCGCGTGCATCCAGCCCGGCGGCGGTGATGCTGACGTGGCGCGGGCTGCGGTCGAGCAGCGCGACGCCCAGCCATTCCTCCAGTTGTTGCACCTGCACGGTCAGCGCCGAGGGCGACAAATGCAGTTCGTTGGCGGCCTTGGTAAAGCTGCCCGTGCGGGCAACGGCGAGAAACGCCTGGATATGCTGGATCGAATTTTTCATTTTTATTTTGCTCGAGCGTTTTGTTTTTTCGAATGTGGAGTGCCGAATATTCCAATTTACAAAGCCTAACGCGATTCCAATACTCCAGGGAAAACAATAACCGGCCGAAAACGCCGTTCTGGAGCTACCCCATGCTCGCTACCCTGGGTGTCATCACCATCCTGTGCCTGCTCACTGCCGTCATGAGCAAACGCCTGTCGCCACTGGTGGCCCTGATTGCCTTGCCGATCATCGCCGCGCTGCTGGGCGGTTTCGGCTTGCAAACCAGCGCCTTCATCATCACCGGCATCAAGAACGTCGCCCCCGTGGTGGGGATGTTTGTGTTCGCGATCCTGTTCTTCGGGATCATGACCGATGCCGGCATGCTGGATCCAATCATTGATCGCATCCTGCGCACGGTAGGGACGCGTCCTACAAGGATTGTCGTCGGTACCGCGACCCTGGCCCTGCTGGTGCACCTCGACGGCTCCGGCGCGGTGACCTTCCTGGTGACGGTGCCGGCGATGCTGCCGCTGTACACGCGGCTGGGAATTGATAAACGCATCCTCGCGTGTGTGGCGGCGATGGCGGCCGGGGTCAACTTCCTGCCGTGGACCGGCCCGGTACTGCGTTCCTCGGCAGCGCTGCACGTGCCGGTGGCGGACTTGTTCCAGCCGCTGATCCCGGTGCAGATCGTCGGCCTGGTCTTTGTATTCGCCTGCGCCTGGTGGCTGGGCCACCGGGAAGAAAAACGCCTGGGCCTGGGCGCTGGTTCCAGCGTGGACGCAGTGCCGCAACGGGTGCTCAGCGACGATGACATTGCCCTGCGTCGCCCGCGGCTGTTCTGGGTCAACCTGGTCCTGACGGTACTGGTGATGGTGGTGATGATCGCCGGTTGGGTCGACCCGGTGGTGATGTTCATGCTCGGCACCGTGGTGGCACTGTGCATCAACTACCCGAACGTCGACGCCCAGCGCGCGCGGATCGACGCCCACGCAAAAACCGCCCTGACCATGGCCAGCATCCTGCTCGCCGCCGGTGTGTTCACCGGCATCATGCAAGGCACCGGCATGCTCAAGGCCATCGCCGAAGTGGCGGTGGCGCAGATTCCGGCGGGCCACGGCAAGTTGATCCCGGCGGTGGTGGGCTTCCTGTCGATGCCGCTGAGCATGCTGTTTGACCCCGACTCCTACTATTTCGGCGTGATGCCGGTGATCGCCGAAGTCGGCAAGGCCTTGGGCGTCGACCCGCTGCAAGTGGCCCAGGCCTCGTTGCTGGGCGTGCACACCACCGGCTTTCCGGTCAGCCCGTTGACGCCGGCGACCTTCCTGTTGGTGGGCCTGTGCAAGATCGAATTGGCCGATCACCAGCGCTTCACCATCCCCTTTCTGTTTGCCGCGTCGGTGTTGATGACTCTGACGGCTTTGCTCCTGGGAGTGATTTGAAATGAAAACCTTGCGCATCGGTTCCGGCGCCGGCTACTCCGGCGACCGTATCGAACCTGCGGTGGAATTGGCCGAACAGGGCGACCTGGATTACCTGGTCTTCGAATGCCTGGCCGAGCGCACCATCGCCCTGGCGCAACAGGCGCGGATCAGCGATCCACAAGGCGGTTACGACCCGCTGTTGAGTGAGCGCATGCGCCGCGTGCTGCCCTTTGTCGGCCAGCCCGACGGGCGCCGGCGCCTGCGGGTAATCACCAATATGGGCGCGGCCAATCCGGTGGCGGCGGCGGTTGAAGTGCGGCGGATTGCCAGTGAACTGGGGCTTAACCTCAAGGTGCTGGCGGTGGTTGGCGACGACGTGCTTGAGACCTTGCGTGCCCAGCCGGAGCAGTTGCTCGACAACGGCCAGACCCTTGGCTCGTTGGGCGAGCGGTTGATTTCCGCGAACGCCTATTTGGGCGCCGACGGCATTATCGACGCCTTGCGCGCCGAGGCCGACGTGGTGATCACCGGCCGGGTGGCAGACCCTTCGTTGTTCCTGGCGCCGCAGATGTTCGAATTCGGCTGGGCTGCGGATGATTGGCAACGGCTGGGGCGCGGCACGCTGGTGGGGCATTTACTGGAATGTGCGGGGCAGGTCAGCGGTGGCTACTTTGCCGATCCGGGTTTCAAGGACGTGGACGACCTGGCACGCCTGGGCTTTCCACTGGCCGAGATTGACGCAGACGGCGAGGCCTTGATCACCAAGGTCGCAGGTTCCGGTGGGCGGGTCAGCCGTGCCACGTGCACCGAACAATTGATCTACGAAGTGCACGACCCGGCGGCCTACCTCACACCGGACGTGTGCGCGGATTTTTCCCAGGTGGCGTTTACCGAAGAAGCCGTGGACCGGGTGCGTGCCCACGGCGCGAGCGGACGGCCACGTCCCGAAGCGTTGAAAGTCAGCGTCGGTTATCTGGACGGCTGGATCGGTGAGGGGCAGATTTCCTACGGTGGCCCGGGCGCGGTCGCTCGTGCGCAACTGGCTCGCGATGTGGTCCTGAAACGCTTGGAGTTGACCGGTGTGCGCATGCAGGACGTGCGTGCCGAATTGATCGGCGTCGACTCCCTGCACGGCCCGCGCAGCACGGTTGAACCGTGGGAAGTGCGCCTGCGCATAGCCGCCCGCTGCGCAGAACGCAGCGAGGCGGTGCGTGTCGGCAATGAAGTTGAAACTCTCTACACCAACGGCCCGTCCGGCGGCGGCGGCGCCAGCAAGAGCCTGCGCCAGGTGGTGGCGGTGGCATCGTTGCTGCTGCCCCGTAACGCGGTCAACCCGAGGATCGAGTCATGAAACTGCACACCCTGGCCCACTCCCGAACGGGCGATAAGGGCGACACCTCGAACGTCTCGATCATTGCGTATCGGGCCGAGGACTATCCGCTGCTCTGCGAGCAACTCACGGCTGAGGTGGTAGCGGCGTTTTTTGCGCCGTTGCTGGAGGCGGGTGCCGCACCGGTGCAGCGTTATGAACTGCCCAATGTGCAGGCACTGAACTTCGTGTTGCCGGGGATCCTGCGAGGCGGGGTGACGCGGTCGCTGGCGCTGGACGCCCATGGCAAGTGCCTGGGCTCAGCATTGCTGGATCTTGAATTGGCAATACCAAACTAATGTGGGAGCAAGCCCGCTCCCACACTGGATCCTCGCTGTTTGTCAGACCGCCGCAAACCGCTTGTCGAGGTAATCGATGATCACCTTGGAGTCGTACATCCAGGTGGTCTGGCCGTTCTCTTCGATGCGCAGGCATGGCACCTTGATCTTGCCGCCTTGCTCCAGCAGGGTCTGGCGGTCCTGCTCGTTGTTCTTCGCATCCTTCAAGGCCACCGGCACGTTCAGGCGGTGCAGGGTGCGGCGGGTCTTCACGCAGAACGGGCAAGCGTGGAATTGATACAGGGTCAGGTCCTTGGCCGCTGCGTTCACCTGCGCCTGTTGTTCGGCAGGGCGCTGCTTTTTGCGCGGACGGGTCAGGAAGTCGCCGGCGATGATGACGTGGCCGAGGCCCACTCGAAGTGCTTTGACGAACATGGCTGAAACCTCTTGCCCTAGACTTAAGGGGGCGCAGCTTACCTGATTTTTCACAGGCGAAAAAAAACCGGCGATGAACGCCGGTTTTTCCAGGTGCCGCGTATTACTTGATCAGGCTGAGAAACTCGCTGCGGGTCGCCGCGTTTTCGCGGAACTCACCCAGCATCACCGACGTGATCATCGACGAATTCTGCTTCTCCACACCGCGCATCATCATGCACATGTGCTTGGCCTCGATCACCACTGCAACGCCCAGGGCGCCGGTGACCTGCTGGACCGCATCGGCGATCTGGCGGCTGAGGTTTTCCTGGATCTGCAGGCGGCGGGCATACATATCGACGATACGCGCGACCTTCGACAGGCCCAGCACTTTGCCGCTCGGGATATACGCGACGTGAGCCTTGCCGATAAACGGCAGCAGGTGGTGTTCGCACAGCGAGTACAACTCGATGTCCTTGACCAGCACCATTTCGCTGTTGTCAGAGCTGAACAAGGCACCGTTGGTGACTTCTTCGAGGGTCTGTTCATAACCGCGGCAGAGATACTGCATGGCCTTGGCGGCACGTTTTGGCGTGTCGAGCAGGCCCTCGCGGGAAACGTCCTCGCCGAGCTGGCCGAGGATCGCGGTGTAATTCTGTTCCAGGGACATGAAACTACCTAGTGGGATTTTCGCAAAGGGCAAGGGTACGGCGGCCAACACATCGCTGCAAGCCTGACGATGGCACTTGTTACTCGTCGCGGCCTTCCATCATGGTGCGCTTGAGCATCACATACACCGCGCCAGCGCCGCCGTGACGTGGCTGGCACGAGGTAAAACCCAGCACCTGGGAGTGTTGGCGCAACCAGGTGTTGACGTGGCTTTTGATCATCGGCCGCTTGCCGTCCAGGCGCACGGCCTTGCCGTGGGTGACGCGCACGCAGCGGATTTCGAATTTGGTGGCTTCGGCGAGGAACGCCCAGAGGGTTTCGCGGGCTTTTTCGACGGTCATGCCGTGCAGGTCGAGACTGCCCTCGAACGGGATCTGGCCGACCTTGAGCTTGCGCATCTGGCTTTCCTGCACGCCGTCGCGGGCCCACATCAACTCGTCTTCGGGACCTACATCGATAACGAATTGATCCGACAGGCCGTCCACGGTGGTGGCGTCCGTGCGCACGGTCGCGGCCTGGCGCAGCTTGGCGATCTGGGCGCGATCGGTCTTGGGTTTGCCGGTGTCGGCGCGATCATGCTTGATCGGCTTGACGCCGCGCAGCTCGTTCTTGAATAGGGAAAAATCGTCGTCTTGCATGTCAGCCTCCGCGAAGGGCGGGCAGTTTACCTAATCGCGGCGGCTTGATGCGCAACAAACGCTATCTGTGCGCCATCAGTCGTGCTTTTTCATCAGGTGCGAAGCGATGTTCAGTGACAGCGGTTGGCGCATGCGCCGACGGCAACGGCGCCACAGCCATACGCCGAACCACAGCACCAGCAGGCCGATGACCAAGAGTATTGCAGAACCGCCAGGGCTGGCATTCAGCTCGCCCAGGGCCGGTGAGTGTCCAACCAAACCAGCGCCGCCAGCAATTGCCAGTAGTACGCCACCTATCGCCAACAGCGCGGCAAAGCCGGCGCCGATGCGCAGACGCCAGTTGCTCGGGCCCTTGGGGCGCAAGCGACGAGCATCAAAACCATCGGATATCTTCATTCCGACCTTTCCTCCAGGGTATCGGCCCTTCGACCGGAAGATACACAGGTTGTTCCGGGTACAGAGGCAATTGCAGCAAATGACAGGTATTTGCGGATGAGCGGGCGGCTACCCGCTCATCGAAGGTCGATCAGATCAGATCTTTGGTCAAGGCGAGGGTGGCGAAGTTGTCAGCCATGATGGCCATTTCAGTCTGCTGCACGTGGTCGGCGCTGAGGATGCCGCCCTTGTAAGGCAGGTCGCGGGTGGCGCAGGCGTCTTCCACCAGGGTGCAGCGAAAGCCCAGGTTTTTTGCCGCACGCACCGTGGTGCTGACGCTGGAGTGGCTCATGAAGCCGCAGACGATCAGGTCCAGGGAACCGAGGTCTTGCAGGTGTTTCTCCAGGCCGGTGCCGTGGAAGGCGCTGGGCAGCAGCTTGCCGATGATGGTTTCGTCGGCCTGTGGCTCAAGGCCAGGAATGAACTCACCGCGCTCGCCCTGAGGGTCAAACAACCCGCCGACAGTGCCCAGGTGGCGCACATGCACGATCGGGCGCCCGGCGTTGCGCGCGGCAGCGGCCAGTTGCTTGATATTTTCGACAGCAGCGTCCATGCCCGAGAGGGCGAGGGGACCACTGAGGTATTCCTTCTGGGCGTCGATGATCACGAGGGTCGCATGGTTCAGGTTCGCCGCTGCGTAACCACGACCGCTGAGTTGAAACATCGTCTTTGGAACGGACATTCTGGGGCTCCTGTGAGTGGGGCTTTTGTGACATTGTCCTCTGGCTGAGCGCTTCTGTGAATCGCTACCATCGTAAGGTACGCCGTTGTTGGCGTGCAGCGATGTCAATAGGGCACTACGTTTAGGCAAAAACCACGTTTAAGATGAAATCCGACGTGCGGCAAAGGGTTTTTTCGTACATCGTCGGTACAGCTTAAGACTGTTAGAATCGCCGGTCGTTTTTTCCAGGAGCTTGCCCCCGTGATCACTTCCCGCCTGCGCACCTTGCGCGACCACATCCGATGGGCCGTCAGCCGTTTCCATGGGGAAGACCTGTTTTTTGGCCATGGCACCGACAACGCCTGGGACGAAGCCCGGCAACTGGTGCTCGGCGCCTTGCACCTGCCATGGGAAATTGCCGACAGTTACCTGGATTGCAACCTGGAAGAAGAGGAAATCTCCCACGTGCAACGGTTGCTGCACCGCCGTATCCACGAGCGTGTGCCGACCGCTTACCTGTTGAAGGAAGCCTGGTTCTGCGGCATGTCGTTTATCGTTGATGAGCGTGTATTGATTCCCCGCTCACCGATTGGCGAACTGATCGAAAACCGCTTCGAACCGTGGCTGGGCACACCGCCGGCACGCATTCTGGACCTGTGCACCGGTTCCGGTTGCATCGGTATTGCCTGCGCCTACGAGTTCCAGGACGCCGAAGTGGTACTGGGCGACCTGTCCTTCGAAGCGCTGGAGGTGGCCAACCAGAACATCGAGCGCCATGGCGTCGATGAGCGCGTGTATACCGTTCAGGGCGACGGCTTTGATGGTTTGCCGGGCCAGCGTTTTGACCTGATCGTGTCCAACCCGCCGTATGTCGACGCCGAAGACTTTGCCGACATGCCGGATGAATACCAGCACGAGCCGGAGCTGGGCCTGGCCTGCGGTGACGACGGCTTGAACCTGGTTCGGCGGATGCTGGCCGAGGCGGCAGATCACTTGACCGAGAAGGGCTTGCTGATTGTCGAAGTGGGCAACAGCCAGGTTCACGTCGAGGCGTTGTACCGGGAAGTGGACTTCGCCTGGCTGGAGTTCCAGCGCGGCGGGCATGGCGTGTTCATGTTGACGGCCGAGCAGTGCCGGGCGCATCAGGCGGTGTTTGCCGCCAGGGTTTAACCGCTTCCAAGTGGGTAACGCGGTCAGTGTGGGAGCGGGCTTGCTCGCGAATGCGGTGGCTCAGTCAAGATATCCGGTGACTGACACACCGCATTCGCGAGCAAGCCCGCTCCCACATTTTGATCCGGTTTCAATTGATAAACCGGATTACCGATGCGTCGCAATCCAGATCAACAACCCCGCCTGAAACACGGTAAACGCCACCAGGCACGTAATCGTGAAGCGCAACCCGCTGTCTTCGCGCTTGAACTTGATGACTTTTTCCTCTTCCTTGCGCAGTTTCACTTCTTGTTCCGCCAGGTTCTGCTCGGCCTGTTGCAGCATCTGCGCCGCTTCCAGAATCTCCACGAACTGCAGCTTTTCGGTGTTCCAGCTGTCCAGCACATCGCTGACCTTGCCCGGCTGCACGTTGCCCTTCAAATGCTGGACATCGGCGTACGCAACATCAAAGCCCTGGATACGCAGGAAGTGATCCCGGCGCAGGCGCGTGGCTTCGTTGAGGGCGTCCTTGTTGGCCAGGTCGACGCCGTCGACGCGGTAGTGCGACCACTTCTTTTTCGCCCAGGCGGCGCCCTGGGCTACCAGGAAACGGCCGATGCCGCGGTTAGCCGGCTCGATCTCCAGGCTGTTGCCCGGGCCAAAGTGCACCCGATGGGTCGCGTGATCGACCCAGATATCCAAATGGTTCTGTTCCCGGCGCACCCGCTGGCCCGGTAACTGAATGACCATGCGCAGCAGGCTGTGGTCCTTGTTGTTGCGTTCGGCCCAGCCAAACTGCACAAAGCGCAGGGGCCGCACGCCCGTGGCACGGTCGGTGGCCAAAGGGGCCAGGCGCAGCATCTTGAAGTGTTCGGCCTGCACCTCCGCCCACGGTAACGCGGCCGATGCGGCGGCCTCGGTGTCAGCCGTGGTGTCGGCGGTAGGTTCGGGTGTTGCTTCGGTGTTCGTCATTCGGCGCGATCCTGTCCAAGCTCTGCGGGCCGACAGGCTTTTTGCTGTCGACCCATGGCTTATCGGCCGTTTTGCTCAGGACTGGAGGGCAATACTCGCTTAACTGGCGCGAAGTCCGTCGATAAAGCGAACCAGGCGAGTGCCCAGTTCAGCCGCCAGCGGCAACTGCGGGTCGTTATAGGACTCCAGTTGCTGCTTCACGTTGTTGGGCACGATGCGCATCACGTGGTTCATGCCTTCGATCACCGTCAGCTCGGCGTCGGGCTTGGCCTTCTGCAATTGTTGCGCATCGGCCACGCCGACCTGCAGGTCATTGGTGCCCTGGACGATCAGCGCCGGCATGGTCAATTTGGCAAAGGCCGCCGAAGGGTCGGCGCGGAACAGGCTGATCAGATAGGGCTGCACGCTGGGGCGGAAAATGCCCTCAAGGGGGGTGGGCACATCGGCGTCCACCTGGCCGGCCTTGAGGTGATCGAGAATCTGGTTGCTGCGCAGTAACAGCGCTGGAGGCATATGGTCGGCCAGTTGCTGGCGGATCACCTGGTCCACCGGGCGCGCGCTGCCCGACAGGGAAATCACCCCGGCCGGGTTGAGCTGCGGGGCGGCGAGGGCGGCCACCAGTGCACCTTCGCTGTGGCCCAGCACAATCAGCGGGCCCATGCGTGGGTCGGCCTTGAGCAACTTGCCCCAGGCCACGGCGTCGGACACGTAGGCATCCAGAGTCAGGTTGCGTTCATCGGGGGTGGCGGCAAGGCTGGCGGCCACGCCGCGCTTGTCGTAGCGCACGCTGGCGATGTTGTGCCTGGCCAGCACCCAGGCCAGGCGCTTGAGGCTGTCGTTGCGTGCGCCGTCGGCGCTGTTGCCGTTGCGGTCGGTGGGCCCGGAGCCGGCGATGATCAGCACCACCGGCACCGGCTTGTCGGATTTGGGCAACAACAGCGAACCAAACAGCTCGCCACTGCCGGTGTCCAGGCTGATGGGCCGTTGCAGCACGACAGGGGAGGCGGCGAAGCCAAGGCTGGAAAACAGAGTGAGGGTCAAAAGCAGAACTCGCAGCATCATCGCGCCATCATGAGGAAGGTGCCGGTTGGACCAACGTCTACCGGTAAGGTTTCGAGGATGAACTAGTCGGTTAGCCTGCGTATACTGGCCGCCTTAAGTTATTACGGTTGACTTGATTCAACTGATTTCACGGAGCGCCCTGCATGTCCGGCAATACCTACGGCAAGCTGTTCACTGTTACCACCGCGGGCGAAAGCCATGGCCCGGCGTTGGTCGCCATTGTCGACGGCTGCCCGCCGGGCCTCGAGTTGTCCCTGGAAGACCTGCAGCGTGACCTCGACCGCCGCAAGCCCGGCACCAGCCGCCACACCACCCAGCGCCAGGAAGCCGACGAAGTCGAAATCCTCTCCGGCGTGTTCGAAGGCCGCACCACCGGCTGCGCCATCGGCCTGCTGATTCGCAACACTGACCAGAAGTCCAAGGACTACTCGGCGATCAAGGACCTGTTCCGCCCGGCCCACGCCGACTACACCTACCACCACAAATACGGCGAGCGCGACTACCGTGGCGGTGGCCGCAGCTCGGCGCGGGAAACCGCGATGCGCGTGGCGGCCGGGGCGATCGCCAAGAAGTTCCTGGCGACCCAGGGCATCGTGATCCGCGGCTACATGAGCCAGCTGGGCCCGATCGAAATCCCGTTCAAGACCTGGGACAGCGTCGAAGACAACGCCTTTTTCTGCCCAGACCCGGACAAAGTGCCGGAGCTGGAAGCCTATATGGACCAGTTGCGCCGCGACCAGGATTCCGTCGGCGCCAAGATCACCGTGGTTGCCGAAGGCGTGATGCCGGGCCTGGGCGAGCCGATCTTCGACCGCCTCGATGCCGAACTGGCCCACGCGCTGATGAGCATCAACGCGGTCAAGGGCGTGGAAATCGGCGCCGGGTTCGATTGTGTGGCCCAGCGTGGCACCGAGCACCGTGACGAGCTGACCCCGGAAGGTTTCCTCAGCAACAACGCCGGCGGCATTCTCGGCGGCATTTCCTCCGGCCAGCCGATCGTTGCGCACCTTGCGCTCAAGCCGACTTCCAGCATCACCACGCCGGGCCGTTCGATTGATGTGCACGGCAACCCGGTGGACGTGATCACCAAGGGCCGTCACGACCCTTGCGTCGGCATCCGCGCCACGCCGATTGCCGAGGCGATGATGGCCATTGTGTTGATGGACCACCTGCTGCGTCATCGTGGGCAAAACGCCGACGTAAAAGTCAGTACTCCGGTATTGGGCCAGCTGTGACCGTGTGTGGCGAGCGAGCTTGCTCGCGCTGGGCTGCGCAGCGGCCCCAAAGCCTGCAACCCGGTAGGACCTGGAGAACTGCGGCGCTTCTATCGGGGCCGCTTCGCGCCCCAGCGCGAGCAAGCTCGCTCGCCACAAGTCACTTATGCTGACGCAAGCCCTTCCATACTGGCGACTCTCCAGCTTCTACCTGTTCTATTTCGCCCTGCTGGGGGCGACGGCGCCGTTCCTGGCGCTGTACTTCGATCACCTTGGGTTCTCCAGCGCGCGCATCGGCGAGCTGGTGGCCATCCCCATGCTGATGCGCTGCGTGGCACCCAACCTGTGGGGCTGGCTGGGGGACTACACCGGCCGGCGCCTGGCCATCGTGCGCTTTGGCGCGGTGTGCACCCTGGTGAGTTTCTCGTTGATCTTTGTCAGCAAGACTTACGCCTGGCTGGCGCTGGTGATGGCCTTGCACGCGTTCTTCTGGCACGCGGTCCTGCCGCAGTTTGAAGTCATCACCCTCGCGCACCTGCAAGGCCAGACCTCGCGCTACAGCCAGGTGCGGTTGTGGGGCTCCATCGGTTTTATCCTCACCGTGGTGATCATGGGCCGCTTGTTCGACTGGCTGAGCCTGGATATCTACCCGGTGGTGGTCGTGGTGATCATGGCCGGCATCATCGGCGCCAGCCTCTGGGTGCCGAATGCGCAGCCCCTGAGCCAGGGGAGCCGCCTGGCCGGTGACGGCTTTTTGCGGCAACTGCGCAGCCCCGGCGTGCTGGCGTTCTATGCCTGCGTGGCGCTGATGCAGATGAGCCATGGCCCGTACTACACCTTCCTCACCCTGCACCTTGAACACCTCGGTTACAGCCGTGGCGTGATCGGCATGTTGTGGGCGCTGGGCGTGGTGGCGGAAGTCTTGATGTTCCTGGCCATGAGCCGGATTCTCACGCGCTTTTCGGTACGCCGGGTATTGATGGCGAGTTTCCTGCTGGCCGCACTGCGCTGGTTGCTGCTGGGCTCGTTTGCCGAATTCTTCTGGGTGCTGTTGCTGGCGCAGGTGATGCACGCGGCGACCTTCGGCAGTTTTCACGCGGCGGCCATCCAGTTCGTGCAACGCAGCTTTGGCGCTCGCCAGCAAGGGCAGGGCCAGGCACTGTATGCGGCACTGGCCGGTACCGGCGGTGCGCTGGGCGCACTCTATTCAGGTTATAGCTGGAACCTGCTGGGGCCGACCCTGACCTTCAGCATTGCCAGCGTCGCGGCCCTGGCCGCCGCCCTAATCATTGGCATTCGATTGCAAGAGGAGCGGCCATGAGCGGCTCCCGTGACAGAGGAAGAGTTTGATGAGCTATCTCGCGGTTTACCACGTCTGCACCCCCGACACCCCGAACAAGGTCCTGACTCACCAGGACGATATCGCCTCGACCCTGGCCGAGCTGGGTGTGGGGTTCGATCGCTGGCAGGCGGCTACCCGACTTGAGCCCGGGGCCAGCGAGGTTGAGATTATCGCCGCCTACCAGGCGCCCATCGACAAGCTGATGACCGAGCGCGGCTACACCACCGTTGATGTGCTTCGCGTCAGCAACGATCACCCGCAGAAAGCCCAATTGCGCGCCGAGCGACTCGACGAACACCGCATGGCCCAAGACCACGTGCGTTTTTTCGTAGCGGGTCGTGGGCTGTTTACCTTGCACATCGAAGATTATGTGTACGCGGTGTTCTGCGAGAAAAACGACCTGATCTTGGTGCCGAGCGGCATCCCGCACTGGTTTGATATGGGGGAGAACCCGCACTTTGTGGCGATCCGCCTGTTCAGTGACCCTGAAGGGCTGGCGGTCATGCTGACCGGCGACGCGATCGCCGAGGGGTTTCCTCGGCTTGATGACTAAGTTCGTCCGGCAATGCCTCCTGAACAGGGGGCATTTTTTTAACTTCAATTCCTTCAGGTTGGAAATCGCTGTAGGAATAAACTTGAAAGTTTGTGGGTAACAGCTGTTTATCGTTGACCTTACTTATTAGTTCCACTCTTTGTGTAACTCTCTCTGGTCTCAATATTTATTCGCCTGTCAATAGGAGTAATCCGACTTCGGGCGTTACAAGACCTATATGAAGAGAGAGGCCTGCATGAGCGGTTCGGAGCCACAGGAACAACCGTCCACGCAAACGGACAGCGCGCCGGTTGCCAACCGCAAGGCGCGTGCGATGTTGTCGGGTAAACCCCTGACCCCCAAGGAACGGGAAATCCTGCATTGGGCGGTCGAGGGCAAGACGGTGTGGGAAATCAGCAGGATTCGCTCCATCTCCCAGGCCACGGTGAAGTTTCACCTGCGCAACATCTACGGCAAGTTGCAGGTGACTAACCGGGTCCAGGCCGTGAACGAGGCGGTGAAACAGGGATTGTGCAAATAAAAAAAGGCCGTGGTGCGCAACGGCACCACGACCTGTCCGGGTCCTGCATGACGGTCAAGCCGAATGGTAGGTCGGCAGGGCAAAGCGGTTCTGGCTTTGCAGCATCGAAATCTGTGGCAGGTCGCTGGCTTGTTCAGCCAGGTCGCGGCGAATGGCGCTGATGACCCACGTCAGTTGGTCGGCCGTGTGCAGTTGCTGATAAGAGATCGAACGTTTGATCTGCTTGCCTTCGCTGTTACGCAAGGTCAGCAGGATGCCGCCATCAGGACGCGCCTGGGTGGTGACGTCGAAATTGGAGAACACAGAAGAAAATTTATCTTGGATCAGGCTCATGTCTATCAGCTCCGTTAGCTCATGTTTTGCAGCGTGGAGTGATAGGTGCAGTGATTGTGCCAGTACTAAGTATCTTAAAAAATCGTTATAAATCAATCAGTTATAAAATTTTAAGATTTCCGGTTTCGTGCAATTTGCATGAATGGCCATCGTGCATCCTGCATTTTGCGGGGTTTTGCCAAGTGTTTCACCGCTGGCACGCAAGGCAGGTCTTCCATAGTGACCACCTGGCGGTGCGCAAAATTCCTTTTCCTTTCGGGATACAAAACTTTTCAAATCCTGCGTGTACAGCCGAAGAACGGCTGGCGTATTTTCCTGCAAGGCATTCGGCGCGGGTCTTACAGTGCGATGAGTGCCTTGAGGGTCATACGAACAATAAGAAAAAGGACGTTCCCGCCATGAACCACCCGCCAAGTGACATGATCACCTGGGGCATGATGCTGCGTAAGGTGCCCACCATTGTCCGTGCGCTGCCGCGCCTGGTGCGCGGAATCCGCGTTGCCAACATCACCGATCCCGACCAGCCGTGCGGCCTGGGCTGGACCTTTGAACAAGCCACCCAACGCAACCCCGACGGCGCCGCGCTGCTGTATGGCGACACGGTGCTGAGCTACCGCCAGGCCAACCAGCAGGCCAACCGCATGGCTCACTACCTGCAGCGGCAGGGGATCGGCAAGGGCGACGTGGTGGCGTTGTTTATCGAAAACCGCCCCGAGTTGTTGCTCAGCGTACTGGCCGTGGCCAAGGTGGGCGGCATTTGCGCGATGCTCAATACCTCGCAAACCCAGTCGGCGCTGGTACATAGCCTCAACCTGGTGGCACCGGCGGCCATCGTGGTGGGAGCCGAGTTGGTAGGGGCCTACGAGGCCGTGCGCAGCCAGGTGGCCATCGAGGCGGATAAAACCTGGTTTATTGCCGATCAGCAGCACAGCCATGTGCCGCCGGATTACGTCGACCTGATGGCTGCCAGCGCCGACTGCCCGGTGGAAAACCCCGCCAGCACCCAGCAGATTTTTTTCAACGACCCTTGCTTCTATATCTACACCTCCGGCACCACCGGCTTGCCCAAGGCCGGCATTTTCAAACACGGCCGCTGGATGAAGTCCTCGGCCAGTTTCGGCACCATCGCCCTGGATATGGGGCCCGAGGATGTCGTCTATTGCACCTTGCCGCTGTATCACGCCACTGGCCTGTGCGTGTGCTGGGGTTCGGCGATTGCCGGGGCGTCGGGGTTCGCGATTCGCCGCAAGTTCAGCGCCAGCCAGTTCTGGGACGATGTGCGCAAATTCAATGCGACCACCCTGGGTTATGTCGGCGAGCTGTGCCGCTACCTGATCGACCAGCCTGCCCACGGGCGCGACCTGGATAACCGGGTGACGAAGATGATCGGCAACGGCCTGCGCCCTGGGGTTTGGGCTGAGTTCAAGCAGCGCTTTGGCGTTGATCATATCTGCGAGCTGTACGCCGCCAGTGACGGCAACATCGGCTTCACCAATGTGCTGAACTTCGACAACACCATCGGCTTTTCCCTGATGCACTGGGCACTGGTGGACTACGCCCATGACAGCTGTGAGCCGATTCGCGGCGCCGACGGTTTCATGCGCGAAGTGCCCAAGGGGGGCCAGGGGCTGCTGCTGGCCAGGATCGATGACAAGGCACCGTTCGACGGCTACACCGACCCCGAGAAGAACCGCAAGGTGGTGCTCAGCGACGTGTTCGAGAAGGGCGACCGTTATTTCAACACCGGCGACCTGTTGCGCAATATCGGCTTCGGCCACGCCCAATTCGTTGACCGGCTGGGGGACACCTACCGCTGGAAAGGTGAAAACGTCTCCACCACCGAAGTCGAGAACATCTTCCTGCAGCACCCGCAGATTTCCGAAGTGGTGGCCTACGGCGTGGAGATTGAAAACACCAACGGCCGCGCGGGCATGGCGGCCATTACGCCTGCCGAATCCCTGGCTTCCCTGGACATGCGCGAGTTGCTGACCTTCGCCCACGGGCAATTGCCCGCGTATGCGGTGCCGTTGTTCCTGCGGATCAAGGTGAAGATGGAAACCACGGGCACCTTCAAATACCAGAAGGTGAAACTCAAGGAGGAAGCGTTCGACCCGGGCAAGGCCGGTGATGATCCGATCTTTGCCTGGCTGCCTGGGTCGGACAGTTATGTGCCGGTCACCGGGCAACTGTTGGCGGATATTCAGGCGGGCAAGTTCCGTTATTGATTCTGCCTATCGCCGCTTTTGGGAAAAAAGGCATGACAGTGGGGAACTCCATCGCGAGACTGGGCGCCTTATGAAACACCAGACAAGGAGCCCCACATGTCAGACCAAGCCAAACAAATGACCGAAGACGAAGCCGCCGAATTTGCCGAGCAGGTGTTCGACGTGGCGCGCAAAGGCGATGCCGCGATGCTGGCGGCGTTGCTGGCCAAGGGCTTGCCGCCGAACCTGCGCAACCACAACGGCGATACGCTGTTGATGCTGTCGGCCTACCATGGCCATGTGGACGCGGTGAAAGTGCTGCTGGAATTCAAGGCCGACCCCCAGATTGCCAACGACAAGAACCAACTGCCGATTGCCGGCGCGGCGTTCAAGGGCAACCTGCCGGTGGTCAAGGCGTTGATCGAAGGCGGAGCGTTGGTCGAAGGCGCATCCTCTGATGGTCGCACCGCCTTGATGATGGCGGCGATGTTCAACCGTACCGAAATGGTGGACTACCTGATCAGCCAGGGCGCCAATCCCAAGGCCACCGATGCCCAGGGCGTGACCGCGCTGGCAGCGGCCCAGACCATGGGGGCGGTGGATACGGCGGCGCAGTTGGAAAAACTGGTGTAGGCTTTGCGCCCTCAAAATCAGCCCCGCCACAGGACCACCCCATGAAAACCGCACTCGTCGAACTCATCAGCAAAATCAGCTCCGGCTGCATGAGCGAACCCGAGATCGCCAAGGTGGCTGACGAAGCGGCCCAGGCCTACGCCGATCCCGACGCTTTCCTGGCCGCCAACCCCGACATCAACTACGACGACACTTTCCCGATTCCCCTGGGTGAGTGGATCGTCGTCGGCAGCCTGCCCGACACCGTGCTGTTCCAGGCCGACACCTACCTGGACCTGTTCGCCCAGATCGTCGCCTCCTTTGGCCCCGGCGTGGCGTTCAACCTCAAGCCCAAGCAACTGGCCAAGACCGAAGCCCTGACCGCGCTGAACCGCATCCAGATCCAGATGAGCGCCCTCAACCCGGAGAACGGCGGCTACGTGCTGATGAACTTCAGCCAATTGCTGGACGACGAGATCCAGGCTGTGCTGGTCTACGGCAACGACGTGCCACGGGTGCTGCAGTTGTGTGCCGAAACCGGGATCAAGGGCGAACCATCGCTGGAAGCCCTGCGGGTTGCGGTACACGTCTGAAATAAAACGGAACCCCCGGCCACGGCTGACTATCCTAAGCAGGCAAGCCCTCACTTAGGAGCGACACCATGGGTTCCACTTTTAATGGTCTGATCGGGTTGATCATCCTCGCGCTGGATATCTGGGCGATCATCAACGTGTTCAAAAGCGGCGCGAGTACCGGCGCCAAAGTGTTGTGGATCCTGTTGATCCTGCTGCTGCCGGTACTGGGCTTGATCATCTGGGCGATCGCCGGGCCGCGCGGTAACGTGCGGATCTGATCCAAACAACGCTATCCAGAGCGGGCACAGTAAGTGTGGGAGCGGGCTTGCTCGCGAATACGGTGTAACAGTCACCTGATGTATCGACTGATTTACCGTATTCGCGAGCAAGCCCGCTCCCACATCTGTTTCCGTACGCCCGTTATTGTGTTTCGAGATATTCGCTGTACAAAATTTTCACATTCCATCCAAGACAATTCGCCGGCTATTTCCCCTGTCGAGTGCTCTAAAACGAGTGCCCACCTACTGCAGGAGTGAGTAATCAATGGCGTTGCCGGCGTTGATCGGGCACCATTTGCGCCATTGCGTTCACCGTCTACCCCAGCCTGCCTGGGCGAGGGCGGGGCGCCGCTGTATTCATTCGCAACTTAAACTTCCAATGGGTCCTAAAACGACATGGCAAACCCGGACGCCCTGAATCAGCAGCGAGCTTCTAATCGCTTGCTGCAACCGACCGTCAAATCCCATCTGGCGTACACGCTGCTTTGTGCCTTGATCATGATGGTGATGTTCTCCCTGCTGCGCCTGGCGCTGCTGGTCTACAACCGCGAGATGATCCTCGACACACCGGCCTCGACTTTCCTTGAAGCGTTCGCCAACGGCCTGCGCCTGGATATCCGCCTGGTGATGTACGTGCTGGTGCCGTTGCTGCTGGCGTTGTTCAGCGTAAGGGCCATGGCGGCGCGCGGGTTCTTCCGCTTGTGGCTGACGGTCGCGTCCAGCATCGCGCTGTTCCTGGGCCTGATGGAAATGGACTTCTACCGCGAGTTCCACCAGCGCCTCAACGGCCTGGTCTTCCAGTACGTGAAGGAAGACCCGAAAACCGTGATGAGCATGCTCTGGTACGGTTTCCCGGTGGTGCGCTACCTGCTGGCCTGGGCCGTGGGTACGCTGATCCTGAGCATCGCCTTCAAAGGCGCCGACCGTGCAACGCGCCCACGCGGCCCGTTCAGCGGTGGCAGCATCGGCACTCGCCAGGTAGCGCCGTGGTACACGCGCATCGCGGTGTTCGTGGTCTGCCTGCTGGTCGCCGTGGTCGCCATCCGTGGCACCCTGCGCCAGGGCCCGCCACTGCGTTGGGGCGACGTGTACACCACCGACTCGAACTTCGCCAACCAGTTGGGCCTCAACGGTACCTTGTCGCTGATTGCGGCGGCGAAATCGCGCTTCTCCGAGGAGCGTTCGAACATCTGGAAAGCCACCCTGGAGCAGCCGCTGGCCACCCAGACCGTGCGCGACATGCTGGTATTGCCGACCGAGAAACTGGTCGACACCGACACCGCCGCGGTACGCCGTGACTTCACGCCGCCGGCCGAGAAGACCCTGCCGATCAAGAACGTCGTGGTTATCCTGATGGAAAGCTTCGCCGGTCACTCGGTGGGCGCCCTGGGCCGCCCGGGCAACATCACGCCGTACTTCGACAAACTGTCCAAGGAAGGCCTGCTGTTCGACCGCTTCTTCTCCAACGGCACCCACACCCACCAGGGCATGTTTGCCACCATGGCGTGCTTCCCGAACCTGCCGGGTTTCGAATACCTGATGCAGACTCCGGAAGGCAGCCACAAGCTGTCGGGCCTGCCGCAGTTGCTCAGCCATCGCGATTTCGATGACGTGTACGTCTACAACGGCGACTTCGCCTGGGATAACCAGTCGGGCTTCTTCAGCAACCAGGGCATGACCAACTTCATCGGGCGTAATGACTTCGTCAACCCGGTGTTCTCGGACCCGACCTGGGGCGTGTCCGACCAGGACATGTTCAACCGTGGCCTGGAAGAGTTGAAGGCCCGTGAAGGCGGCAAGCCGTTCTATGCGCTGCTGCAAACCCTGTCCAACCACACGCCGTACGCGTTGCCGACGCCATTGCCGGTCGAGAAGGTCACCGACCGTGGCAGCCTCAACGAGCATTTGACGGCCATGCGCTACTCCGACTGGGCCTTGGGCCAGTTCTTTGAAAAGGCCCGCAAGGAGCCGTACTTCAAGGAAACCCTGTTCGTGATCGTGGGCGACCACGGCTTCGGCAACGAGCAGCAGATCACCGAGATGGACCTGGGCCGCTTCAACGTGCCGATGCTGATGATCGCACCGGGCATGCAGGAGAAGTTCGGCGAGCGTGACCACACCGTGGGCACCCAGATCGACATCGTGCCGACCATCATGGGCCGCCTGGGCGGTGACACCCTGCACCAGTGCTGGGGCCGCGACCTGCTCAACCTGCCGGAAGGCGACAAGGGCTTTGGCGTGATCAAGCCGTCGGGCAGCGACCAGACCGTCGCCTTGCTCACCGGTGACCGCGTGCTGGTACTGCCCAAGGAAATGCCGCCGAAGTTGTGGGAATACGAACTGGGCGCCAACCCGACCGGGAAAGTGATTCCAGAGTCGCCGGACGAGGCTGCGTTGAAGCAGAAGCTCGAATCGTTCCTGCAGACCGCTACCAAGAGCCTGCTGGACAACACCGCCGGTGTAGTGGACGGCAAGCCGGACTAAACACCCGCGCATAAAAAAAGAGGCCTTTCAAGGCCTCTTTTTTTTGCACGCTGGAACGCGTTATATCTTGCCGAGCAACAACAGAATCAACAGCACTACCAACACAGTACCGAGAATACCCGATGGCCCGTAACCCCAATTGCGTGAGTGAGGGAACACTGGAAGACCGCCGACCAGCAGGAGGATCAGAATAATGATAAGAATGAGGCTCATGTTTTGTTTTCCTTATTGTCTTCTGAAAAGACCTGTTATTAACGGATAGGCCCGACAACTGATACGGACGCCTTAATAACTCCGACCCATGTGTTTGGCAGAAAATTCCGTGTTTTTTTAAAGCTTTTCGCTAACTTGCTTATTTCCTTTAACCCCGTTGCAAATAACTGTCCTTAGTTCAAATAAATGGAACTTGGCGGGTTTCCCGCTATCCGACCCGGCCCACGGTTTGCCTGGGGCATTCAGCAGTCTGATGGTGCGTGGGTGCGGGAAAAACCTTCGCTACACTGCGGCTCACTTCTTCCGTGAACCACAAGGCTACTTTCCTATGCAAAATCGCATGATGATCACCGGCGCCGGTTCTGGCCTGGGTCGCGAAATCGCTCTGCGCTGGGCCCGTGAGGGTTGGCAGCTGGCCTTGTCGGACGTCAGCGAAGCGGGCCTGCAAGAAACCCTCAAGCTTGTACGCCAGGCCGGCGGTGACGGTTTCACCCAGCGCTGCGACGTGCGCGACTACAGCCAGCTCACCGCGTTCGCACAGGCCTGTGAGGAAAAGCTCGGTGGCATCGACGTGATCGTCAACAACGCCGGTGTCGCATCGGGCGGGTTTTTCAGCGAACTGTCCCTGGAAGACTGGGACTGGCAGATCGCGATCAACCTGATGGGCGTGGTCAAGGGCTGCAAGGCCTTCCTGCCGCTGCTGGAAAAGAGCAAGGGCCGCATCATCAACATCGCGTCCATGGCCGCCCTGATGCAGGGCCCGGCCATGAGCAACTACAACGTGGCCAAGGCCGGCGTGGTGGCGCTCTCGGAGAGCCTGCTGGTGGAACTCAAGCAACAGGAAGTCGGCGTGCATGTGGTGTGCCCATCCTTCTTCCAGACCAACCTGCTGGACTCGTTCCGCGGGCCGACGCCCGCGATGAAGGCCCAGGTGGGCAAGCTGCTGGAAAGCTCGCCGATCACCGCCGCAGAAATCGCCGACTACATCTACCAGCAAGTGGCGCAAGGGCAATTCATGATCCTGCCCCACGAGCAGGGGCGCATGGCCTGGGCATTGAAACAGAAGAACCCGCAACTGCTGTATGACGAGATGACCGTGATGGCGGACAAGATGCGGGCGAAAGCTCAGTCGCAGGCGGTAAAAGGTTGAATTTCAGGTGAGCACCTGATGTGGCGAGGGAGCTTGTTGTGGCGAGGGAGCAAGCTCCCTCGCCACAACAAGCTCTCTAGCCACAGAGAGTGCCTGCAAATTTGAACATATCGTTTGGTTCTTGGGTGTAATTCGAGATTATTCACTGCCTGTCTGTAGGGTAATTTACCCTGATGTGTAAGGCATGCCTGTTTAACCTGAAGGCCATTGATGGTGCCAGGCAGGGAGCGCATGGTCGGGGTTCGGTAACTTAAAAAGGACGAACCCCATGCTGGTATTAAGCCGCGCGGTAGGTGAAATAATTTCGGTGGGTGACCAGATCACCTTGCGCATTCTGGAAGTGAACGGCACCCAAGTGAAGCTGGGTGTGGAAGCGCCGGTGGGGGTCAATGTGCACCGGGCGGAGGTCTATCAGAAGATCCTCAGTCGCCACGGGCAGCAGACCAATATCCATCCAGTGCCTGTGCCCAATCCTTGAGTCTCAGTCGAACAGGTGCTTGGGCACATCGTGCTTGAGCATCAACTGGCACTGCTCGCTTTCGGGGTCGAAAACAATCAGCGCCTGGCCCTTGGTCAGCGCCTGTCGTACCCGCAGCACCCGTGTTTCCAGGGGTGTGTCGTCACCATTGTCGGTGCCGTCGCGGGTCACGAAGTCTTCGATGAGGCGTGTCAGGGTGTCGACTTCAAGTGCATCGTAGGGAATCAGCATACAAGCCTCGGCTAGGGAATCCCGGCGATGCTACTGCGCCGGGATCCGAGTTGCCAGTCTCAGGTTTTTTGGCCCACCAGGCTGTCCACCGACGGCACGCGGGTATCACTCTCCATTTGTGTGTCGTGTTCGATCTGGTGACTGAACCGGTCGAGGGAGCCCTTGGCCGGCTGTGCATCGCTGGCGAACACCGGCGGGCTGAGGATGTACGCGCCCAGCAGGCGACTCAGGGCGGCGAGGCTGTCGATGTGCGTGCGCTCATAGCCGTGGGTGGCATCGCAACCAAACGCCAGCAGTGCGGTGCGAATGTCGTGGCCGGCGGTCACCGCCGAATGCGCGTCGCTGAAGTAGTAGCGAAACAGGTCGCGACGCACCGGTAGCTCATTTTCCGCCGCCAGGCGCAGCAGGTGGCGGGACAGGTGATAGTCATACGGCCCGCCGGAATCCTGCATCGCCACACTCACCGCGTGCTCGCTGGAGTGCTGCTCGTGGGCCACCGGCGCAATGTCGATGCCGACGAACTCACTCACATCCCAAGGCAATGCCGCCGCCGCACCACTGCCGGTTTCTTCGGTGATGGTGAACAGCGGATGGCAGTCGATCAGCAGCGGCTGGCCGCTGTCGACAATCGCTTTGAGCGCCGCCAGCAGCGCGGCAACCCCGGCTTTATCGTCCAGGTGGCGGGCGCTGATATGCCCGCTCTCGGTGAACTCCGGCAGCGGGTCGAAGGCGACGAAATCGCCGACGCTGATACCCAGGGAGTCACAGTCGGCGCGGGTGGCGCAGTAGGCATCCAGGCGCAGTTCGATGTGGTCCCAACTGATGGGCATTTCATCCACGGCCGTATTGAACGCGTGACCGGAGGCCATCAACGGCAGCACGCTGCCACGGATCACGCCGTTATCGGTGAACAGGCTGACGCGGCTGCCCTCGGCAAAACGGCTGGACCAGCAGCCGACCGGCGCGAGGGTCAGGCGGCCATTGTCCTTGATCGCCCGCACGGCGGCGCCGATGGTGTCCAAGTGCGCGGAAACGGCGCGGTCAGGGCTGTTTTTCTGGCCCTTGAGGGTGGCGCGGATGGTGCCGCGCCGGGTCATTTCAAACGGAATACCCAGTTCTTCAAGGCGCTCGGCAACGTAGCGCACGATGGTGTCGGTAAACCCGGTGGGGCTGGGAATGGCGAGCATTTCCAGCAGCACTTTTTGCAGGTAAGCGAGATCCGGTTCGGGGATGGTTCGGGTCATGGAAACTCCTGATGAGTTGAGGGCATCGATGGTTTCGATGAAAGGGGCGCCTCAGAGATTGTGTTGGCTGTACCGGCGTCTTCGCAAGCAAGCCCGCTCCCACATTTGGAATGCATTCCCCTGTGGGAGCGGGCTTGCTCGCGAAAGCGCCAGTCAAGGCAACACCTTTCTCAAGCCGTCGGTTGGCTATGCGGGAACAACAGGTCCACGAACTTTTCAGCCGTCGGCTGCGGTTCATGGTTGGCCAGCCCGGCCCGTTCGTTGGCTTCGATAAACACGTAGTCCGGTTGGTCGGCGGCCAGCACCATCAGGTCCAGGCCCACCATGGGAATGTCGAGGGCACGGGCGGCGCGCACGGCGGCGTCCACCAGGGTCGGGTGGAGGATGGCGGTGACGTCTTCCAGGCAACCGCCGGTGTGCAGGTTGGCGGTACGCCGCACTGCCAGGCGTTCGCCACGGGGCAGGATGCTGTTGTAGTCGTAGCCGGCCGCCTGCAGGGTGCGTTGGGTTTCATGGTCCAGGGGGATTTTGCTTTCGCCATCGGTGGCGGCCTGGCGTCGGCGGCTCTGGGCTTCGATCAACGCGCCAATGGAATGCTGGCCATCGCCGGTGACTTCCGCCGGGCGGCGAATGGCGGCGGCGACCACTTCAAAGCCGATCACCAGAATTCGCAGGTCGAGGCCTTCGTGGAAGCTTTCCAGCAGTACACGGGTGTCGAATTGGCGGGCCGCCTCAATGGCTTTTTGCACGTCTTCAATGGTCTGCAAATCCACCGCCACACCCTGGCCTTGTTCGCCATCCAGCGGCTTGACCACAATGCGCTGGTGCTCGTCGAGAAACTCCAGGTTGTCATCGGCACTGCCGGCCAATTGCTGGGCCGGAAGGTTCAGGCCTGCGGCCTTGAACACCTTGTGGGTCAGGCTCTTGTCCTGGCACAACGTCATGCTGATGGCGCTGGTCAGGTCGCTGAGGGATTCGCGGCAGCGCACCCGGCGGCCACCGTGGCTCAGGGTGAACAAGCCGGCATCGGCATCGTCCACCTGCACGTCGATCCCGCGCCGATGGGCTTCCTCGACGATGATCCGCGCGTAGGGATTGAACTCCGCCTGTGGGCCAGGGCCGAGGAACAGCGGCTGGTTGATCCCGTTCTTGCGCTTGATGGCGAAGGTGGTCAGCGCGCGAAAGCCAAGCTTGGCGTAGAGACTTTTCGCCTGGCGGTTGTCGTGCAGCACCGACAGGTCGAGGTAGCTCAGGCCACGGCTCATGAAGTGTTCGATCAAGTGGCGCACCAGCACTTCACCCACCCCGGGGCGGGTACATTGCGGGTCGACCGCCAGGCACCAGAGGCTGCAGCCGTTCTCCGGATCGTGAAAGGCCTTCTGGTGGTTCAGGCCCATCACGCTGCCGATCACCGCGCCGCTGTCTTCGTCCTCGGCCAGCCAATACACCGGGCCGCCTTGATGGCGTGGCGTGAGCAGCGCCGGGTCCACCGGCAACATGCCGCGCCCCTGGTACAGCTGGTTCACCGCCTGCCAGTCCGCCTCGGTTTGTACCCGGCGAATCCGGAACCCGCGAAACACCCGGGTCGCCGGACGATAGTCGGTGAACCACAGGCGCAGGGTATCGGACGGGTCGAGAAACAACTGCTGGGGATCAATCCCGAGGATCTGCTGCGGCGCCGCCACATACAGCGCGATATCCCGCTCGCCGGGCTGCTCGTTGAGCAACTCCAGGGCCAGGCTCGCCGGGTCCGGGAAGGTGTGGCCGATCAACAGCCGGCCCCAACCGCAATGCACGGCAATCGGCGTGGGGTCCAGTTCGCTGCCGTCTTCGGCGAAGCGGGCTTGCAGGCGCTCGTAGGAGGGCGCCTGGCCTCGCAGCAAGCGTTGGCTGTAAGCCGTGGCATGAGGTTTCATGAATCAGATTCCTTGTTCGCTGAGCCACAGGTTCAGCGCCGCCAGTTGCCACAGCTTGGAGCCGCGCAACGGGGTCAGTTGGCCTTGGGGATCGGTGAGCAGGCGGTCGAGCATGGCCGGGTTGAACAGGCCGCGGTCCTGGCTTGGGTCCAGCAGCAGCTCACGCACCCAGTTCAAGGTGTCACCCTGCAAATGCTTGAGGCCGGGCACCGGGAAGTAGCCTTTCTTGCGGTCGATGACCTCGCTCGGGATAACCCGGCGCGCCGCTTCCTTGAGCACTTGCTTGCCGCCGTCCGGCAATTTGAATTTGCCCGGCACGCGGGCCGACAGTTCTACCAGGCGATAGTCGAGAAACGGCGTGCGCGCTTCCAGGCCCCAGGCCATGGTCATGTTGTCGACGCGCTTGACCGGGTCATCCACCAGCATAACGGTGCTGTCCAGGCGCAGGGCTTTGTCCACTGCCGCATCGGCGCCGGGCTGGGCGAAATGCTCGCGCACGAAGTCGCCGGCGGCGTCATTCGCGGTCAACCATTTCGGCGCGACGGTAGCGGCATAGTCGTCGTAGCTGCGGTCGAAAAATGCGTCGCGGTAGGCCGCGTACGGGTCGCTTGCGCCATCCACCTGCGGGTACCAGTGGTAACCGGCGAACAGTTCATCGGCGCCCTGGCCGCTTTGCACCACCTTGCAGTGCTTGGCCACTTCCCGGGACAGCAGGTAGAAGGCGATGCAGTCATGGCTGACCATCGGCTCGCTCATGGCGCGGAACGCCGCCGGCAATTGCTCGATGATTTCGCTTTCGGCGATACGCAGTTGGTGGTGACGGGTGCCGTAATGCTTGGCGATCAAGTCTGAATACTGGAACTCGTCGCCGCGCTCGCCTCCAGCGTCTTCAAAACCGATGGAGAAGGTCGACAGGTCCTGCACGCCGACTTCCCGCAACAGACCCACCAGCATGCTGGAATCGACACCGCCGGAAAGCAGCACGCCCACATCCACCGCCGCCCGCTGACGAATCGCCACGGCTTCGCGGGTGCTGTCGAGCACGCGGTCGGTCCAGTCTTCCAGGGTCAGGTTGGCTTCGTCGGCGTGGGGGCCGTAGGGCAGGGTCCACCAGGTTTTCTGTTCAGTCTTGCCATCGGCGTCGATGCGCATCCAGGAGGCGGGCGGCAGTTTTTCAATGCCCGCCAGCAAGGTGCGCGGCGCCGGCACCACGGCGTGGAAGTTCAGGTAGTGATTGAGGGCCACCGGATCGAGGATCGGGTTGATATCGCCACCCTTGAGCAGCGCCGGCAAGGCCGAGGCAAAACGCAGGCGCTGGCCGGTGCGCGACAGGTACAGCGGCTTCACGCCGAGGCGGTCGCGGGCGATGAACAGGCGCTGGGCATCGCGCTCCCAGATGGCGAAGGCGAACATCCCGTTGAGCTTGGGCAGCAGGGCTTCGCCCCAGGCGTGGTAGCCCTTGAGCAGCACTTCGGTGTCACCACCGGAATAGAAGGCGTAGCCCAGGGCTTCCAGCTCTTCACGCAATTCCGGGAAGTTATAGATCGCGCCGTTGAACGCCAGGGACAGGCCCAGTTGGGCGTCGACCATCGGTTGGGCGGAGCCATCCGACAGGTCCATGATTTTCAGGCGTCGATGGCCCAGGGCAATCGGCCCCTGGGCATGAAAGCCCCACGCGTCAGGACCGCGTGGCGCCAAGTGATGGGTGATTCGTTCCACCGCTGCCAGGTCGGCAGGTTGGTGATCGAAACGTAACTCTCCAGCTAATCCGCACATAAATTCCTTACCGGTTTTTCCGTTGGGGAGGGATAGAAATGCAGCCCGCCAAAACGGCGGGTACCCAGAGACTGACCCGGGTAAATTGTGGGAGTTTTAGAACAATACGTTATAAGGCAAAGAGCCTTGACGGGCTGCGAGCCCGTCGTGGCCCTCAGGATTTGCCTGGGGTACCGCGGATCAGGGCACGCAGCGCGAAGCGATTGGGGTGACAGGCTTCGCTGACACTGCGCGGCAGCGGCAGGGGCTCATTGTCGAGCCAGGCGGCCAGCAGCTCTGCGCAGAGTGGCGCGGTGACCAGCCCCCGTGAGCCATGGCCACTGTTGATATACACGCCGTGCAACCACGGGCACGGCGCATCAGGGACCTGCCGGGCGTCTTTGCCGAGGGCGGCGTAGGTGTGATCAAACGCCTCTCGCTGCGCCAGCGGTCCGACGATCGGCAGGTAGTCCGGGCTGGTGCAACGGAAGGCGGCGCGGCCTTCGAGCTGTTCGGGTGCCAGGCTGTCGGCGCCCAGGCGTTGCAGCAAATCGAGGGAGATTTCCCGCAGCATCTGCAGATTGCCCGCGTGCTCGGCCACCGTGGGCGTAAGGTCATCGCTCTTGAAGTCGAAGCTGGCACCGAGGGTGTGCTCGCCCAGGCGTGGCGGGGCGACGTAGCCCTCGGCGCACACCACCGTGGCCAACGCCTGGCTTTGCGCCGTTTGCGGCAGGCGAGTGATTTGCCCGCGGATGCGCTTGAGGGGCAAGTCAGCGCTGAAGGAAAACCGCTTGATCTCGGCGGCGCCGGCCAGCACGACCACACTGGCTTGAGCCAGAACCGTATCGCCCTGCAACGCCTGCCACTGACCGTCGACCTGCTTGAGCTCAAGGGCGTCGTGGTGCTGGAGCACTTCGATCAGCGGGTGCCTGGCTTGCCATTCGCACAGCGCCGGCGGGTGAACCCAGCCGCCTTCGGGGAAGAACAAGCCGCCGTGCTCCAGCGTTATCCCGGCGCGCACCTGTGCCTGCTCTTTATCCAGCAGGTGCAACAGGTCCGGGGCAAAAGCGCCGGCCAGTTGTGCCTGGCGCTCGGCTTCCTTGGCGTTGAAGGCCAGTTGCAGCACGCCGCAGCCATCCCAGTCCACGCCACGTTGCAGGTGTTCCAGCAGGCGCCGCGTGTGGCCGAAACCGCTGAGAATCAACTGCGAAAGTGCCGTGCCATGGGCGGAAAGCTTGAGGTACAACACCCCTTGCGGGTTGCCGGAAGCTTCCTGTGCGAGCGCCGCGTGGCGTTCCAGCAAACTGACGCGCCAGCCGCGTGCCGCCAGGCTGGCCGCCGTGGCGCAACCGGCCAGGCCACCGCCGATGACGAGTGCATGGCGTTCACCGGAAACCGCAGGCGGGCGCGCAAACCAGGGTTTTGCCGCGGCAGGCGCAGGCGTTTCAGCGGGCCAGCCGAGAAACTCACCCCGCAGGATTTCCCACTTGTGGCCGATGCCGGGGGTGCGCTTCATCTTGAACCCGGCGGCGTTGATCAACCGCCGTACCCAGCCGGTGCTGGTAAAGGTGCTGATGGTCGAGCCCGGCGCCGCCAGCCGCGCCAGTTCGGCGAACAGCTCGGCAGTCCACATGTCGGGGTTCTTGGCCGGGGCGAAACCGTCGAGGAACCAGGCGTCGACCTGTGCGTCCAGTTGCGGCAATTGCTCCAGGGCGTCGCCGATCAGCAACGTCAGGGTGACTCGACCGTTATCCAGTACCAGCCGCTGGAAGCCTTGGTGAATCGCGATGTATTGCGCCAACAGCTGCTCGGCGAACGGTGCCAGTTCCGGCCAGAGGGCGAGGGCGCGCTGCAGGTCGGCGTGGCTCAGCGGGTACTTTTCCACGCTGACAAAATGCAGGCGTGCACCCGCCACCGCGTGTTGATCAAACAACTGCCAGGCGCACAAAAAATTCAGGCCGGTGCCGAAGCCCGTCTCACCAATCACCAAGCGCCCGCCCATCGGCAGCGCCGCAAAGCGTTCCTGCAAACGGTTCTGTTCGAGGAACACGTAGCGGGTTTCTTCAAGGCCCGACTTGTCGGAGAAGTACACGTCATCGAAGACCCGCGAGTGCGGGCGACCTTGGTCATCCCAGTCAAGCTGGGCGTGGGATACGGGGTTCATGAGCGGCTCGGCAAAGGCAAGGCGGCCATTCTAGCTGATCAACAGGGTTGTCATTGATCCATGGCAAGCCGCTGTGGAATTTCCTGCCACGTGTTGTTGCCCAATCCGCTAGTCTTGATCACTTCTGGAACGGAGCCGCCCATGTTCGAATCTGCCGAAATCGGTCACGCCATCGACAAAGACACCTACGACGCCGAAGTGCCGGCCCTGCGTGAAGCCTTGCTGGAAGTGCAGTACGAACTGCAACAGCAGAAGCGCTTCCCGGTGATCATCCTGATCAATGGCATCGAAGGCGCGGGCAAGGGTGAAACCGTCAAATTGCTGAATGAATGGATGGACCCGCGCCTGATCGAGGTGCGCACCTTCGACCAGCAGACCGACGAAGAACTGGCCCGCCCACCGGCCTGGCGCTACTGGCGCCAGCTTCCGGCGAAAGGCCGCATGGGGATCTTTTTTGGTAACTGGTACAGCCAGATGCTGCAGAGTCGCGTCCATGGCGAGATCAAGGACGCGCGGCTGGATCAGGCCATCGCCGGGGCCGAGCGCCTGGAAAAGATGCTGTGTGATGAAGGTGCGCTGATCTTCAAGTTCTGGTTCCACCTCTCCAAGAAGCAAATGAAATCCCGGCTCAAAGCCTTGCAGGACGACCCGCTGCACAGCTGGCGCATCAGCCCGCTGGACTGGCAGCAGTCAAAGACCTACGACAAGTTTGTGCATTTTGGTGAGCGGATCCTGCGCCGCACCAGCCGTGACTATGCGCCTTGGTATGTGATCGAGGGTGTCGATGCGCACTACCGCGGGCTGACCGTCGGCAAGATCCTGCTCGAAGGCCTGCAAAACGCCTTGAAAGTGCCCAAGGGTAAAGCCAGCGGCATGAACCCGGCGCCGCTGCCATCGGCGGTTGACCAGATGAGCCTGCTGAACAGCCTGGACATGACCCTGAGCCTTGAAAAGGACGATTACGAAGAACAACTGATTACCGAGCAGGCGCGGTTCTCCGGGCTGATGCGCGACAAACGCATGCGCAAGCACGCGTTGGTGACGGTGTTTGAAGGCAACGACGCGGCGGGCAAGGGTGGGGCCATCCGGCGTGTGGCGGCAGCCCTCGATCCCCGGCAGTACCACATCGTGCCGATTGCCGCGCCCAGTGAAGACGAGCGCGCCCAGCCTTACCTGTGGCGTTTCTGGCAGAAGATTCCGGCGCGGGGCATGTTCACCGTGTTCGACCGCTCCTGGTATGGCCGGGTGTTGGTGGAACGCATCGAAGGCTTCTGCACGCCGACGGACTGGATGCGCGCCTACGGCGAGATCAACGACTTCGAAGAGCAACTGCGCGACGCCGGGGTGATCGTGGTCAAGTTCTGGCTGGCGATCGACAAGCAGACGCAGCTGGAGCGGTTCCAGGCCCGCGAGGAAATCCCGTTCAAACGCTTCAAGATCACCGAGGACGACTGGCGTAACCGCGAGAAGTGGGACGACTACCGGGCGGCGGTGGGCGACATGGTGGACCGCACCAGCACCGAGATTGCGCCGTGGACGCTGGTTGAAGCCAACGACAAGCGCTGGGCGCGGGTGAAGGTACTGCGCACCATCAACCGGGCGCTGGAGGAAGCGTTCGACAAGACCGACAAGCATGACAAGAAGGACAAGAAGAAGTAACGCCATGCTTTTGCATACGCGGGGTGAATGATTGTCGCGGTTGAAGAGGGCGGGATCTATGCTCGATCCATCTCTCAACAACCACAACAATTGAGGTAGCCCATGCGTGAAGTAGTGATCGTCGACAGCGTGCGAACCGGCCTGGCCAAGTCCTTTCGCGGCAAGTTCAACCAGACCCGTCCCGATGACATGGCTGCCCATTGCGTGAACGCGTTGCTGACCCGCAACGGCATCGACCCGGCCACGGTCGAGGACTGCATCGTCGGCGCCGGTTCCAACGAAGGTGCCCAGGGCTACAACATCGGCCGCAATGTGGCGGTGTTGTCGCAACTGGGTACCGGTACGGCGGGCATGACCCTCAACCGTTTCTGTTCCTCGGGGTTGCAGGCGATTGCGATCGCCGCCAACCAGATTGCTTCCGGTTGCAGCGAGATCATTGTCGCCGGTGGGGTCGAGTCCATCAGCCTGACCATGAAGAGCGTCAACACCGATAACCTGATCAATCCGTTGCTCAAGGAGCAGGTGCCGGGCATTTACTTTCCCATGGGGCAGACGGCGGAAATCGTTGCGCGGCGGTATCACGTCAGTCGTGAAGAGCAGGATCTGTATGCGCTGCAAAGCCAGCAGCGTACGGCTCAGGCCCAGGCTGACGGGTTGTTCGATGATGAAATCGTGCCGATGGCGGTGAAGTACAAGGTTGAGGACAAGAACACTGGCGCGGTGCAGGTGTTGGAGGGGGTGGTGGATCGGGATGATTGCAATCGTCCGGATACGACGTTGGCCAGTCTTGCGGGATTGAAGCCGGTGTTTGCGGAGGATGGGTCGGTGACGGCGGGGAATTCGTCGCAGTTGTCTGATGGGGCTTCCATGACACTGGTGATGAGCCTGGAAAAAGCGCTGGAACTGGGGCTTAAGCCCAAGGCGTTTTTTCGCGGGTTTACGGTGGCGGGGTGTGAGCCGGATGAGATGGGGATCGGGCCGGTGTTTTCGGTGCCCAAGTTGCTCAAGGCCCGTGGGCTGGCGGTGGCGGATATTGATTTGTGGGAGCTGAATGAGGCGTTTGCCTCGCAGTGCCTTTATGCGCGTAATCGGCTGGAAATTGATAACGCCAAGTACAACGTCAACGGTGGGTCGATTTCCATCGGGCATCCGTTTGGGATGACGGGGTCGCGGCAGGTGGGGCATCTGGTGCGTGAGTTGCAGCGGCGCAAGTTGCGTTACGGCATTGTCACTATGTGTGTGGGCGGCGGCATGGGGGCCACCGGCTTGTTCGAAGCCGTACGCTGACTCAGTGTGGGAGTGGCGGTGCGACGATTCGACTTGCTCGCGAATGCGGCGGGGCAGTCGATGAAAATGTTGGCTGATAGACCGCCTTCGCGAGCAAGCCCGCTCCCACATTTGATCAGCACCGTATCCCAATCCGTTCACATCCCCCTAGAATGCACCTCCTCCACCTCAGGCATTCGGGGCACTCATGCACATCTCATCGGGCCGTTGGGTCTACGGTTTATCCCTGGCCCTGCTGACCGCGCTGCTCTGGGGCATTCTGCCGATCAAACTCAAACAGGTCTTGCAGGTGATGGACCCCGTCACCGTCACCTGGTTTCGCCTGGTCGTCTCCGGCAGTTGCCTGTTTATCTATCTCGCCGCCGTAAGGCGCCTGCCCAGCTGGCGTTCCCTCGGACCAAAAGGTGGCTGGCTGGTAGCAATCGCCGTGTGCGGCCTGATGGGCAACTACGTGCTCTACCTGGTCGGCCTCAAACTGCTGAGCCCCGGCACCGCGCAACTGGTGGTACAGGTGGGCCCGATCTTCCTGATGATCGCCAGCGTCTTCGTGTTCAAGGAACGCTTCAGCCTCGGGCAGGGCATGGGCCTGCTGGTGCTGATCATCGGCTTCGGCCTGTTCTTCAACCAGCGCCTGACCGAGTTGTTGACCTCCCTGGGCAGCTACACCGCCGGGGTGCTGACGATTCTCCTGGCCACCACCATCTGGACCTTCTACGCCCTGGGCCAGAAGCAGTTGCTGACGGTATGGAATTCGTTGCAGGTGATGATGGTGATCTACCTGTCCTGCGCGCTCTTGCTGACGCCATGGGCGCACCCGATGGAAGCGCTGCAACTGAGCCCGCTGCAAGGCTGGCTGCTGCTGGCCTGCTGTTTCAATACGCTGATTGCCTACGGCGCATTCGCTGAAGCCCTGGCCCACTGGGAAGCCTCGCGGGTCAGCGCCACCCTGGCGCTGACGCCATTGGTGACCTTCGTCGCGGTAGCGCTGGCCGCCTGGATGTGGCCCGAGTATGTGCACGCCGAAGACATCAATGCCCTCGGCTACGGCGGTGCCGTGTTGGTGGTGCTGGGGTCTGCGACCGTGGCGTTGGCGCCGTCGCTGTTCGCCGGGCTCAGGGCCCGGCGTGCACGATTGGCGTCTTAATGACCGGCTTCCAGCATGTTTTCCGGACGCACCCACTGGTCGAACTCTTCGTCCGTGAGATAGCCCAGCTTCAGCGCCGCTTCCCGTAGGGTCAGCCCTTCGGCATAGGCCTTCTTGGCAATCTCGGCGGACTTGTCGTAGCCGATGTGCGGGTTCAGCGCAGTCACCAGCATCAGGCCACGCTCAAGGTGCGCGGCCATTTGCTCGGCGTCGGGTTCCAGGCCGGCGATGCAGTGCTCCTGGAAGTTGCTGCAACCGTCGGCCAGCAGGCGGATCGATTCCAGCAGGTTGTGGATGATCACCGGCTTGTACACGTTCAACTGCAAGTGGCCCTGGCTGGCGGCGAAGCCAATGGTCACGTCATTGCCCAGCACCTGGCAGGCCAGCATCGACAGCGCTTCGCACTGGGTCGGGTTGACCTTGCCGGGCATGATCGAGCTGCCCGGTTCATTCGCCGGCAACTTGACTTCCGCCAGCCCGGCACGCGGGCCGGAGCCCAGCAGGCGCAGGTCGTTGGCGATTTTCATCAGGGCCACGGCCAGGGTCTTCAACGCGCCGTGCAGGGTGGTCAACGGCTCATGGCCCGACAGCGCGGCGAATTTGTTCGGTGCGGTGACAAACGGCAGGCCCGACAGCGCGGCCAATTCCGAGGCAATCGCCTCGCCAAAACCGTGGGGTGAATTGAGCCCGGTGCCGACGGCAGTACCACCCTGGGCCAGTTCACACACGGCGGGCAGGGCGCTGCGGATCGCGCGTTCGGCGTAGTCGAGTTGCGCTATAAAGGCCGAGACTTCCTGGCCGAAGGTGATGGGCGTCGCATCCATCATGTGGGTGCGGCCGGTTTTCACCAGCTTCATGTGGCGCGCCGACAACTCTGCCAAACCACCAGACAGTTCACGGATCGCCGGCAACAGCTTCTCGGTGACGGCCTGCACGGCGGCGATGCTCATGGCGGTGGGGAAGCAGTCGTTGGAGCTCTGGGAACGGTTGACGTGGTCGTTGGGATGCACCGGGCTCTTGCCGCCACGGGGCTTGCCCGCCAGCTCGTTGGCACGGCCGGCGATCACTTCGTTGGCGTTCATGTTGCTCTGGGTGCCGCTGCCGGTCTGCCACACCACCAGGGGAAACTGGTCGTCGTGTTCGCCGGCGAGCACTTCGTCGGCGGCCTGTTCGATCAACCGGGCAATGTCGGCGGGCAGGTCGCCATTGCGGTCGTTGACCCGGGCCGCAGCCTTCTTGATCAGGGCCAGGGCGTGCAACACAGCCAGGGGCATGCGCTGGTCGCCGATGGCGAAGTTCACCAGCGAGCGTTGGGTCTGCGCGCCCCAGTAAGCGTCATCCGGGACTTGCACTTCTCCCAGGCTGTCGGTTTCGATACGGCTCATCGGGCACACTCCTTCAGGTTCGTTTGCGCAGTTTAGGCCCTGATCGTCCGGTGGGGTTCCCTTAAAAGACTTTTCATCGGATTAAGCCCCGCAAAACCAGGCCCCACAAGGCGTGGGGTTGAGCCGCGGCGTTTTTTAGGCGCAGAATGGGCGCCCTTGGGGTCTTACCTCGCCTGCTAGAAAAGGAAACTCGATGACTCGTCTTCGTGCCATCTGTACCGCGGTTGCTCTGGTATGTGCCAGCGGCCAGGTTTTTGCCGATACCGCCAGCCACAACGCCAGTGCCGAAGCCTTCCTTACCCTGGCCCATGCCGACAAGCTGGGTACCCCGGTGTACATGCAAGTGCAACAAATGTTCGCCCAGCGTTTCGAGCAGACCAAGGCGCCTGCTTCCAAGCAAACCGTCCTGGACACCTACCAGGCCAAGGCCAACACCGCCCTGGACCAGGCCATCGGCTGGAACAAGCTCAAGCCGGACATGATCAAGCTCTACACCGACAACTTCAGCGAATCCGAGCTCAAGGACCTGGTTGCGTTCTACCAGTCGCCACTGGGCAAGAAAGTCCTGGAGAAAATGCCCCAGCTGACCCAGCAATCGGCCCAGATGACCCAGGCCAAGCTGGAAAGCGCGGTACCTGTGGTGAACAAGCTGCTGGAAGACATGACCAACGAGCTGACGCCAAAAGCCCCGGCCCCGGCCAAGAAGAAGTAAACAGGAATGACCATGCAACAGCGTATCGAATCGGCACTCGTCGCCCTGAGCCCGGAACACTTGAGCGTGCTGGATGAAAGCCATATGCACAGCCGTGGGTTGCAGACCCACTTCAAGGCCGTGCTGGTCAGCCAGCAGTTCGAGGGCCTCAACCGCGTCAAGCGCCACCAGAAGGTCTATGCCACGTTGGGTGACCTGATGAGCGAATTCCATGCGTTGGCGCTGCATACCTACACGCCTGAAGAATGGGCGAAAATCGACGCAGCCCCGGCCTCGCCGACCTGCGCCGGCGGTCACTGACACTGTGGCACATCAGCTTGATCTGGCGAGGAAGCTTGCTCCCGCTGGGCTGCGCAGCAGCCCTTCTGCCAATCACCGCAAGCTTTCTGAAAGGTTGCAACTGCCTGGTTGGGGCCGCTCCGCAGCCCAGCGGGAGCAAGCTCCCTCGCCACAGTAAGAGGCGGTCCATAATCGTCGCCATTTTTGTTAGAATCCGCAACGCGCCGCTCAGTCGGCGCGTTTTTTTTGCATCCGGTTCACCCTTTACGAGGGTAGCCACCTGGAGAGAACACCCATGACTCAACCGATTGTCGTGGCGGCACTGTATAAGTTCGTCACCCTCGAAGATTACGTCGCCCTGCGCGAGCCACTGCTGCAGGCGATGGTCGACAACGGCATCAAAGGCACCTTGCTGATTGCCGAAGAAGGCATCAACGGCACCGTTTCCGGCAGCCGCGAAGGCATTGATGGCTTGATGGCCTGGCTCAAGAACGACCCGCGCATGGACGACATCGACCACAAAGAGTCGTACTGCGACGAGCAGCCGTTCTACCGCACCAAGGTCAAGCTCAAGAAAGAGATCGTGACCCTGGGCGTCGAAGGCGTCGACCCGAACAAGAAAGTCGGCACCTACGTCGAGCCGCAGGACTGGAATGCGCTGATCAGCGACCCTGAAGTGCTGCTGATCGATACCCGCAACGACTACGAAGTGTCCATCGGCACCTTTGAAGGCGCGATCGACCCGAAGACCACCAGCTTCCGCGAATTTCCCGACTACATCAAAGCCAACTTCGACCCGGCCAAACACAAGAAAGTCGCCATGTTCTGCACCGGCGGCATTCGTTGCGAAAAGGCCTCGAGCTATATGCTCAGCGAGGGTTTCGACGAGGTGTATCACCTCAAGGGCGGCATCCTGAAGTACCTCGAAGAGGTGCCGCAGGAAGAAACCAAGTGGCAGGGCGACTGCTTTGTGTTCGACAATCGCGTGACCGTGCGCCACGACTTGAGCGAAGGCGACTACGATCAATGTCATGCCTGCCGCACACCGGTCAGCGTCGAGGACCGTGCATCCGAACACTATGTAGCTGGCATCAGTTGCCCGCATTGCTGGGATAAGCTTTCAGAGAAGACCCGTCGCAGCGCGATCGACCGGCAAAAGCAGATTGAACTGGCCAAGGCCCGCAATATGCCGCACCCGATTGGCTACAACTACAAGCAATCCCCATCCTCCGAGGCCTGAGCCATGTCCGCACGCCTGCTCTATGTAATGGATCCGATGTGCTCCTGGTGCTGGGGTTTCGCCCCGGTGGCCAAGGCGCTGGTTGAGCAGGCCCAGGCCGCAGGCGTGGAGCTGCACCTGGTGGTGGGCGGCTTGCGCACCGGCAGTGGCGCGGCGCTGGAGCCGACGACCCGGCGCTATATTCTTGAGCATTGGCAGGCCGTGACCGACGCCACCGGCCAGCCGTTCAAGCGTGAAGGTGCACTGCCTGATGGTTTTGTCTACGACACCGAGCCGGCTTGCCGCGCTGTGGTCACTGCCCGCAGCCTGGCGCCGGATTGCGCCTGGAAACTGCTGGGCCTGATCCAGCAGGCGTTCTACGTCGAAGGGCGCGACGTGACCCGCGCCGACGTATTGGTGGAACTGGCCGAGACCGCCGGCGTGCCGCGTATCGAGTTCGCCGAAGCTTTCGACCGCGCCGACCAGCACGCGGCCACCGCGGCGGATTTCACCTGGGTCCAGGACCTGGGCATCGCCGGTTTCCCGACCTTGCTGGCGGAGCGTAATGGGCAACTGGCGCTGCTGACCAACGGCTACCAGCCGCTGTCCGAATTGGCGCCGCTGCTGAGCCGTTGGCTGGAGCGAGCTGCCTGTGCATGATCAGCCCGATCCCGTTGAGCAACCCAAGCGTGTCGACCGGCTGACCTGGGCGGAAGTCCGCCGCCTGGCGCTGCATCACAAGAAATCCCTGTGGATCGCCAATGGCGTCGCCGTGCTGGCAACCTTGTGCAGCGTGCCGATTCCATTGCTGCTGCCGTTGCTGGTGGACGAAGTGCTGTTGGGCCATGGCGATGCGGCACTGAAGGTGATGAACCACGCATTGCCTCTGGGTTGGCAGAAGGCCGCCGGCTATATCGGCCTGATGCTGCTGGTGACGTTGCTGTTGCGTTGCGGCGCCCTGGTGTTCAACGTGCTGCAGGCGCGGTTGTTTGCGCGGCTGGCCAAGGACATCGTCTATCGCATTCGCGTGCGGCTGATCGAGCGCCTCAAGCGCATTTCCCTCAGCGAATACGAAAGCCTGGGCAGCGGCACGGTGACCACGCACCTGGTCACCGACCTGGACACGGTGGACAAATTCGTCGGTGAAACCCTCAGCCGGTTCCTGGTGGCGATGCTCACCCTGGTAGGCACCTCCGGGATCCTGATGTGGATGCACTGGAAGCTGGCACTGTTGATCCTGCTGTTCAACCCGCTGGTGATCTACGCCACGGTGCAGTTGGGCAAGCGGGTCAAGCACCTGAAGAAGCTGGAAAACGACAGCACGTCGCGGTTCACCCAGGCGCTCACCGAAACCCTCGATGCGATCCAGGAAGTGCGTGCCGGCAATCGCCAGGGCTTTTTCCTCGGTCGCCTGGGCCGGCGGGCCCAGGAAGTGCGGGATTTTGCGGTCAATTCCCAGTGGAAAAGCGACGCCTCCAGCCGCGCCAGTGGCTTGCTGTTCCAGTTTGGTATCGACATCTTCCGTGCGGCGGCGATGCTGACGGTGCTGTTTTCCGACCTGTCCATCGGCCAGATGCTCGCGGTGTTCAGTTACCTGTGGTTCATGATCAGCCCGGTGGAACAGTTGCTGAACCTGCAATACGCCTACTACGCGGCGGGCGGGGCGCTGACGCGGATCAACGAACTGCTGGCCCGCGCCGATGAACCGCAATACGCGGGCGGTGCCGATCCGTTTACCGGACGCGAGACGGTCGGCATCGAAGTGCGCGGCCTGAATTTCGGCTACGGCGAGGAACTGGTGCTGGACCAGTTGAACCTGAACATCGCCCCGGGTGAAAAAGTCGCGATTGTCGGCGCCAGCGGCGGCGGCAAAAGTACCCTGGTGCAACTGTTGCTGGGGCTGTATACGCCGCAGGCCGGCAGCATTCGCTTCGGTGGTTCGACCCAGCAGGAAATCGGCCTGGAGACGATTCGCGAGAATGTCTCCGTGGTGCTGCAGCACCCGGCACTGTTCAATGATACGGTGCGCGCCAACCTGACCATGGGCCGCGAGCGCAGCGACCAGGCCTGTTGGCAGGCGCTGGAAATTGCCCAGCTGGATACGACCGTCAAGGCGCTGCCGCTGGGCCTGGACAGCGTGGTCGGACGCTCCGGCGTGCGCTTTTCCGGTGGGCAGCGTCAACGCCTGGCCATTGCCCGGATGGTGCTGGCGGAGCCGAAAGTGGTAATACTCGACGAGGCCACCTCGGCCCTGGATGCGGCAACCGAATACAACCTGCACCAGGCGCTGGCGCGGTTTCTCAGTGGCCGTACCACGTTGATCATCGCCCACAGGCTGTCGGCGGTGAAACAGGCGGATCGGGTATTGGTGTTCGATGGCGGCCATATTGCCGAAGATGGCGACCATCAGCAGTTGATTGCTGATGGTGGCTTGTACGCCAAACTTTACGGACACTTGCAACAAGTGCGGTGATTTAGCCTACGCTGAGCTATCAGGAGCGGTTTTCACTCGCGTGCGTATTTTAGTTGTGCATGTGCAAGGGACCTCATGAAGCAAAAGCAGACTCTCGGAACCCCTCGGTTATTGGGCATTGTGTGGCCTTTTATCGCCGTCGTGCTGTTCCAGGCATTGTTAGGCTGCGTCAGTCTCTACGTACTCTCGGCGGTGCGCGGTTATGTGGCGGGCGAAAGCCTGTGGTCCAAGGGCCAGAAAGACGCGATCTTTTACCTGACGCTCTACGCCGACAGCCGCGACGAAGCCACCTACCTCAAATACCAGAACGCGATTGCCGTACCCCAGGGCGGGCATGAGCTGCGGCTGGCCCTGGACCGCCCGACGCCGGACCTGCCAGCCGCGCGCCAGGGCATCCTCAAGGGCGGTAACCACCCTGACGACGTTTCCAGCCTGATCTGGCTGTACCTCAACTTCCGCCATTTCAGTTACCTGGAAAAAGCCATTGAACTGTGGACGGTGGGCGATGGCTACCTGGTGCAACTGGACGACCTGGCCCAGGAGATGCACCGAGCGATCATGGCCAATCAGGTCAGCGGCAGCGACGTACACCGCTGGAAGCAGCGGATCTTCGCGATCAACGACGGGGTGACGCCGGCCGCGAAAGCTTTCAGCGATGCCCTGGGTGAAGGCTCGCGGATGATTCTGCGCCTGCTGCTGGTGACCAACTTGGCCACGGCACTCGGCTTGATCGTGCTGGCGCTGTTGCGCACCCACAAACTGCTGGCCCAGCGGCATGCGTTTGCCGACGCGCTCCAGTTGGAGAAGGAGCGGGCGCAGATCACCCTGGAGTCGATTGGCGACGGAGTGATCACCACCGATGTCGACGGCGCCATTGCGTATATGAACCCGGCTGCCGAAGCCCTGACCCATTGGAAAGCCGCCCAGGCCCAGGGGCTGCCGCTGGCGGCGCTGTTCAACCTGCTGGACGAAAATGCCCAGGCCGACGGCTTTACCCTGATCGAACACATATTGGGCGGCCAGCTCGGTGGGGGCAGCGAGCACTCCAAGCTGATCCAGCGCCTGGATGGCACCACCGTGTCCGTCACCCTGGTGGGCGCGCCGATCCGCAGTGCCGGCAAAGTCGTCGGCGCGGTGCTGGTGTTGCACGACATGACACAGGAACGCCAGTACATCGCCAACCTGTCCTGGCAGGCCACCCACGACGCCTTGACCGGCCTGGCCAACCGCCGCGAGTTCGAGTTCCGCCTGGAGCAGGTGCTGCACAACGTCGGGCGCCAGCAAACCGGGCGCCATGCCTTGATGTTCCTCGACCTGGACCAGTTCAAGCTGGTCAACGACACCTGTGGGCATGCCGCGGGGGATGAACTGTTGCGGCATATCTGCGCGCTCTTGCAGTCCGACCTGCGTGAAGGTGACACCCTGGCCCGGCTGGGGGGCGACGAGTTCGGCATCCTGCTGGAGAACTGCCCGGCGCCGGTGGCGGAAAAAATCGCCGAAAGCCTGCGCCACACCGTGCAGAGCCTGCACTTTGTGTGGAAGGGCAGGCCGTTTGTCACCACTGTGAGTATTGGCCTGGTGCACATCACGCACGCCCCGACCACCCTGGAGACTTCCCTGCGAGCCGCCGACATGGCGTGCTACATGGCCAAGGAAAAGGGCCGCAACCGGGTGCAGGTGTATCACGCCGATGACTCGGAATTGTCCCTGCGCTTTGGCGAGATGGCCTGGGTGCAGCGCCTGCACATGGCGCTGGAAGAGAACCGTTTTTGCCTGTACGCCCAGGAAATCGCGCCCCTTGGGCACACCGAACAGGGGGATGGGCATATCGAAATCCTGCTGCGCCTGCATGACGAGGCGGGGCGGATCATCCTGCCGGACAGTTTTATCCCGGCCGCCGAGCGTTACGGCTTGATGACCTCCCTGGACCGTTGGGTGGTGGAGAACGTGTTCAAGATCATCGCGGGCTGCATGCGTGAGCGCCCGGGCCGGCCCATGGCCATGTGTGCGATCAATCTGTCAGGCACTACCATCGGCGATGAGGACTTTCTTGGGTTCCTGCGTGAGCAATTCATTGCCTATGGCATTCCACCGGAAATGATTTGTTTTGAAATTACAGAAACCAGCGCTATAGCGAATTTGGGTAGTGCGATTCGTTTTATCAACGAGCTCAAAGAGTTAGGGTGCCATTTCTCCCTGGATGACTTCTGCGCCGGGATGTCCTCGTTCGCATATCTTAAACATTTACCTGTAGACTTCTTGAAGATCGATGGAAGTTTCGTAAAGGATATGCTGGACGACCCGATTAACCGCGCTATGGTCGAAGTGATCAATCACATCGGTCATGTCATGGGTAAGCGCACAATTGCCGAATTTGTCGAGACACCCCAGATCGAACAAGCCTTGCTTGAGATCGGGGTCGACTACGCTCAGGGATACCTGATCGAGCGACCGCAGTTGTTTACCTTTGATAGTTTGCAGTGTCGACCTGTGCGACCGCAGCCCCTGTTATTCAAGGCGCCTGGCACGTTCCGATGAAACATTTGCTGGTCTGTACATATCACAAATCAAAAGGAGCCCGACAGTGATCGACACATTCAACAGAACCGGCCCGCTTATGGAAGCCTCAAGTTACCCCGCCTGGGCGCAACAGCTGATCCAGGACTGTAGCGAGAGCAAGCGTCGCGTTGTCGAACACGAACTGTACCAGCGCATGCGCGATAACAAGCTCAGCGCCAAGACCATGCGCCACTACCTGATTGGTGGCTGGCCGGTGGTTGAACAGTTTGCGTTGTACATGGCACAGAACCTCACCAAGACCAAATTTGCCCGCCATCCTGGGGAGGACATGGCGCGCCGCTGGCTGATGCGCAATATTCGCGTGGAACTCAACCACGCCGATTATTGGGTGCATTGGGCCCGCGCCCATGGTGTCAGCCTGGAAGAATTGCAGGCACAGGAAGTGCCGCCGGAGCTGCATGCACTGAGCCACTGGTGCTGGCACACCAGCTCGGCCGATTCGCTGATTGTCGCGATTGCCGCCACCAACTACGCCATCGAGGGGGCCACTGGGGAGTGGTCCGCCGTGGTGTGTTCCACCGGCGTCTATGCCGCGGCTTTCCCTGAGGAAGACCGCAAGCGCGCGATGAAGTGGCTGAAGATGCATGCCCAGTACGATGACGCACATCCCTGGGAAGCCCTGGAAATCATCTGCACCCTGGCCGGCATGAACCCGACCAAGGAACTGCAGGTAGAGCTGCGCCAGGCGGTCTGCAAGAGCTACGACTACATGTACCTGTTCCTGGAACGTTGCATGCAGCTGGAAAAGTCGGTGGCCGCCCCCCGCAAACAACCGGCCCTGGTTGCCAGCGAGGCGTAAACGGGGTGATGGCGGGGTAAATTACCCCGCCATTGCCAGCCGATTGCGGCCTTCACGCTTGGCCACATACAAGGCGCTGTCCGCCCGGCGCAACAGGCTCTCGGCGGACTCTCCCGCCAGCAAGGTCGAGCAGCCCAGGCTCACCGTCAATTCGATCCGCTCATCATCCGCCCAATAATCCTGGGCCTGTGCCGCCTGGCGCAGGCGCTCGCCGACCATCGATGCCGCGTCCCGGCCGGTGTTGGACAGCAGGATCAGAAACTCTTCCCCGCCAAACCGGAACACCATGTCCACATTGCGCAGCTGGCTCTTGATCGAGGCGGCGACCGCCTTGAGCACCTTGTCGCCCGTGGCATGGCCGTGGCTGTCGTTGATGTGCTTGAAGTGGTCGATGTCCAGCATCAGCAAGGACAGGGGTTGCAGGTGCCGGCGAGCCATGTCGATTTCCCGTTGCAGGGTCTGGTCCATGGCGATGCGGTTACCGGTTTCGGTCAGTGGGTCGCGCAGGGCACTGCGAGTCGCCGCACGGTAGAGCAGCGCATTGCGCATCGGGTAGAGCAAGGTGGCCAGCAGCGATTCCAGGTTGGCCAGTTCGTCTTCGAGAAAGCGTTGGTTGCGCCGAAACACCAGTTCGCCAAGGTGCTCGCCTTCATGGCTGAGGGCATAGCTCACCGAATGATGGCCGCGGTGACCGTACTCCAGGCGCAGGTCGCTGGCTTCGTGGCGGTATTGCAGGGCGTCCAGCGGCACCAGGCGTTGGATCTCGCGGAAGAACAACGCAAGGATATGCTCCGGCTCCAGGCTGGTTTGCAATTGCATGCCCAGTTGCTGGCGAAGTTGCTCAACCGTCGCGGGGCGTCGTGTAAGAAGGGAAGGCTGACCAAAGCCCAGGCGTTGCAATTTGGCGCTGTCGAAGTCAATTGCGTTGGTCTGGGTCGGTGTTTTCATAAGCGAATGAGCCTCTAAGCACAAAACTGTCTTACAGGCTGGGTGAGAGCGTCGTACTGTTCCTTCAGTTCCGTAGGACTGACGTACAGTCTAGCCCGGTTTGCCTAAGGGTATAACTGCCGCACGTCTTATAGCCGGGGCCGCGTCGCCGCGGGCCCCGGGTTGGGCTTATTGTTTTTGCGGGTCGAACTGCTTGTCGCGGATAAACAGCGCTGGGATCACGCCGCAGATAAAGTACGCGCCGCCCATGACCAGGAATCCCACGCCAATCGAGCCATGGGACGCCAGGAAACCAATGGCTGCCGGTGCCACCGCCGCGCCGATTCGGCCAATGTTGTAGGCGCCGCCCACTGCCGAGCCGCGAAATTTCGCTTCGAAGCTTTCGGTCATGTAGGTCGCATTCACGCCGTAGGGGATGCCGTACAGGAAGCCGAACACAATCAGCATCCACAGGATGTTGTCCGGGCTCTGGAACAGCACGATCACCGGCAGGAAAATCGCCGTGCCCAACGCGCCGACGGCGAACACCAGGCGCCGGCCCAGGCGGTCTGCCGCGAGCCCGGCGAGGATCTTGCCGAAAATCATCGCCGCGTAGGTGCCGACCATGTAGCTGGTCATTGACTTGAAGTTCATCCCCAGCTCGCCTTCCAGGTACGACGGCATCCAGTTGTTCACGCCGTAGTAGCCGAACTGCAGGAAGCCTGCGGTCAGTGCCCAGAGGATAAACATGCGGCTGGCTTTCGGGTCGCTGAAGATCAGCTTGAACATGCCGTCGGGTTTCTTCGCCGACACGCGCTTGATGCCTTCGGCCTTTTCCCGGGCACGTTCGGCCTGGGCCTTGATCCAGGCTTGCGGCTCCGGCACCAGGCGTTGCATCAGTACGGCGAGGATCACCGGGATGATCGCCACGTAGAACAACCAGCGCCAGCCGTGGTTCGGCAGGATCCAGCCGGCGAGCAGGGTGGCGACGATATAGCCCACCGACCAACCGGCCTGCAAGGTGCCGAGCACGGTGGTGCGATAGCGGGTCGGCACGTATTCGGCCATCAGGGTGTTGCACGCGACATACAGCGCGCCGAGGCCCAGGGACGCGAAGAAACGGGTGCTCGCGAACTGCCAATAGCTGTGGGTCATGCCCAGGATCGCCGTGCCGGCGGAGAACAGCACGATGCTCCAGACCACGGTTTTCACCCGGCCAAAACGGTCACAGGCCCAACCGCCGTAAATCCCGCCGATGGCCATCCCGGCCAGGGTGAAGCTGCCCAGGCTGCCGGCTTCGACGCTGGTCAGGCCGAACTCGGCCTTGAGGCTGCTGAGGCTGTAGGACAGCAGCATCAAGTCGGCACCGTCGATCAGCAGGCCGAGGAAGCAGAAGATGAATACGATGATCCACAGTTTGTTTTGCGCGGGCGACAACGCACCCGCCGAAGCGGCGACTTCCATAGCGATACCTTGTTGTAGTTGTTAGGGCACAAGTTATGGGTGTTGCGGTAATGCGGTTGGAACACGGTCAAAATGTGGGAGCGGGCTTGCTCGCGAAAACGGTGTGTCAGTTAATGCATCCGGTGGCTGATGTACCGCATTCGCGAGCAAGCCCGCTCCCACATTGGTCCAGTGTTGTTCCCGGGTTCAGTGCTTGGCCTCGCGAATCATGTTGCGGGCGATCACCAATTGCTGGATCTGCGTAGTGCCTTCATACAGGCGGAACAAGCGCACATCGCGATAGAACCGCTCGATGGCGTACTCGCTCACATACCCGGCACCGCCGTGAATCTGGACACAACGGTCGGCCACCCGACCGCACATTTCCGTGGCGAACATTTTCGAGCAGGACGCTTCGGTGCCGATGTTCAGGCCTTCGTCACGCTTGCGCGCAGCGTCCACCACCATGCAGCGGGCGGCGTAGATCTCGGCCTTGCTGTCGGCGAGCATCGCCTGGATCAGCTGGAACTCGGCGATCGGCTGGCCGAACTGCTTGCGCTCCAGGGCGTAGTTCAGGGCATCGTTGAGCATGCGCTCGGCGGCCCCGACGCTGACGGCGGCAATGTGCAGGCGGCCCTTGTCGAGCACCTTCATCGCCGTCTTGAACCCCACGCCTTCGACGCCGCCGATCAGTTGGTCGGCCGGTACGCGCACGTTGTCGAAAATCACGTCGCACGTGTGGGCGCCTTTCTGGCCCATCTTGTGGTCGCGCTTGCCCAGGGACAGGCCGGGGGTGTTGCGCTCGACAATGAATGCACTGATGCCGCCCGCGCCCTTGATGTCCGGGTTGGTACGGGCCATCACCGTGTAGATCCCGGCGTGGGGGGCGTTGGTGATAAAGCGCTTGGTGCCGTTGATGACATAGTGGTCACCGTCGCGCACCGCCGTGGTTTTCAGCGAGGCGGCGTCGGAGCCGGAGTCCGGCTCGGTCAGGCAGAACGAACTGAGCAGTTCACCGCTGGCGAGTTTTGGCAGGTAGTGCTGCTTCTGCGCCTCGGTGCCGTCCAGCAGGATGCCGATGGAGCCGATGCCGTTGTTGGTGCCGAAGTAGGAGCGAAATGCCGGCGAAGTGCGGCCCAGTTCAAAGGCCACGTTGACCTCTTCTTCCATGGTCAGCCCGAGGCCGCCGTAGGCTTCGGGCAGGGTCAGGCCAAACAGGCCCAGCTCGCGGAACTGGCTGACGATATCCGCCGGGACGTCATCGGTCTCGGCCAGTTCGTTTTCCCGGGGGATCAGCGCCTCGTTGACGAACTGCTGCAGGGTTTCCAGCAACAGATGAAGCGTTTCGGGGTCTCGGATCATGTGCATTCCTCAGCGGCCCGTTCGGCGGGCCTGTTGTCGTCAATCTGCCGAGGCCTTGCACCGATCTGTCTAGCGGGCGGCGGCCTCGATGTTGTTCACCATGTGCTTGAGACGGGGCCCGATGTCGTCCTCGAGTTTCTCCCGGGAAAGGTGAAAACTCGGCCCGCCACAGTTGAACGTCAGCAGCCCATGTTGTGCATGCAGCAGCGGTACGGCGATGGCGTTTACATCGCGGTGCCACTCACCGATCGACATGCAGTAGCCGAAGTCGGTGTAATCCCGGAAGGCACGTTCCAGACCCTTCCTGATGCCCGGCCAGTCCTCCAGATGACGCTGGCGGATATGGTCGAGGATAAATTCCCGCTCGTTTTCCGGCATCGCTGCCAGGCAGGCGCGGCCTGCGGAACTCAAGTGCAACGGCAACCGTGTGCCGACCTGGCGGCGCATGGTCATGTTGGCTTCACCCTGGACCACGTCCAGGTAAACCATGTCCAGGCGGTCCCGCGTGGCCATCGCCACCGCGGCCTGGGCGTACTTGGCCATCGTCTCCATCAGCGGATGGGCCACGGCCCGCACCGACAGGTTCGACAGCATCGCGTAACCGAATGCCATCACGCCCACATCCAGCTGATACCGGCCTGACTGCGGCAGGTGCTTGAGATAGCCCAAGCGGGTCAGCGTGTGGGTCATCCGCGTAATCGTCGGCTTTGGCAGCCCGGTCTTGCGTGCCAGCTCCTGGTTACCCAGCACGCTTTCGCTGGGGGTGAAGCAGCGCAGCAATTCCAGGCCACGGGCCAGGGCGGTGACGAACTGGCGGTCTTTGTCTTCTTCCTCGTCGGCATTCATCGGATCGATCAGCAAGTGCTCGAAGGCGTGGTTGCCGGCAGGTGTTTCGGGTGTGTTCGGGTCCAGGTTTCGACGGCGCATGTTAGTCCCCCTTTTTTTTAGAAAATCAACAAAACAAAATTGTATTCCGCACAGCGAAACTAATCAACTTTGCGTGGCGTTGTCTTTTTGTTTAATAAAACTCGTCTAAACAACGAGTTATAGCCCGATTTATCGAAGGGTCAGGTTTTTACGTTTACATCAAGGCGACTCGGTCCTTATGATTATCGCTAAATACGGAATTTTGTTTCGCATAGCGAAACTGGCGATATCCGAACTAACAAGAACATTGCAGCAGGAGAATTTGTGGCCAGCCTCGACCAACCCGTAGTGCACCTCGACGTCCAGGACAATGGCGTCGCCGTGGTACGCATCCACCGTCCCGAAGTGAAAAACGCCTTGAACGCCCAGGTTCGCGAAGAGCTGGCCGAGCACTTTCGTGCCCTGGCCAAGCGCCGTGATGTGCGCGCCATCGTGCTCACCGGCGGCGACCAGTTCTTCGTGGCCGGTGCCGACATCAAGGAATTCGCCAGCGCCAGCCCGATCGAGATGTATCGCCGCCACACCGAATACCTGTGGGAAGCCATCAGCCGCTGCCCCAAGCCGGTGATCGCCGCGGTGAACGGGTTTGCCCTGGGCGGCGGTTGTGAGCTGGCCATGCATTGCGACCTGATCGTCGCCGGGGAATCGGCGCGCTTCGCCCAGCCCGAGGTCAAGTTGGGCCTGATGCCGGGCGCCGGTGGCACCCAGCGCCTGGTACGCGCCGTGGGCAAGTTCCAGGCCATGCGCATCGCGTTGACCGGCTGCATGGTCAAGGCCCCGGAAGCCCTGGCCATGGGCATGCTCAGCGAAGTGGTGGCCGATGACCAGACCATCCCCCGCGCCCTGGAACTGGCCGCGCAGATCGCCGCCTTGCCGCCACTGGCGGTGGAGCAGATCAAGGAAGTGATGCTGGCCGGCGCCGACCTGCCGCTGGAAAGCGCGCTGGTGTTGGAGCGCAAGGCCTTTCAACTGCTGTTCGATTCGGCAGACCAGAAGGAGGGCGCCGCGGCGTTCTTCGAAAAACGCACCGCGAACTACCTGGGGGAATGACAATGGATGATTCAATCAAGATCATGGGCCTGGTAGGCACCGGCGTGATGGGTGCCGGGATTGCACAGATTGCCGCTCAGGCGGGCGTGTTGGTGCGCTTGTTCGATGCCCGCGACGGTGCTGCGCAAACCGCTCGGGATAACCTCGGCGCCACGCTCTCGAAGCTGGCCGCCAAGGGCAAGATCACCCAGGCAGCGGTGGACGCTGCGCTTGCGAACCTGCAAGTCGCCGCCACCATTGAGGCGCTGCACGACTGCGACCTGGTGGTGGAAGCCATTGTCGAAAACCTCGACGCCAAGCGCGGCCTGTTGCAGCAGCTGGAAGGTGTGGTCAGCGCGGCGTGCATCCTCGCCACCAACACCTCGTCGCTGTCGGTCACGGCCATCGCCACCGGCTGCCGGCACCCTGAGCGGGTCGCCGGGCTGCACTTTTTCAACCCGGTACCGTTGATGCGCGTCGTCGAAGTAATCGACGGCCTGGCCACCGCACCGAAGGTCGGCGATGACCTGTTGGCCTTCGTCGCCCGTACCGGCCATCGCGGCGTGCGCGCCAAGGACACTCCGGGTTTCATCGTCAACCACGCCGGCCGTGCGTACGGCACCGAAGCCTTGAAGATGCTCGATGAAGGCATTGCCGAGCACGGCGACATCGACCGTATCCTGCGTGAAGGCGCAGGCTTTCGCATGGGGCCGCTGGAACTGCTGGACCTCACCGGGCTCGACGTTTCCCACCCGGTGATGGAGTCGATCTACAACCAGTTCTATCAGGACCCGCGCTACAAACCATCGCCCCTGACGCGCCAGATGCTGGTGGGCGGACGCTTCGGGCGCAAGAGCGGACAGGGCTTCTACCGCTATGAAAATGGCCAGGTGGTGGACGGCCCGCAGCCGCAGCCGGTGCCTTCCATCAAGCAATTCCCGCCGGTATGGATCGCCACCGAAAACGCCGAAGACTACGAGCGCCTCAGCGCCCTGGTGATCGAGTTGGGCGCACACCTTGAAAGCGCGGCGCAGCCTTCGCCTGAAGCGTTGTGCCTGCTGGCGCCCTACGGTCTCGACGCCACCTCGGCCAGCGAGCGCTTCCACACTGACCCGGCACGCACCCTGTGCATCGACCTGCTGACCGACCTGTCGCGCCACCGCACCCTGATGCAAAACCCGCTGACGTCCACCGCCACCCGCGATGCCGCCCACGCGTTGCTCGCCAATGACGGTGTAGGTGTGACAGTGATCAGCGACAGCGTCGGCTTCGTTGCCCAGCGCACCCTGGCGATGGTGGTCAACCTGGCCTGCGACATTGCTCAGCAACGCATCGCCAGCGTCGACGACATTGACCAGGCCGTACAACTCGGCCTGGGTTATCCACAAGGCCCGCTCGCCTGGGGCGATGCCCTCGGGCCACGGCGCATCCTCACGATTTTGCAACGCATGAGCGAACTCACCCACGACCCACGTTATCGCCCCAGCCCCTGGCTGCGGCGGCGTGCCGTGCTGGGGATTTCCCTGCGTCATGAAGAGCCGGCAGTCGGCTGATTTCGATTCATCACAGGACAAGAATAATGGGTGCATTGACAGGTTTGCGGGTGCTGGACTTAAGCCGGGTATTGGCCGGGCCCTGGTGTGGCCAGGTGTTGGCCGACCTGGGCGCGGAAGTGATCAAGATCGAACGGCCACAGAGTGGCGACGATACCCGCGGCTGGGGCCCGCCGTGGATGAAGACCGACACCGGCGAGTCGTCCGGGCAGGCGTCTTATTACCAGTCCACCAACCGCGGCAAACTATCCGTGGCCATTGACCTGGCCACCAGCGAAGGCCAGGAACTGGTGCGGGCCCTGGCGGCCAGCTCCGACGTACTGATCGAAAACTACAAGGCCGGTTCCCTGGCGCGTTATGGCCTGGATTACGCGACCCTGGCCGAGATCAATCCACGGTTGGTGTACTGCTCCATCACCGGCTTCGGCCAGACCGGCCCGCGCGCCGAAGAACCCGGCTACGACTTCATTATCCAGGGCATCGGCGGCCTGATGAGCATCACCGGCGAACGCGACGACCTGCCCGGCGGCGGCCCGCAAAAAGTCGGCGTGGCGTTCTCCGACCTGATGACCGGCCTGTATTCCACCGTCGCGATCCAGGCCGCACTGCTCAGCCGCGAACGCACCGGCGTTGGCCAACACATCGACATGGCGCTGCTGGACGTACAAGTGGCAACCCTGGCCAACCAGAGCATGAACTACCTGGCCTCGGGCAAGGTGCCGCAGCGTTTCGGCAACGCCCACGCCAACATCGTGCCGTACCAGGTATTCCGCGCCGCCGACCGCGACTTCATTATTGCCTGCGGCAACGACAGCCAGTTTGTAGCGCTGTGCCACAGCATCGGTTTGCCGCACCTGCCGGAAGACCCGCGCTTTCGGCGCAATGCCGATCGGGTTGCGCATCGGGCGGAGATTGTCGAACTGTTGTCGGCGCACTTCCTGGGGCGCACGGCGGACGAGTGGGTGGCGAGTATTCACGCCTCGAAAGTACCGGTGGGGGCGATCAACAACATCGCGCAATCCCTGGAAGAGCCGCAGGTGATTGCCCGTGGGTTGATGGTGAAGATCCCGCATCCCAGGAATCCGCAGTTCGAGATGGTCGGCAGCCCGATCAAGATGTCGGGCACGCCGGTAGAGTATGTAAGGCCGGCGCCGATGTTGGGGCAGCATACCGATGAGGTACTGGGCGAGCGCCTCGGGTTGTCGGCAGAGCAGTTGGGGCAGCTCAAGGCAGGAGGGGTGATTGAGCAACTCGACTGAAGGATGGCGGCCCATAAGGCCGCCATCTTTGCGCACGACTTTTTAGCGCGCGACTTCTTTAAGGTAGGCAGTTCGGGCCGCAACGGCAGTCGGCGTGAAATCCGTAAACACACCGTCAACACCGGCGCGGAAAAAGGCCATGTATTCCGCCGCCGGGTTGCCCTTGTAGGCACCTGCCAGGTATTTGGCTTCGTTGCGGAAGGTGAAAATATGCACGAACAGGCCGGCCTTGTGCGCATCGCTGATCAGGCTGGTGGGCTTGAAGGTATCGACCTCGGGCAAGCCGGGGTTATGCGCTGAAGCGGCAGTCAGCGACATCGCTTGCGGCTTCCATGGCCCGATGCCGTCGGCGTAGGTCTTGACCTCGGCCAGCCCGGCCGGGGTCAGCATCGCACCAAAGGCGCGTGGGTCGCCGGCGACGGTCCAGCTGTAGGGGCGGCCGCTGACGAAGGTGTTGGGTTTGTCGGTGATGAAAATGGTCTCGCCGGTCTTGAAGTTCACCCCGTTCCCATCCACCAGTTGAACCGCCCTGGTTTGCAGGCCGATGGAGCGCAGGTATTTCAGGCTGTTCGGGTCGAAGCTCTGCACGAACACCGGCGCGTCTTTGCGATTGAGGTTGTTGTCTTCAAGGGTCTTGAGAAACGCCGCTTCGAACGGATGACTGCCCGGCGCGCCGCAGCCGTTGGCGATGGCCTGGGCATTGTTCCAGATCGGGTTCTTGCTTTCCGGGTAGGTGGTAATCACGCGGCCCGTGGCGGCGCTTTTGGCTTTCGCGATGTCGATCACTTCCTGGAAACTCAGGATCGGCAGCTTGCCGTTGAGTTCGGTCGGGCGCTCGTCGCGGGCGTCGTACGTCGTGCCGCCGATCCATTGCTTGAGTTCGGCCAGGGTGAAATCGCTGATTGACCAGTCGTTGGTATGGTCTTCGCCATCCACGATCAAGGACTTCAACACGGATTTTGGATCGTTGGGGTCAGTCAGATCACTCAGGTACTGGGCCGGGCCATTTTCTGCAGTGGCCGGATACCTGACGTTAACCAGTACACCCGGCACCGTGCGCTTGCGGCGTGCAACTTCGGGATTGGTCTTCGCGACGTCGCTGATGTTGGTGTTGTCGCTCAACCAGGGATTGTGCCGGGCCACCAATACACAGTCCTTGGTCATGTGCAGGTCCAGCTCCAGCGAATCCGCACCAGCGTCGGCTGCATGCTCGTAGGAGGCCCGGGTTTCTTCCGGGTACAGTCCTGGCAGGCCGCGATGGCCGATAACCAGCGGCGGTGCACCGTCCAGGGTTTTGAACGAAGCAGGCGCGACAGGCGCGTTCCTGGTCACACTGTCGCACGCGCTCACCGTCAGGCTGCATCCGATAACGATAAAACGGGCAAGCAGGGTTTTTACCGCTGGCGGGCCTGAGCGAGTGTGCATGTGTCGTCCTTCAAGAAGAGGGTAGGGGCGGGGTATCTGCGGATGTTGGCGTTGACGTATGACAGCGTCGTGACAGGAAGTGGCGTGGTGATTTTCCAGCGCGGCGCACCTGGGGTGAAGCAAAAATCTCACTGAATGCTTGACTTCTCCTTTTCAATCAGTAACATACGGCGCATTCCGCGATAGCTCAGTTGGTAGAGCAAATGACTGTTAATCATTGGGTCCCTGGTTCGAGTCCAGGTCGTGGAGCCAGATAGTAAAAAAGCCTGCAGCGATGCAGGCTTTTTTTTGCCTGGAATTTGTCCCGGACACTCGATTCAGGCGTGCCCTCGAAACAGACGATATTCGGCAGGCATGCACACCGCACAAGGACGAAATCCCGCGGCGACAGCCGTCGCTTCATCGAGAAAAAACACGCGATTTTTCACGTAGCCGCCACGCGCAATGGCTCCCAGCGCCGCACGACAGTCGAGCTTTCCATAGCGCTTGCCGCCTCGGTGACCGCCCAGCGTTCCCGGCTCGAGGCTTGGGTAGGGTTTTGCATCTGCGCCCATCAGCATCCACACGTTTTTGTCAGCCATCGCCTGTCCTCCTGCCGTAGCAGCCTGCGGTACCTCCGCCATGTATCGCCGATCAGATCGGGTAACACACCCGGTTTCTTGCTTTTTTTATCACTCAAAAAGGCTCAAAGTCGGGCACGCTATCCATTTCTGCTTTTCGACAGGATTCGAACATGTCAAAACTTCCCGAAACGTCCAACGATCCCTACCAATGGCTTGAAGACGTCGACGGCACGCGTTCACTGGACTGGGTACGCGCCCAGAACCTCAAGACCGAAGACCGGCTCGCCCGCTCCGACAGCTTCAAGCAGATCAAGGCCGAGGTGCTGGAGATACTGGACTCGGACAGCAACATCCCCTACGTCGATAAGGTCGGCGCCTATTACTACAACTTCTGGATGGACGCCGCCCAGCCGCGGGGCCTGTGGCGTCGCACCACGCTGGCGGAGTACCGCAAGCCTCAACCTGCCTGGGAAACGTTGCTGGACCTTGACGCACTGAACGCCGCCGAAGGCGAAAACTGGGTGTGGCACGGTGCTGATTTCTTGCGCCCGGACTACCAGCGCTGCCTGCTGGCGCTGTCCCGTGGCGGCGCCGATGCGAATGTCACCCGCGAGTTTGATCTGGCCAGCAAGACCTGGGTCGAAGACGGCTTCCAGTTGCCCGAGTCCAAGGGCGGCCTGGGCTGGATCGACCGTGACAACGTCTATGTCTATACCGATTTTGGTGAAGGGTCGATGACCCGTTCCGGTTACCCGCGCATCGTCAAGCAGTGGCAGCGCGGTACGCCGTTGAGTGCCGCCAGTCTTGTCTATGAAGGCGCGCTGGATGATATGTACATCGCGGCGATGCACGACGACACGCCCGGCTACGAGCGTGACTTCGTCAGCCGCACGCTGGCGTTCTACAACAACGAGCTGTACCTGCGGGGCAGCGACAACCAGTTAAGCAAAATCGACGCGCCGAACTCAGCGGAAAAGTCGGTGTACAAAGACTGGCTGCTGCTGGAACTGCGGGAGGACTGGACGCTTGATGAAGTGTTTGTGGCCGGCTCGTTGCTGGCGATCCGGTTTGATCGCTTCATGGCAGGCCAGCGGGATTTCGAGGTGCTGTTCACCCCTACGGACAGCACCTCGCTGGCAGGGTTTTTCTGGACGCTGAATCACCTGGTGCTGAACGTACTGGATCACGTCAAGAACCGCCTCAGCGTCCTCACTCCCGGCGCGAACGGCTGGCAGCACAGCCCGTTCACCGGGGCGCCGAGCATGGGGACGGTGAGTGCCAGCGCAGTGGACAGCGACGACAGTGATGCCGTCTGGCTGGTGACCACTGACTACCTGACGCCGACCACCTTGTCGCTGGCCGAGATAGGTCATCCGCCCGAGGTACTGAAAACCCTGCCGGCCTTTTTCGATTCCAGCCAGCACGTGATCGAGCAGCACTTTGCGGTCTCCAGGGACGGCACTCGTGTGCCGTATTTCCTGGTGCTCGGCAAAGACCTGCCGCGCAACGGCACGGCGCCGACCTTGCTCTATGGCTACGGCGGGTTTGAATACTCCCTGACCCCGTATTACTCCGGTAAGGCAGGCCGCGCCTGGCTTTCGAAGGGCGGGGTGTACGTGGTTGCCAACATTCGCGGTGGCGGTGAATACGGCCCGCGCTGGCACCAGGCCGCACTCAAGCAGAACCGTCCGCGCGCCTACGAAGATTTTGCCGCAGTGGCCCGTGACCTGATCGACCGTGGGATTACTTCGCCCCGACACCTGGGCGCGGAGGGTGGCAGCAACGGTGGTCTGTTGGTCGGCAATATGCTTACTCAATACCCGGAACTGTTCGGTGCAATCGTCTCCCAGGTGCCCTTGCTCGACATGCAGCGCTATCACCTCCTGTTGGCCGGGGCGTCGTGGATGGGGGAATACGGCAACCCGGACGTACCTGAAGAGTGGGCGTACATCCAGACGTTTTCTCCATACCACCTGTTCGATCCGGCGAAGGCCTACCCACCGGTGTTTTTCCTGACCTCGACCCGCGATGACCGGGTGCATCCAGCCCACGCCCGCAAGCTGGCGGCGAAGATGATCGAGGCCGGCAAGGACGTGACGTACTACGAAAATATCGAAGGTGGGCACGGCGGGGCGGCAGACAATGCACAGGCTGCGCATATGAGTGCGCTGGTCTACAGCTTTTTGTGGGAGAAGCTGAGCGTCAGCCGCGACTAACCGGCGCCGGCAGTTGCCAGATTGCCGATCAACCATTCACTGAAGCACCGTGCCAGCGGGTTGTTCTCGCTGTCACGGTGGGTCAGCAAGGCCCAGTTTGGGCCGCGAATGGTTGCCTCTACCAGCGGCTGCAATAGCCCGCTCTCCAGCGCCTGGCGACTCAATAACCGGCTGACCAGCGCAATCCCCAACCCCGTACACGCCGCATCCAGCAACAGCCCTGGGTCAGAGAAATTCAGCCCCTGATCCTTCTGCCCCACATCAATCCCGGCCTCTACCGCCCAATGGCTCCAATCCATCTCCCGCTCGCCGTGGAGGGTGGTGCGTTGCTCCTTGGGCAGTGCCAATACGCGCGGATGGCACGCCGGGAACAGGCGGTCGGCATGCAGCACCTTGAAGGTGCATTCGGCCTGGGAACTGATGTCGTCGCGCACGGCGAGGTCGATGGTCTGGCTGGCCATGTCCGGGACTTCGTCGGTGCTGAATATCCACAGGTCCACTTCCGGGTGCTGGCGGCGGAAATCCTCCAGGCGCGGCAACAGCCAGTGGCGGGCGAAGGTCGGCGTGGTGTTGAGTACCAATTGATTGGGTTTGCGGTACTGCCCCAGGCGACGGACCCCCACGGCCAATTGCTGCAATAACGCCTGCGTCGTGCTGAGGAAATCGTGCCCGGCATCGGTCAGGCTGACGCTGCGCCCGCTGCGGAAAAACAGCGGCTGTTCCAGGTACGCCTCAAGGCTGCGAATTTGCTGGCTGATTGCCGATTGGGTGAGGTGCAGTTCCTCGGCGGCCTTGTGGAAACTGCCCAGCCGGGCGGCGGCTTCGAAGCCGCGGAGGGTGCCCAAGGGCGGCCAATGGTTAAGCATGCTGATAAGTTCCTCTAATCAGTTTTCCACAAAATCCATCGTTTGTTTGCCCGTTTTTACAGCCGTAGCATGCATGCCAAGACCTCGCAGGCAATTTTCATTGAACACAATGACTTAACTAAAGGGTGTTTGTCATGCAGCAGAATGAAATTCAGGACAGTGGCTGGTGGATGCCGGCGGAGTGGGCCAGGCATGCGGCGACGTGGATGGTCTGGCCGCATAACCAGGCGCTTTGGGAGTCTGGCTGGGGCGTTACGTTGCCACTGGTGCAGGAGGACTTTGCCCGTGTCGCCAATGCCATCGCGCGTTTTGAACCGGTGAAAATGATCGTCGATCCTTCGGCCGTCGCCAGCGCCAGGGCATTGTGCGGGCCGAACATTGCACTGATCGAAGTGGCGGTGGACGACAGTTGGTGTCGCGACTCCGGCCCAAGCTTTGTGTGCCACCCGCAACAGGGCCTCGCCGGTGTGAGCTGGCGCTTCAATGCATGGGGCGGCAAGTCGGCCCATGACCTGGACGAAAGCCTGGCCCGCCGCGTGCTCAATCATATGGGCATGGAATGCTTCGGCACGCCGTTGAGCAACGAAGGCGGCGCGTTTCATGTAGACGGCGAGGGCACGTTGATTACCACCGAATCGGTGTTGCTCAACCCCAACCGTAACCCTGGGGTGACCAAGGCCGAGATCGAGGAAGTTTTTACGCGGCTATTGGGGGTGAAAAAAACCATCTGGCTGCCAGGCGACCCCGACCACGTGACCGGTGACATGACCGACGGCCATGTCGATGGCGTGTGTGCATTCGCCCGCCCGGGCGCATTGCTGGTGGATGCCACCCACGACAAGCACTCGGTGTACGCCGAAGTGGTACGGGAAAACCGTCGCGCCCTGGCATTGGCCACCGATGCCAGGGGGCGCCGGTTCGAGATGATCGACCTGTACGAAGCCACCGACGCGGTGGACACCGAGGCCGAAGTGTTTTGCGCCTCCTACACCAACTTCTACATCGCCAACCACGCGATCATCATGCCCGCCTACGGCATTGACACCGACCAGGTGGCCGCCGATGTCCTGGCCCGTGCTTTCCCCGGGCGCGTGGTGGTGCCGGTACAAATCAATCACCTGGCCCACGGCGGCGGCGGGGTGCATTGCATCACCCAGCAGCAACCCGCCTGGCCGGTGAAGGGGTGATGCCATGTCAGTGCTAACGATTGCCGTCACGCAAATGCCCTGCACCTGGGACCTGCCCAGGAATCTGGATCTGGCCGAACAATTGGTGCGTGATGCGGCCAGCAAAGGCGCCCAAGTGATCCTGCTGCAGGAGCTGTTTGCCACCCCGTATTTTTGCATCGAGCAGCATCACAAACACCTGGCGCTGGCACAGGAATACCGGCACAGCACGGTGCTCAAACGCTTCGCCGCCCTGGCCCGGGAATTGGGCGTGGTGCTACCTCTCAGTTGGTTCGAAAAGGCCGGCAATGCCTGTTTCAACTCCCTGAGCGTGGCCGATGCAGATGGGCAGTTACTCGGGGTGTATCGCAAGACCCATATCCCCAACGCCATCGGTTATCAGGAGAAGGAATACTTCAGCCCCGGCGATACCGGATTTCGGGTCTGGGACACGGCATTTGGGCGCATCGGCCTGGGCATCTGCTGGGATCAGTGGTTTCCCGAAACCGCACGCTGCCTGGCGCTGATGGGCGCCGAAGTGCTGCTGTTTCCCACGGCCATCGGTTCGGAGCCGGGTTGCACGACCCTGGATTCCCGGGATCATTGGCAGATGACCATGCGTGGGCATGCGGCTGCCAACCTCGTGCCGGTGATCGCTTCGAACCGTGTCGGCCGCGAGGTGGCGACCACCGACCCGACCTTGCAGATGGACTTCTACGGCTCGTCCTTCATCTGCAATCACAAGGGCAAGCTGCTCGCCGAAGCGGATCGCGACAGCACCGGTGTGCTGGTGCACCGCCTGGACCTGGCGGCGGTGCGTGAGGACCGCCTGACCTGGGGCATCTACCGCGACCGTCGCCCGGAAATGTATGGCGGGCTGTTGAGTCTGGATGGTCACCACACCTACCGAGGGCTTTGACATGAAGATGCCTTGCACGCTGTTGCTTTGCTGCCTGGCGCTGGCGCCGTCGCTGCACGCTGAAGAAAAGACCCTGAAGCTCTACAACTGGGCCGATTACTTCGCCGAGGACACGTTGTCGCGTTTCACCGCCGAAACCGGGATCAAGGTGATCTACGATGTGATGGACGGCAGCGAAACCCTGGAGGCCAAGCTGATGGCCGGCGGCAGCGGATATGACCTGATCTTCCCTGGCGACACCGTGGGCGAACGGCTCATGCGTGCGGGCAGCCTGCAACCGCTGGATCAGTCCAGGCTCACCGCCCTGAATGATATCGAGCCCGGTTTGCAGAAGCTGCGCACGCACTACACCTACTCGAACACCGCCACCGTTCCCTACACCTGGGGCACCATCGGCCTGACCTACAACACAGAGCAAATCAAGCAGCGCCTGCCGGACGCGCCGGTCAATAGCCTCGACCTGTTGTTCAAGCCGGAGCTGGCCGCCAGGTTCGCCGACTGCGGGATTTCCCTGATCGACTCGCCGGACGAAGTGCTGGCGGTAGCACTCAACTATTTGGGGCGTGACCCACGCAGTGCCAAGCCGGCAGACCTGGCCGCCGCCAGCGAGCTATTGCTCAAGCTGCGGCCTTACATTCGCAAGTTCCAGTCGCAACCGGTGACCGACCTGGTGAACGGCAATCTGTGCCTGTCCCTCGGCTACAGCGGCGACATGACCCAGGCGCAGCGGGCGGCGGATGCTGCCGGCAAAAAGGTCAGGTTCGACTATCACATCCCCCGTGAGGGCACCACGGTGTGGATGGACACCATGGCGATCCCTGTCGATGCGCGGCATCCGGAGTATGCCTACGCGTTCATCAATTTCGTGATGCGCCCGGAGAACATGGCCGCCATCAGCAACTTCACCGGCTACCCCACCGCGCATGCCAGGGCACGCCCGCAGGTGGATCCGGCGATGCGTAACAATCCGCAGATCTACCCGGGCGAGGCCACGTTCGAGCGCCTGATCCCGGGTAAGGACATTCCCCAGGCGGACATGCGTGCGCGCATGCGGGTCTGGACCAAGTTCAAGACCGCTTCGGTCAAATGATTCAACTTCCAGAGGCACCTATGGCAACACGTCGCGAATTCATCAAACAGGTATCGGTGGTCGCCACCCTGGGTGCAGCCGCGTCTTTCGGGTTGGGTCCAGGCTGGGTACAGGCCGCCAAAAAGGGGAACGGGATCATGCCGGACGAAGGTGAAAAACATCAGCAAGCGTTCATCGCCTTTGGCGCGCAGGAGGCCATTCACGAAGACTTCACGCCGGATGTGCAAGAAGCGCTGGGCCGGATCGCCCGCGCCATCGCCCGTCACGAGCCGGTGACCGTGTTCTGCCGCGAGGAGGAGCGGGTGCTGGCCGAAGAAAAATGCGGCACCCACAACACCACATTCGTGGTCACGGAGCTGGACGACATCTGGATGCGCGACACCGGCGCCAATTTTGTCGTCGATGGCCAGGGCGGGTTGGGTGCGGTGGATTTCAACTTCAACGGCTGGGGCAATAAACAACAGCACGCCGAGGATGCGCTGTTGGCCGCCCTGGTGGCTGAAGTCACCGAGGCCCAGCCGATTCGCAGCGAACTGGTGGGCGAGGGCGGCGCCATCGAGGTGGATGGCCACGGCACCGGGATCATGACCGAAAGCAGCTGGATCAATGCCAACCGCAATCCCGGCTGGAGCAAGGCGGATGTCGAGACCGAGCTGAAGGAACGCCTGGGCCTGCGCAAAATCATCTGGCTGCCGGGCATCAAGGGCAAAGACATCACCGATGCCCACGTCGATTTTTATGCACGCTTCGTCAAGCCAGGCGTGGTGATTGCCAACCTCGACACCGACCCCGAATCCTATGATCACAAGGTCACGCTGGCGCACCTCGACATCCTCAAGCAGGCCACCGATGCTGACGGCCGGTCGCTGCAGGTGCACACCGTGTCGCCACCGCTTAATCCACGCAAGAGCCGGTTCAGTCGGAACAATCCGGATTTCGCACCGGGTTATATCAACTACTTCGTCATCAATGGGGCTGTGATTGCACCCGAGTTCGGCGACAAGTTGGCCGACGCAAAAGCCTTTGAGCTACTGTCCAGGCTCTACCCGGAGCGCGAGGTGGTGCAGCTCAATATCGATGCAATCGCGGCGGGTGGTGGTGGGATTCATTGTGTGACCAGTCACCAGCCGATGGTATAGGCAGGGGCGGCCAATGCCAGCTTCAGATGACGGTACGCCTGGACCAGCTGGGCCTGGGTAAAGCCCAGGTTTCTCCCGCTGGGATTGGGCAGAACCCACACAGCTGCATGCCCCAGGGTATGCGGTTGAAGCCCCCAGGCAATCTGCTTCTGCCCGCTCAACGCGCTATAGGCGGCCTTTCCCAGAAACGCCACATACCGTGGCGCATAACGTGCGATCTTGCGTTCAAAACTAGCCGCCGCCGCCCTGAATTCATCCGCCGACAACTGGTCCGCCCGGGCCGTAGGCCGCTCCACCACCGTGGTCAGTCCGCATTGGTATTGCAGGATCGTGCGGTCGTTCTCCGGCTGCACTTCATGGGGCGTAAACCCGGCCAGGTGCAGCGTGCGCCAGAACCGATTGCTCCTGCCCATGAAGTGATGTCCGGTGGTGGCGGCCTTCAGCCCCGGGTTTATGCCGCAGAAAATCACGGCCAGGTCTTTGGTCAGAATGTCTTCGAGTGTTTCGTTCATGCTGAGTCTCAGGCAAGTGTCTTTCACGACGTTGGGAAAAACACAGGGGCGGTCTGGCGTATCGCGTTAGTCGGGATACCCTGTGAACCTGTTCAGGCTATCTTTACAGCGGCCATCATGGTTAACGGGGCCCGCAGGTCAACAGCAGAGCTGCTTTATGTGGGAGCGGGCTTGCTCGCGAAAAAACCGAGAACGCCGCGTTGAATCAGGATGCCAGCGTCATCGTTGACGACCTTCGCGAGCAAGCCCGCTCCCACATTTGACTGTGCCCGCTCTTGATTTTGATCTTGGGCGGCCCGCGGAGTAATGCCGGCAAGAGCGGAACCAATATCAGCCATTACCTAAATAACCGATATGCCCCCTAACCCAACAACGCCCGAGCAAACTCATCAGACGCAATAAAGTCCATGGCCTTACGCAACTCGCAAGCCGCCTCAGCCCCAAACACCTCATCAAACCGCACCGCCATCTGCCTGGACACCACCCGCGCCTCTTCGTACTTACGCTGCCCCGCGTCGGTCAACAGCACCCGCCGGCTGCGGCGGTCCAACTCATCCACCCGCAACACCACCAGCCCATCCCGCACCAGCGGCTTGAGCGTATGCCCCAGGGCTGACAAATCCATCACCAACGACTGCGCCAGGTCGCGCATCTTCGGAGCGTCCCCATTGGCGATGTGGTTCATCAGCGAATACTGGGTGGCCTTCAAACCAAACGGCGCAAACGCCTCGTCATAGATCTGCGCCATACGACGGGACGCGCGCCGCACGGCTCCGTTGGAACAGGTGCTCGGGCTATTCAGGACAGGCGGTGCGCATTTCACAGGCTGATCACTCGCTACAGATCAAGGGTTAACCGAACGTTAATCCGGCAAGATGAATATTGACACATGCTGCAACAAATTAGTTGCGTATGCCACTAAACGCTATATCGTGGCATATGCCTCTATTTTGACCGGATGTCAGTGCAGTTGGCCCGGAACACAGACGGGCGGGGCAGGAGGGAAGCGCTGTTCGGTACCTCCTTCAGTCATCAACTTCCTGTCTGGATCACATCTATGCTCAACCTCGTGCGCATCGCATTGCGGCGCCCCTATACCTTCCTGGTATTGGCTATTTTCATTCTGATTGTGGGCCCGCTCGCTGCCTGGCGTACACCGACCGACATCTTCCCCGAAATTCGCATCCCCGTGATTGCCGTGATCTGGCAGTACACCGGCTTGCCACCCGACCAGATGGCCGGCCGCATCACCTCGCCGTTCGAGCGGGTGCTGACCACCACGGTCAACGACATCCGCCATATCGAGGCGCAATCGCTGAACGGCTACGGCATCGTCAAGGTGTTCTTCCAGCCGGGAGTCAACATCAGTACGGCCAACGCGCAGATGACTTCGGTGTCCCAGGCCATCCTGCGTCAACTGCCGCCGGGCACCACGCCGCCGCTGATCCTCAACTACAGCGCCTCGACAGTGCCGATCGTGCAGTTGGCGTTGTCCGGCAAAGGCCTCAGCGAACAGAAACTCGGTGACCTGGGCCTCAACACCGTGCGCCTGATGCTGACCACGGTGCCCGGTGCCGCACTGCCATACCCGTTCGGCGGCAAGACCCGCCAGGTGCAGATCGACCTCGACTCCGCACGCATGCAGGCCCGTGGTCTCTCGGCGCAGGACGTGGCCACTGCCCTGGCCACGCAGAACCTGATCACCCCGGTGGGCACGCAAAAGATCGGCAGCTACGAGTTCAACCTGCAACTGAACAACTCGCCGACGGACTTCCACGACCTGGAAAACCTGCCGATCAAGACCGCCGACGGCACCACCGTGTTGATTCGTGACGTGGCCACGGTGCGTGACGGCAACCCGCCGCAGACCAACATCGTGCACGTCAACGGCAACCGCTCCGTGCTGCTGCCGGTGCTCAAGACCGGTTCGGCCTCGACCCTCGGGGTCATCGCCGGGATCAAGGACAAACTGGCCGACAACAAAGGCGCCTTGCCGCCCAACCTGAATATCGACCTGATCGGCGACCAGTCGCTGTTCGTGCGCTCGGCCATCAGCGGCGTCGCCCGGGAAGGGATCATCGCGGCCGCGTTGACCAGCCTGATGATCCTGTTGTTCCTCGGTAGTTGGCGCTCCACGGTGATCATCGCCACGTCGATCCCGCTGGCCATCCTGTCGTCGATTGCCACGCTGTCGGCGCTCGGCGAAACCCTCAACATCATGACCCTCGGCGGCCTGGCATTGGCGGTGGGGATCCTGGTGGATGATGCTACGGTGACCATCGAAAACATCAACTGGCACCTGGAACAGGGCAAGCCGGTGGAGACGGCGATCCTCGACGGCGCGGCGCAGATCGTCACGCCGGCGTTCGTGTCGCTGCTGTGTATCTGCATCGTGTTTGTGCCGATGTTTTTCCTGGAAGGCGTGGCGCGCTTCCTGTTTGTGCCGATGGCCGAAGCGGTGATCTTCGCGATGATCGCCTCGTTCATCCTCTCGCGAACCCTGGTGCCGACCCTCGCCAATTACCTGCTCAAGCCTCACGAACATCATGCGGACGGTACGCCGGTGGTGGCGCCGTCGAGCAACCCGCTGGTGAAATTCCAGCGCGGGTTCGAGCGCCAGTTCGAGGCGTTTCGCGGGGTTTACCACGGGGCATTGGAGAGTGCCTTGCACCACCGTCGTATCGCGGTGATCGCGATGCTGGCGTTCGTCGCCGTGTCGTTTGCGCTGGTGCCATTCCTGGGTCGCAACTTCTTCCCCGACGTCGACTCCGGGCAGATCCTGTTGCATGTGCGTGCACCGATCGGCACGCGGGTCGAGAGCAATGCGCGGCTGGTCTCGCAGATCGAGAACACCATTCATAACGTGATCGAGCCCCGGGAGCTGGCGGCCATCGTCGACAATATCGGCCTGGCCATCAGCGGGATCAACGTGGCCTACAACAACACCGGCACCGTGGGTTCACAGGACAGCGACATCCAGATCAGCCTGAAAGAGGGCCATCGTCCCACCGCCGAATACATGCGCGAACTGCGGGAGCGGCTGCCCCGTGAATTCCCGAATGCGGTGTTCTCGTTCCCGGCTTCGGACATCGTCGGGCAGATCCTCAACTTCGGTTCTTCGGCGCCGGTGGATGTGCAAGTCAGCGGCAATAACCTGCCCGCCAACTTCACCTACGCCAGCACGTTGCTGCGGGAAATCCGGCGGGTGCCGGGTGTGGTGGATGCGCGTATCCAGCAGTCGCGGCAACTGCCCACGTTCAAGATCGATGTGGACCGTACCCAGGCCCAACTGGTGGGCCTGAACGAGCGCGATGTGACCAACAGCCTGGTGGTCAACCTGGCGGGTTCCAGCCAGGTGGCGCCGACGTTCTGGCTCAACCCGGCCAACGGCGTGTCTTATCCGATTGTGATGCAAACCCCGCAGTACGGCCTCGACACCCTGGCCGCCCTGCATAACCTGCCGTTGAGCGGCAGCCCCGGTTCGGCGCAAGACCAGACCCTCGGCGGCCTGGCGTCCATCGAACGCAGCCACGCGAACTCGGTGGTGACCCAGTCGGACATCCAGCCGGTGGTCGAGGTGTTGACCGCAATCCAGGGCCGCGACCTCGGTGCCGTTGCCGCCGACATCCAGAAGATCATCGCCGCCCACGCCAGCGAAGTGCCCACCGGCTCCAAGGTGCTGTTGCAGGGCCAGGTGCAAACCATGAACGCGGCCTTCAGTGGCTTGCTGTTTGGCCTGCTTGGCGCGGTGGTGCTGATCTACCTGCTGATCGTGGTCAACTTCCAGTCCTGGGCTGACCCGTTCGTGATCATCACCGCCTTGCCGGCGGCGCTCGCGGGCATCGTGTGGATGCTGTTCATCACCCACACGCCGCTGTCGGTACCGGCGCTGACCGGGGCGATCATGTGCATGGGCGTGGCCACCGCCAACGCCATCCTCGTGGTGAGCTTCTGCCGCGAACGCCTGGCCGTGCACGGGGATGCGGTGCAGGCGGCGCTTGAAGCCGGCTTTACCCGTCTGCGCCCTGTATTGATGACCGCGATTTCGATGATCATCGGCATGGCGCCGATGGCGCTGAGCCTGGGGGAGGGCGGCGAACAGAACGCCCCGCTGGGCCGCGCGGTCATCGGCGGGCTGGCCTTCGCCACCATTGCCACGTTGTTCCTGGTTCCGCTGATTTTCAGTCTTGTGCACGGGCGGCGTCAGCACGCCACGCTTGCGACCACCGCCACTCAAGGGGTTTGACATGTCTGCTTCCGTTTCCAATCCGGGTTCGCCCCGCCGTAAATCCCGTGGTCTGCTCTGGCTGTTGCTCGGGCTGGTGGTCCTGGTTGCCGTGGTGGTATTCGGCATCGGTGTGCGCGCCAGCGAATCCCATGACCTGAAAACCTGGACCGATGCCCAGGCGTTGCCCAGCGTGATCCTGATCACCCCGAGCGTGCAGCCCCAGGGTCCGATCCTGAACCTGCCGGGGCGTCTTGAGGCGTATTCGCGGGCGTCGATCTTTGCCCGGGTCAATGGCTACCTCAAGACCTGGAACGTCGACATCGGCGACCACGTGAAGGCCGGGCAACTGCTGGCCGAAATCGACACGCCGGAGCTCGATCAGCAACTGCTGCAAGCCAAGGCCGTGCTGGCTTCGGCCCAGGCCGACGAGTCGCTGGCACAGACCACCGCCAAGCGCTGGCAGGCGATGCTTTCGTCGGACTCGGTGTCGCGCCAGGACGTGGATGAGCGCACCGGCGACCTGACTGCCAAGCAGGCCAAAGTGGTCGCGGCCAAGGCCAACGTCGACCAGTTGGTTGCCACCAAGGGCTTCCAGCGCTTGACTGCGCCGTTCGCCGGCGTGGTCACTGCACGCTCCACCGATGTGGGGGCGCTGATCAGTGCCGGTGGTGCCACTGGCAAAGAGCTGTTCGCGGTCTCTGACGTCAGCCGCCTGCGGGTGTATGTGCAGGTGCCGCAGTCGTCGGCGCCGCAGATCCAGGTGGGCACCGTGGCACGTCTGAGCGTGCCGGAGTACCGCGGTGAAACCTTCAACGCCAAGGTGATCGCCACTGCCGATGCGGTGAACGCCGCGTCCGGCAGCACCCTGGTGCAACTGTTGGTGGAGAACCCCGGCAGCCGCCTGTTGCCGGGCGGCTACACCAGCGTGCAGTTCACCTTGCCGATGCAGACCGACGTGCTGCGCTTGCCTGCCAGCGCCCTGGTGTTCGATGACAAGGGCATGCGCGTGGCCACCCTCGACGCGAATAATCATGTGCACTTCAAGACCGTGACCATCGCCCGGGACTTCGGTGACAGCGTGGAAATCGGCAGCGGCCTGGTCGCCACCGACCGCGTGATCGACACCCCGCCCGACGGCCTGGCCGACGACGATTCGGTGCAACTGGCCGCCAATCCCGTGGAGGCCAAACCCCATGGCTAAGCGCACTTGCCTGGTATTGGTCGCGACCCTGGGCCTGGGCGCCTGCCATCTTGCGCCGCCGCTGGACGTGCCGGAGGTACCCATCGCCGCGCAGTTCCATACCCAGGGACCGTGGACCGTCGGCACGCCGAACGACCAGGCGAGTCGCGACGGTTGGTGGCACATCTACAAGGACCCGCAACTGGATGCGATGGAGCAGCAGTTGCTGCAAAGCAACCCGGACTTGAGCGCGGCACTGGCTCACTATTCCCAGGCCCAGGCGTTTTTGGCCCAGGCGCAATCCGGGCTGTTTCCAAAGCTGATCGGTTCCAGCAATGCCCAGCGCATTCGCCAGTCGGACACCCGGCCACTGCGCTCTGCCAGCCCGCCGAATGTTTACGATTCCGGGACAGTGGGGGTCGAACTGGACTATGAAGTCGACCTCTGGGGCCGTGTGCGCGACACCGTTGCCGCCGGCACCAGCGACGCCCAGGCCGCCAAGGCCGACCTGGCTTCGGTGCGTCTGAGCTTGCAGGCGCAATTGGCCGACAGCTACATCCGCCTGCGTGGTATCGACCGGCAAGACCAGTTGCTGCAGGAAACCAGCGATGCCTATGCCAAGGCTTTGAGCCTGACCGAAGGCTTGCACGGCGGCGGTATCGTCTCCGGGCTGGACGTGGCGCGGGCGCGTACCCAACTGTCGACGGTCAAGTCGCAGCTGAGCCAGAATTTGGTGCAGCGTGCAGTGCTTGAACACTCGATAGCGGCGATGCTGGGTGAGTCCGCATCGACCTACGCGATTGCCCCAAGCGTCGCGGATATCGCCTTGCCCGGCGTGCCCACCGGTGTACCGTCTACGCTGTTGCAGCGTCGGCCGGACATCGCCGCTGCCGAGCGCCGGATTGCCTCGGCCAATGCGCGCATAGGGGTGGCGAAAGCCGCCTGGTTCCCGGCCCTTACCCTGAGTGCCCAGGGAGGTTTCCAGAGTGATGAGTTCGCGCACTTGTTGAGCGCGCCCAACATTTTCTGGGCCATCGGCCCGTCGCTGGTGGGGACGATTTTTGACGGCGGCGCGCGCCAGGCCGGGGTGGACAGTGCCAAGGCGGCAACCGATGAAGCCGCGGCCAAGTATCGTGGTGTAGTGTTGACCGCGTTCGAGCAGGTGGAGAACAACCTCTCGATCATCTCCGGGCTCGACACCGCCCTGGTGGATCAGCGCGATGCGGCGGCAGCCGCGCAGTACGCCGAGGACTTGTCCCTGGCACGCTATCGCCAGGGTGGCGCGGCGTACCTGGACGTGGTGACGGCGCAGGTAGCGTCGTTGCAGGCACAGCGCACGGTGCTGGATCTGCAGACTCAACAGTTAAGCGCCAACGTAGGGCTGATCAAGGCACTGGGTGGCGGCTGGAATATGGCCCAACTGGCCCAAAAGAACCTGTAGGAGCGAGCTTGCTCGCGAAGGTCGTCAACGATAACGCGAGCATCCTGAAAGAACACGGCGCCCTCGAGTTTTTCGCGAGCAAGCTCGCTCCTGCCGTTAGTTGTTGTGAACATTGAATCCAAGGAGTAGTGGCATGACTGATTACGTACCGCCAAAAGTCTGGACCTGGAAGACCCAAAACGGCGGCACCTTCGCCAGCATCAACCGGCCCATTGCCGGCGCGACCCACGACAAGGAATTGCCGGTAGGCCGTCATCCGTTGCAGCTGTATTCGTTGGCAACGCCCAATGGCCAGAAGGTCACGATCCTGCTGGAAGAGCTGCTGGCCCTGGGTCACAAGGGTGCCGAATACGATGCGTGGTTGATCAAGATCGGTGACGGCGACCAGTTCGGCAGCGGCTTCGTCGGCGTGAACCCGAACTCGAAGATTCCCGCGCTGCTGGACCGCAGCGGGCCCAAGCCGATTCGGGTGTTCGAGTCGGGTGCGATCCTGCAGTACCTGGCCGAGAAGTTCGGCGCGTTCCTGCCCACCGAACCGGCGGCCCGTGCCGAATGCCTGTCGTGGTTGTTCTGGCAGATGGGCAGCGCGCCGTACCTGGGCGGTGGCTTCGGGCATTTCTATGCCTACGCGCCGACCAAGATCGAATACGCCATCGACCGCTTCGCCATGGAAACCAAGCGCCAACTGGACGTACTGGACAAGCAATTGGCCGAGCACGAATACATTGCCGGGGATGAGTACACCATCGCCGACATGGCGATCTGGCCGTGGTACGGCGGCCTGGTGAAAGGCCGCTTGTATGAGGCGGGGGAGTTTCTCTCGGTGCAGGATTACAAGCACGTCGTGCGCTGGGCCAATGCCATCGAAGCGCGGCCGGCGGTGCAGCGTGGGCGCCGGGTCAACCGTGTGTCGGGCGAGCCGTCAGAGCAACTGCGCGAGCGGCATGACGCGTCGGACCTCGACTGACCCACCACACCCACCCTTGTGGCGAGGGAGCTTGCTCCCGCTGGGCTGCGCAGCAGCCCCAAAACCTGCGCCCACTTTCTACCTGAAAGAATGCGGGCTGCTTATTGGGGCCGCTTCGCGGCCCAGCGGGAGCAAGCTCCCTCGCCACAGGTTTCAGCGGTGCCTTCACGGCGTTCCCACTTGGCAATCACCAGCGGTGCCAGGGCATTGCCCAGCACGTTCAACGCGGTGGTCGGCATTTCCATCAGGCGATACACCCCGGCGATGAAGGCGATGCCCTCCAACGGCAAGCCCGCACTCGCCAGGGTCGCCGACAGAATCACGAACATGAACCCCGGCACCCCGGCCGCGCCCTTGGATGTCAGCACCATGGTCACCACCAGCAGGGCCTGGTCGCCCAGGCTCAGGTCAATACCATACAACTGCGCCACAAACAGCGTGCCGATCCCCAGGAACAGCGACGCACCGTCCAGGTTGAACGAATACCCCACCGGCACCACAAAGCTCACCAGTGAAGGCGGCACGCCGTAGGTTTCGAGTTTCTTCATCAGTTGCGGCATCACCGCCGCCGAACTGGCGGTGGAGAACGCCAGAATCAGTTCGTCCTTGATATGTCGCATCAACGCAAACAGGTTGATCCCGCACAGCCGCGCCACCAGGTTGAGCACCACCAGCACGAAGAACGCAATCGACACGTAGCTGACCAGGATCAGCTTGGCCAACGGCAACAGCGAGCTGAACCCGAAGTTGGCCACGGTCACTGCGATCATCCCGAACACGCCGATGGGCGAATAGGCCATGATCATCGACGTGACCTTGAACATCGCCTCCGACACCCCGCGCAGCAGGGCAATCACCGGGTCCTTGCGCTCGGCCGGCAGGCGCGAAACCCCGAGGCCAAACATCACCGCGAAGAACAGCACCGACAGCAGGCTGCCCTGGGCCATGGCGTTGATGACGTTGTCCGGGATGATCCCGACAATGATCTGCCCCAGGCTGTGGCCGCCGCCGGCGCTGCTGGTGGGCAAGGTCACGGCACTCGCTTGCAGGCTGGCCAGTTCGGTACCGGCACCCGGCTTGAGCAGGTTGCCCATCACCAGCCCGACGATGATCGCCAGGGTGGTGATGCAGAAGAAATAGCCCAGGGACTTGGCCCCGATGCGTCCCAGGGATTTACCGTCACCGTGCCCGGCAATGCCCACCACCATGCAGGCAAACACGATGGGCACGACGATCATCTTCATCAGCTTGATAAAGATATCGCCCGCCGGTTGCAGCAGGTTGTCCACCAGCCACGGCCGGGATTCGGGAAAACGGTGCAGCAGGGCGCCGATGGCGATGCCGGCGAGCAAGCCGATCAGGATTTGCCAGACCAGCGCGATGCGGGGCTTGTGCATGGGAATGCCTCATTTATATCAATGATTATGAGTGTTGTTCTAGGCAGTCAATGAGCGGCCATCCCTGGCCGCCGGGTGGGGCGGGAATCCGTCAGCGCAATCGATGGCACGCTTCATTCAGGCGACGGCAACCTTCTTCAATCACGTCAAGCGAGCTGGCGAAAGACAGGCGGATATACGGCGACATGCCGTACGCCGCGCCGCTTACGGTGGCCAGGCCGTGTTCCCGCAGCAGGTGCTCGGCCAGTTGGGTGTCACTGTCGATCCGCTCGCCGTGGGCGGTGGTCTTGCCCATCAGCCCGGCGACGTTGGCGAACACGTAGAACGCGCCATCCGGTGGCGTGAAGCTCACGCCGGGAATGTCTTCGAGCAGGCCCAGCATGCGTTCGCGGCGTTGCTGGTACACCTCGCGCATCCCGGCGATGGGCGCCTGATCGCCAGCGAAGGCGGCCACTGCGGCAGCCTGGCTGAGGGAACTGGGGCAGGTGGTGGTTTGCGAAAGCAGCTTGGCAATGGCCGCGATCAGCCAGGCCGGGCCGGCACCGAAACCCAGGCGCCAGCCGGTCATGGCGTAGCCCTTGGAGGCGCCGTTGACGATCAGCGTGCGCGGCTTCAGGTCCGGTGCGAGCCGGGTCAGGGAAACGTGGCGGGCATCGTCGTAGACGAAGTGCTCGTAGATCTCGTCCGCCATGATCAGCACATGGGGATGGCGCCGCAGCACCGCGGCCAGGGCCAGCAGTTCGGCCTCGTTGTACACCGCGCCGCTGGGGTTGTTCGGGCTGTTGAGGATCACCCATTTGCTGCGCGGGGTGATCGCTTGTTCCAGGGCCTGAGGCGACAGCTTGAACCCCAGTGACTCGTCGCCGGGAATGATCACCGGCGTCGCGTCATTCAGCCGTGCGATGTCCGGGTACGACACCCAATACGGCGTGTGCACGATGACTTCATCGCCGCGATTCAGGGTCGCCGCCAGGGCGTGATAAATGATGTGCTTGCCACCGCACCCGGCGATCACTTCGTCCAGCCCATAGTCCAGCTGGTTATCCCGCTTGAGCTTGAGGCAGATCGCCTGGCGCAGGGCGAGGGTGCCGCTGGTGGCGGTGTAGTGGGTGTCGCCACCGTGCATCGCGGCACTGGCTGCTTCGAGGATATGCGCGGGTGTATCGAAGTCCGGCTCGCCCACGGTGAAGTTGACGATGTCCCGGCCCTGGGCGCGCAGTTCGCTGACCAGTGCATTGGCGGCGATGCTCGGGGAGGGCGCGATGCCCAGCACCCGGTCGGACAGAAAGGCAGTGCTCATGATGACTCCCCTCAGCCTGCCAGGCCGGCCTGTTGCAACACCTTGTCGATCCAGCTCTGGCGCACTGCACCGCTGGCGATTTCGGCTTTGACTTGCTCTTCATGGGCCGCGTGTTGCGCGGCCTTGCGCAGCACTTCGGCGGCGTCGGCCTGGGAGAAGGCGACCAGGCCATCTTCGTCACCCACCAGCACATCCCCCGGGTTGATCAGCATGCCGCCGATGGACACCGGCACATTCACCTCGCCCGGGCCGGTCTTGTAGGGGCCGCAATGCACCACGCTGCGGGCGTAGCAAGGGGTGTCTTCGAAGCTCGCGACATCGCGAATCGCCCCGTCAATCACAAACCCCACGCAGCCGCGTTGCTGGGCGTAGAGCTTGACCAGTTCGCCGATCACCGCGTTGTTGGTGTCGCCCTGGGCGTCCACCACCAGCACGTGGCCCGGCTCCAGCATGCTCAGGGCCTTGTAGATCAGCAGGTTGTCGCCGGGGCGGGTTTTCACCGTGAGCGCGGTGCCCACCAGCTTGCCGGTGCGGTTGTAGCGGTTCAGCCCACGGGCGCCGATGTGCCGGCCGAGGTTGTCGCTGATGTGCGGGGTGACCACGTGAGTGAAGGCTTCGAGCACTTCGGCAGAAGCCAGCGGCGGGTTGGGGAGGATGCGGGAACCGGGCAAGGACATGGCTGTAACTCCGATTGATCTTATGGGTCTGTGGCTAGATCTTAGGAGTGATGAACATACAGTTTTAGCGATATTTTATTATCTGATAGGATCGCTTTTTCTCATGGGAGATAGCCGATGATCACGTTCAAGCAAATCGACGCGTTGTACTGGATTGCCGAGCTGGGCAGTTTCGAGGCGGCGGCGAACAAGCTGAACATGTCGCAGTCGGCGATTTCCAAGCGCATTCAGGAGTTGGAAGAAACCTTCGATGTGGAGATTTTCGACCGCAGCAAACGCAATGCGCGGTTGACGGAAAAGGGCGCCGAGTTGCTCGACTACGCCAAGGACCTGCTGGAGCGTCGTGACTACATGCTGGAGCGGGTCAGCACCCGTGAAGTGCTGGTGCGCAGGTTTCGCCTGGGGGTGACGGAATTGACGGCTTTCACCTGGTTGCCGGCGCTGGTGGAGGCGTTGCGCGAGGCCTATCCCAAGGTGCAGATCGAGCCGTCGGTGGAGTTGAGCAGTGAGCTGTTTCGCAAGCTGGAGAGTGATGAGCTGGACCTGGTGATCGTGCCTGATGCCTACAGTGATTCGCGCTTCCTGAGTACGCCGCTGGGCAGTGTGGAAAACGCCTGGATGTGCGCACCGGGGTTGGTCAGCGAGGCTGATCCGGTGGGGCTTGAGGCATTGGCCGGGTATACGGTGTTGACCCAGGGTTCGCACTCGGGGACGGGGCTGATTTATGAGCGCTGGTTGGCAGCGCATGCTGTGCAGATGCCGCGCAAGTTGACCAGTCATAACCTGTTGGTGCAGGTCGGGCTGGCGCTGTCGGGGGTGGGGGTGAGTTATTTGCCCAAGGGGTGTTTGTCGCATTTGATCGAGCGCGGGGAGCTGCGCGCGCTGGTGACGGAACCGGCGCTACCGAGGGTTGGGTATGTGGCGTTGCATCGCGGGGATCGGCAGTTTGGCTTGAACCAGAATGTGGCGCAATTGGCGGTGCAGTGTTGTGATTTTTCGCGGTTGTTGTTTTAGTTTTTCGAAGCAGTGAGCGAGTCCTTAAAGACCTACCCGGTGTAATCCATCATGAAACGCCATTTCGAAGATTTGCAGCTGGGCAGCATCGAGCTGTTCTGCCTGGCCGCCGAGGCCAGCAGCTTTACCGCCGCCGCCCAGGTGGCAGGCGTGACCCCGGCGGCGGTGAGCCGCAGCATCTCGCGGCTGGAAGAGCGCCTGGGCTCCCGGCTGTTTGTGCGCACCACCCGCAGCATCCGCCTGACCGATGGCGGCCGGACATTTTTCGAGCAATGCCGCCAGGCGCTGACGCAACTGGTGGAAGCCCAGCAGGAAATGATGGGCGCGCAATCGGTGCCGTCCGGGCTGTTGCGCATCAGCATCCCGACCACCTACGGCCATCACCGGATCCTGCCGCTGCTGCCGAAATTCCGTGCGCTGTACCCGCAAGTCAGCGTGGATATCCACATCAGCAACCGCAACATCGATTTCGTCGCCGAAGGCTATGACCTGGCCATTCGCGTGCGGGCCCAGCCGGACTCGACGCTGATTGCGCGGTTGCTGGAAGACGCCAGGCTGGTGGTGGTCGCGACGCCGTCATACCTGAAGCGTGCCGGCACGCCCCAGGCCCTGGAGGATTTGCCGAACCATGAGTGCATCCAGTACGAATTGCCGAGCAACGGGCGGCGCATTTCCTGGCTGTTCCAGGTGGACGGCAAGGAGCGGGAGTTTGCCGGGGAAGCAGGCTACAGCTGCTCTGACGACGTGCTGGGTGGCGTAACCCTGGCCAAGCACGGCGCGGGGTTATTCCAGACCTACAAGTTCATCGTCGAGGAGGAGTTGGCCAACGGCAGCCTGGTGGAGGTCTTGCAGCCTTACGGCGGGCGCTCACGGCCGTTTACCTTGCTGTATCCCCATGGCCGCTATGTGCCCCATCGGGTGCGGGCATTTGCGGATTTTCTGCTGGAGCATCGCGCCGAATGGGCGGCGCTGTAGCGGCGGATAAGTCCCAGGTCAGCATCAGTTGGCCAATGGCAGTATCGATGGCATCAGCGTCGACGCCATCCCGGGCGAGGATCGACACGCCTTGCAGAAAACTGTCGTAGACCGTGGCCATGGCACGGGCGTTGGTCTCGGAGGGTAACTGGCCCGCCCGGATGCCGCGCTCGACACAATGCACGATGCCCGCCCGTGTGCGCTCTCGCGAATGGGTCAGCCCATGGGTGACTTGTGCGTTCTCGGGGGAGGGCGCGCTCATCACGCCCAGGGCTACCATGCAGCCTTTGGGATGCCCCTCTTCACACTGCATGCGTGCGGATTGGCGCAACGCCGTCTCGATGGCCTGGCGCGGTGGCAGGCTGTCATCCCAGAGGCATTCGGTGACCTGGGCGAACGTCGCCAGATAACGCTGCACGCACTCCTGGAACAGCGCGTCCTTGGAGCCGAACGCCGCGTAGAAACTCGGCGCGGAGATGCCGCCGCCCAATCCGGCTTTCAACTGGCTCAGGGACGTCGCGTCGTAACCGTGCTGCCAGAACAGGTGCATGGCCTGTTCCACGGCCTGGTCGCGGTCGAAGGTGCGGGGGCGGCCCATCTGTGCCATGTGGAAATCCTCTCGGGTGATGAGATAAATACTAGTCGATACATAAGTCGTTGACAACGCTGCGTGGGGCGCCCAACATTTATATCGATCGGTATTTAAGTCCTCTCGCTCAAGGAGTTTCCCTGTGACCCCCTCAACCACCTTATCGGCAGACGCCGTTCCCGACCGCTTGCCCGTCGGCGCCTTGCTCGCCCTGGCCATGACCGGTTTTATCTGCATCGTCACCGAAACCCTGCCGGCGGGCCTGTTGCCGCTGATCAGCGATGGGCTGGGAGTTTCAGCGTCCATGGCCGGGCAGATGGTCACCGCGTATGCGCTGGGCTCGGTGCTGGCGGTGATCCCGCTGACCATCGCGACTCGCGGCTGGCGTAGACGCAATGTGCTGCTGCTGACCATCGTCGGTTTTCTGCTGTTCAACTCCATCACGGCGCTGTCCTCCCACTACGGGCTGACGTTGCTGGCGCGGTTCCTCGCCGGGATGGCGGCGGGGCTGGCCTGGAGTTTGTTGGCCGGCTATGCGCGGCGCATGGTTGAGCCTCATCAGCAGGGCAAGGCGTTGGCGCTGGCCATGGTAGGAACGCCGATTGCCCTGTCACTTGGCGTACCGCTGGGCACCTGGCTGGGTGGGCTGGTGGGCTGGCGCACCACGTTCGGGATCATGTCGGCACTGACCCTGGTGCTGATTGTCTGGGTGCTGGTGAAAGTGCCTGATTACCCCGGCCAGTCGGCCCATCAGCGCATGCCGTTGCGCAAGGTGCTGACCACTCCGGGTGTGCGGCCAGTGCTGGCGGTGGTGATCTCATGGATGCTCGCCCATAACATTCTCTATACCTACATCGCGCCGTTCGTGGCTCCGGCGGGCTTGGTGGACCGTGTGGATCTGGTGTTGTTGGTGTTTGGTATAGCGGCGCTGCTCGGGATTTGGGTGACTGCCCGGTTGGTGGATGTGGCGTTGCGCAAGACGGTGCTGGTCAGCCTGGCGGGCTTTGCGGCGACGTGTTTGGCGTTTGGTTTTCTGGCGCAGGTGCCGGGCGTTATTTACCTCGGCGTGGCGGTGTGGGGCTTGAGTTTTGGCGGCGCTGCGACGTTGCTGCAAACCGCACTGGCGGATGCGGCAGGCGATGGAGCGGACGTGGCACTGTCGCTGAACGTGGTGGCATGGAACAGCGCGATCGCCGGAAGCGGCGTGGTGGGTGGCGTGTTGCTGGATACCTGGGGCGTGGCGTCTTTCCCATGGGCAATGTTGGTGTTGCTGGCGGTGGGCTTCGCGATTGTGTGGTGCGCGCGACTCCATGGCTTCAAGCCGGGGCACCGGGCCCACGGTAAACCTGTGGTTGGCGGGCACTGATATTTCCAAAGTCTTTGGAAAAACCGCTTCTAACATCAGACAAATCTTAAAATAACCTGCTGCTCGGCCGATATCCCGGGGCATAGGCTTTATCACCCCCGGGAGTATCGGCATGCGCATCAAGAGAATGTCTGCAATCCATGTTGGCCTGTTGTTCAGCCTGTCCGGTGCCTGCATGGCCGCGAGCCCGGTGGGGCAGGGAGTCATCTCGTTTCACGGCAGCATCGTCGAAGCGTCTTGCACACCGCTCGCCGTGGCCAACGGGATGAAACTCAACAATTGCCCTACGTCCGCACGCGGCAGCGCCATCAGCGTGCGCAGTGTGCAACCGGTGGGCTCGGTCACGGCCCTCGACCACAGCGCCGTGAACGTGAAGCTGGTCGCCGACAGTGGCCGGGGAGACCGCTATTACCAGCAGCAATATGCGTTGGTGGATGGCCAAGGGAGGCCTGTGACGTCGGGGCAGTATCTGATTACATTAACGTCACCTTGAGAGATGGCAGTGGATCAACCCGATGAACCTGACTGGACACAACCTCGCGCTCCTGACTTCCCTCAGCGTCTTGCTTGAGGAGAGGAACGTCACGCGGGCGGCGGCGAAGCTCAACCTGACGCAGTCGGCGTTATCCGCGCAGTTGTCGCGGTTGCGTGACCTGTTCGGCGACCCTTTATTGATGCCTGCTCAGTCCGGAAAAGGCATGGTGCTGACAGCACGTGCCGAACATTTGCGTCAGCCGTTGCGCCAGGCGTTGCAGGTACTGGGGACGGTGGTCGGTGACCTTCCATGCTTTGATCCAGCCAAGTCGGACCGGACCTTTGTGATTGGCGCGAACGATAACGCCGCTGCGATCGTCGCGCCCCGGCTGGTGCAGCTTGTGCAGGCTGCGAGTCCTGGGGGCATCCGGGTTTCGATACGTGCGATCGACCAGGTGTTGCTTGGCGATCAGTTGGAAAGCGGCGAGATTGACGTCGCGCTGGTATCACACAGCCGTATCGGGAACCTGTCGCACGAGTTGCTGCTGCAGGAAGAATTCAAGATGGCCCAGCGCGCCGATCACCCTCGCGGATCCGCGCCACCAACGCTGGAGGAATACCTGGGCCTGGAGCATGTGGTGGTGTCGGGTGCCGTGAACAGCTTTCACGGTTTTATTGATGATGTGCTCGCGCAGAAGGGGCGTGCGCGCCGTGTCGCGGTGTCGGTGCCTTACTACAGCATCGTTCCATTGCTGCTGCAGAACAGCGACTGTGTAAGTGTGCTTCCGTCCCGTTTCCTGAGCCGTTATGAGCGCTCGCTGGCGGCCCTTGCTCTGCCCCTCGAGGTGCGCGACTTCAGTTTGTTCTCTGCCTGGCATCCACGGTTCGACAAGGACCTGGCACATCTCTGGTTGCGCGAACAACTCAAGCTCTGCGTGCTTTCCTGACGACATCAGGCCCTGGCAGGTATCTACGCCACACATACCTGGCATGCGGAGTTTCGATTTCAACTATAAAAAACGCTTGAATAGGATGCCGCCGATTCCAACTGGAGAGCTGCACCATGACCAAGCTGACATTTACCCGCGTGTTGAATTACACGGCCCTTGCTGCTGCTCTGGCACTGGGAGCCATCGCGGCACCGGCGGTGGCAGTTGCCGCCGCGCCCCAAGTCAAAACCCAGGCCCCTGGTTACTATCGCACGATGCTTGGAGATTTCGAGGTCACCGCGCTGAGTGACGGCACCATCGATGCACCGTTCGACAAATTGCTGAATGAGCCGGCTGCCAAGACCACTACCGCACTGCGCAAGGCGTTCCTCGGGGTGCCCACCGAGACCTCGACGAACGCGTATCTCGTCAATACCGGCACTCGGCTCATCCTGATCGATACCGGCGCTGGTGCGCTCTTCGGGCCGACCCTGGGCAAGCTCGCGGCCAACCTGCAGGCAGCCGGCTACAAGCCGGAGCAGGTCGATGACATCCTTCTCACGCACATGCACCCGGACCACGTGGGTGGGCTGGTTGCCGAAGGGGTGATGGTGTTTCCGAACGCCACGGTACACGCCGACAAGCGTGACGCCGATTACTGGCTCTCGCCGGCGAGGCTGGAGCCTGCCTCGGCCGACGCCAACAGCTTCGTACCCGAGTTCGCGAAGGGTGCAATGGCTTCCTTGAACCCGTATATCGCGCTTGGAAAGTTCCAGCCTTTCCAGGGCAGCGGGGAGATCCTGCCGGGGTTCAAGGCGCTGTCCAGCTATGGCCATACCCTGGGGCACACCAGCTACCTGGTTGAGAGCAAAGGCCAGAAGATGATTGTCGCCGGTGATCTGATCCACGCCGGTGCCGTGCAGTTTGCCGACCCGTCGGTGACTATCGAGTTTGATACGGACAAGAAAGCCGCCACCACTGCCCGCGAGACCGTGTTCAGCCTGGCTGCGAAAGAGGGCGCGCTGGTCGGCGCGGCGCACCTCTCGTTTCCCGGCCTGGGGCATTTGCGTGGTCAGGGCGCCGCGTGGCAATGGGTGCCGCTGAATTACTCAACCGAACTGAAGTGACTCGCGATTAGTACGCTTCACGGGGAATCATGGAAATAAACTCCGACCTGAAGATACCTTCCATGACCTGCATGAAATCCGAGGCGAGCTTGGAGCGCTGCTGGTGACCCGGAAATACCATCGAAACCTCGAAGGGTATGTCCTGGTCCAGCGGTCTGAACGTAAGGCCCGGGTATTTCGAGTAGGAGGCGGTGAATGGATCACACACGGTGATGCCGAGCCCCCCGGACACCATTCCGCAGGCGGAGTGCGCGGCGGTGGTTTCAACGCTGGAGACGCCTGCAACACCCCGAGCCTCCATGGCTGATGTGATGCGTCGCTGCAAAGGATTGTTGGCGTTCAGGGTAATCAGGCGTCGCCCGTGCAAATCCTCCAGGGTCACCACGTCTTTGGTGGCCAACATATCGTTGGCCGGCATCACGCACACCGCGCTGATGGGTGGCAGGTTGATCACCTGGATCCCGGGATATTCCCCTGAAGGAATCTGCACAAAACCAATATCGATCTGGTTGGCAGACGTCAGTTCCAGGATGCCCACCGAGTTGCGCACATCCAACGAGGTTCTGACCTCGGGGTGCTTTCGCGCGAATCGGCATACCCCCTCAGCCACCACACTGAGCCCCAGCGTGCTCATTGAACTGATCCTCAATGTGCCGGTGCGCAGCGTCACAAGGTCCTCTGCAACCCGCTCGATGCGTTCTATGCCTTGATAAAACTTGTCCACCTCCGCGTACAACACCTGTGCTTCCGCCCCGGGAATGAGGCGATTGCCTTCACGGCGAAACAGTCGAAGGGAAAGGACAATTTCGAGGTCGCGGATGAGCCGGCTGATGGCCGGTTGACTGACCTGAAGTGCCTCGGCGGCGATAGTCATGCTTCCGGTGAGCATGACCGCCCTGAAAGCTTCCAATTGGCGAGGATTGAGTTTCATTGTGGCTCTCGATCGAATGTTGGAGGGCGCATTTTTGCGAGCGTATAACATTTTGTTATGTGCGTCCAACCTGTTACCGGTTTGCTATAAGCATGTAACGGCGCGATGATTTAGTTGCGTGGTTTTACCAAAGAAAAGCAGTTCCCGTTATTAATATCGGGTGCCGCTTAAGTAAAAATAAAAAAGAGGATAGCGCGTGCTGAATTATACCGTCCGCAGGTTGTTACTTCTGCTTCCGATGCTGCTGGGAGTCTCCATTGTGGTCTTCCTGGTCATGCACTTTATTCCGGGAGATCCTGCGCAGCTGGCAGCAGGTCCGGATGCAACAGCGGAAGATGTTGCGCAAATAAGGCAAAACTACGGATTGGATAAGCCGCTAATCAATCAATACCTTATTTATGTCAGGAAAGTTGTCGTGGGTGATTTTGGCGAGTCATTCCAGACATTCACGCCCGTGCTCGAAGGTATAGCCAGAACTCTTCCCGCCACGATTGAACTGACCGCTGCCGGAATGTTGCTTGCCGTCATCATTGGTGTTCCCCTCGGTATTGCGGCCGCTTTGAAGCCCAGAGGCTTCCTTGATAGTTCGCTGACCACCGTTGCAGTTCTGGGCATATCAATGCCTGGCTTCTTTCTGGGACTGATACTGATGCTGATCTTTTCAGCCAACCTCGGATGGTTGCCGCCGACCGGCAGAGGCGGGCTGCAACACCTGATATTACCGGCCTTGACACTTGGTTTGCCGTATGTTGCAACTTTTTCACGGCTGGCCCGATCCACCATGATGGATGTGCTGAGGGAAGATTATATTCGTACTGCCTATGCGAAAGGTGTACCGAGTTACAAGGTAGTACTCAAGCATGCACTTTCCAATGCGGCCATTCCATTGGTGACAGTATTCGGTATGGACTTCGGCCGGTTACTGGGTGGCGCGGTTATTGTCGAGACAGTATTTGCCTGGCCGGGAATGGGGCGGCTCTTGATTGATGCAATCATGGCTCGGGATATTTATGTCGTCCAAGGCACAGTTCTTGTGTTTGCCGCGGTGGTGGTAATTATCAACTTAATGGTGGATTTGGTTTATGGCGTCCTCGACCCTCGCGTCACTTACAACTGAGGCCGATATGAAACTTCCGAAAAAATATCGGTTGGGCTTTGTCAGTTTCCTTATTTCCAATAAGCGCTGGTTCGCGTTTGCTTCATTGATCGTGATCCTGGTGATGGTTGCTGCGGCGATAGCTGCCCCTTTGTTGTTTGATTGGGATTCGGTCACCAAGATCAACTTATCAACGTCCCTTGTCGAGCCCGGTGCAAGTTCCTGGCTCGGCACGGACCAATTGGGCCGTGACTTGTTGGGTCGAGTCGTGTGGGGGGCACGAATTACGCTCACCGTCGCAGTTTCAAGTGTCAGCATTGCGATGGTCATTGGCATCGCTTTAGGTGCGGCGTGTGGCTATTACAACGGCGCCATCGCCGGGGTGGTGATGCGGGTCATGGACTCGATGATTGCATTTCCCCGGACACTGGTTGCCATTCTGGTCATCACGGTGGCGGGCAACAGCATAGTAAGCCTGACACTGGCCATCGCCATTTCAACGATCCCGATTTACGTGCGTTTCTTTGCCGGGCCGGTCATGGCATTGAGAAACCGCGAGTTTGTATTGGCCTCCAAGTCGATTGGCGTCAGCGATCTGCGGCTGCTGCTGATACATATCCTGCCGAATATCGGTTCGCTGGTCATTATCCAGGCCACCGTCTCGCTGGCTGAAGCAATCCTCATTGGTTCCGGGCTCAGCTTTCTGGGGCTTGGCCCGCCGCCGCCCACCCCGGAGTGGGGCTCGATGATTGCCGAGTCGCGGCCGTTATTGACCACCCATCCCTACGTATTGATTGCGCCCGGATTTGCACTGGTTTTGACCATATTGAGTTTCAACATTGTGGGGGATGCGTTGCGAGACTACATCGACCCGAAATCACGTAACGCATAAATGAGTTCGGCGCGGTTAAACACGCCCTGTGTGTCCACCAGAATTATCAAGCGAGAAAGATTATGCGGCGTCTGAATTGCCTGGAAGTATTGATACGGAGTTTCGCTGTTGTCGGCATCCTTGGACTGTCGGCGGGCCTATCGTTTGTTGCCAACGCCAAAGACCTGAAGAAGCTGACATTCGTTCAAGGCGCTGATATCGATACCCTGGACCCAGCGATTTCGCGCAGTGTGCCTTCCTATAACGTGATTAATCACCTGTTTAATCGGTTGGTCGCATGGGACGGTCACGGGCATAACACGTTTGTAGCTGATTTGGCGCAGTCATGGTCAAGGTCCGAGGATGGACGGCAATGGATTTTTATCCTGAAACCGGGAATTACCTTTCATGACGGCACGGCATTTGATGCTGCAGCGGTGAAGTTTAACCTGGACCGAATCATGAACCCCAAGCTCGGTTCTCCGCACCGGTCCTACTATGCGGATATAGCTTCGGTGGATGCGCTAGCGCTGAATGAGTTACGCATCACCACAAAAAATCCGTCACCCACAATGTTGGAGTTACTGGCAAAAGAATCTTCGTCAATCAGCAGTCCGGCCGCTGTCGTTAAATATGGACGGGCTTATGGGCACCATCCCGTCGGTACCGGGCCCTACGTATTTGATAGTTGGATACCCAACGACCAGGCCGTTATTCATAAGAACAACGCTTTTTATGGAACAACGGCAAAACCGGAAACCATCGTGTTCCGTCCGGTCAGGGAAGATTCTTCCCGAGTCATAGAGCTGCGAACGAACAATGCGGATATCGCGGCAAATTTATCGCCCGAGGCGGCTATTGAATTAAAGGAACTGAATAAATCCACCTTGCTGCGGGTACCCAGCACATTCCAGGTGTTCTTTGAAATGAACCTGACCAAACCGCCCTTTGATGACCCGCGCATACGGAGGGCGGTGAGTATGGCGATTGATCGCCAGGCATTGGTCGACAAAGTGTTGTTGGGATATGGAAAAGTACCCACTGGCCCATTTCCGGAGGGTACGCAAGCCCGACGTGAATTCCCTCCGGTGAAGTACGACCCTGATGCGGCAAGAAAAATAATTAACGAGGTATATCCAGGCGGTTATCCAGGCACCGTAGTTATATGGACCCCGGCGGGACGCTATACCAAAGATCGCCAGGTCTCGGAAGTTGTCCAAGGCTATCTTAACGCCGTAGGGCTGAAGACCGAGTTTAAGGTATGGGAATGGGCAACGTATCAAAAGAACTTGTATCGCCCCGAGCCGGGCAAGGGCACGGGCAAAGGTAGCAATGACGCAAACATGTGGTTACTGGGAACGGGCATATCTGACGCGGATATTCGTTTGCGTCGAAAGTTGTCCAGCGGCGACCCGCAGAATCTCACGGGTTACAGCAACCCTCAGGTAGACAAATTACTTCAGTTGGCCTCGCGTGAACTGGATGAAAAAACACGCATGTCCTATTACGGCCAGATTCAGCAGATTCTATGGGAACAAGACCCGGACAATCTGCCGCTGTTTGACCAGGAGCAAATAATTGGTGTGCGTAAAGCGTTGAATGGCCTGGATGTCGATTATGAAGGGACCATCGATTTGACGAATGTAGAACTTATTGAGCGGTGATTTAAATGTCGAATTTACATGCCAACGAAACACTGTTAACCGACGCTCGCCTGAGTGCTCCTCCCGCTGAACGCATGGTCAAGTACCATGATATTCCGGCACTTGAGACCGAGAAACGTCAGTTTCACGAGTTTGTCGAAGTGGACCTGGCGCACACCGTGATGCTGGTTGAACAGCAGATTCTTTCTGTGTCGGTCGGGCAAGCCATCCTCGCGGAGCTGCGGTTGATTCGGGACATGGTTCCCGCCGACTTCCCGTTTGATGTAAAGAAAGGCAGCTTCCTGCTTCAGGTTGAATCGTACCTTTTCTCCCGGATCGGCGAAGACTCGGCCGGGCAGATGCACACCGGCCGCAGCCGGATAGACCAAGGGGCAACGGTACGCCGCCTGTACGACCGCAAGCGCATCCTGGCGGTGCTGGACCGTATCAATGAGTTCCAGGTGGCGTTGATTCAGAAGGCCTCCACGCATTCGGGCACCATCATGCCCGGCTACACCCATATGCAGCATGCCCAGCCCTGGGTGTTCGGCCACTACCTTTTGAGTTTTACGTCGAGGCTGCACGACAGCTTCAGCCGCTTGATGCACGCTTACACCCGGGTCAATCGCAACCCCCTTGGTGCCGTCGGCCTGGCCGGCACGTCCTGGCCGCTGGACCGTGGGCGCACCACGCACCTGTTGGGGTTCGACAGCCTGGTAGAAAACTCCAAGCTGGGCCGCGAAGCATGGTACGCAGCAGAGACGATTGGCGCATTGTCCTTTGTCATGGCCGACCTGAACGACCTGGCAACCGACCTGCATATCTGGTCGAGCGTCGAATTTGGAACGGTGGAAAGCCACGACGGCTATTGCGGCACCAGCAGTATTTTCCCGCAGAAGAAAAACCCCAGCGGCTTGGAAACCATCAAGAAAGCTGCAGGTGGATCGGTGACCTGGCTCAGCACGGCCCTGGCCACTTTCCGGTCCGAAGGTACCGGCGACCAGGCGATGCGCGACCTGCCGTTGATCCATGATGCGCTGGCCACCACCGAAGGCATGCTGGACCTGTTTACCGGCATCATTGAAACCCTGGTGGTGCATGAGGACCGGATGACAGCCCTGCTCTCCGGGAGTTGGTGCACCGCCAGCAACCTCGCCGATGTGATCGTTCGGGACCGGGGCATCTCTTTCCGCCAGGTCCACCACATCGTGGCCCGCCTGGTGCGTAACTGTCTGTACGAGGGCGTGGCTCCTGCCGGGGTGACCGGCGCCGCACTGGATCAAGCCAGCGTGGAAACTGTCGGCTCAACCCTGGGCTACTCGGATGCCCAGGTCCGCGATGCTTTGAACCCGCGCCGTTTTGTCGAGACCCGCACTTCCGCGGGCGGCGTCGGCCCGGACGAGGTCCGGCGATTATTGTCGATCGCCCAGAACGAACTGGAGCAGGACCGTGAGTGGGTTGCGCAGAGCCGGCGCAAGGTCGATCAATCCCGTGCCGACCTTGACGCGGCCATCTCGGCGATCGTCGATTAAAGGAGCGCCCCATGAACGAGAATTTGGTAGCCCGGGTGAAAAACCTGAGTGTCGGCTTCGGCACCAGAGGGCGCGAGACGCCGGTGGTGCGCGATGTGTCCTTCGAGGTGATGCGCGGTCAGACGCTGGCGATCGTGGGTGAGTCCGGCTCCGGCAAATCCGTCACCTCAATGGCGATGATGGGCCTGATCAAGCGCGCCGGCGGACGGGTGCTTTCGGGCTCGATGGAGCTGCAAACCAGGAATAACCAGATTGTCGACCTGGTGGCGGCGCCCGAGTCTGTCATGCGCACACTGCGGGGCTCGTCCATGTCGATGATCTTTCAGGAGCCCATGACTTCGCTGAATCCGGTCTTCAAGATCAGCGCGCAACTCATCGAAGGCATCTTGCTGCATCAGCGGTGCAGCCGTGCGCAAGCCGAAGCCCAGGCATTACGCATGCTGGACCTGGTGCGTATTCCGGATGCGAAGCAGGTCATGAACCGGTTTCCCCATGAGCTTTCCGGCGGCATGCGCCAACGGATCATGATTGCGATGTCGCTGGTCTGCGAGCCCACATTGCTGATCGCCGACGAGCCGACCACAGCGTTGGATGTGACGGTGCAGGCGCAGATCCTGCGGATTATCAAGGAGCTGCAAGATAGCCTGGCCATGGGCGTGATCTTTATCACCCACGATATGGGCGTGGTGGCGGAAGTCGCAGACCATGTGATGGTGATGAAGAAAGGCGAGACCGTTGAGCAAGGTCCGGCAAGGGCAGTGCTGCAGGAGCCCAAGCAGCCCTACACCCGGGCATTGCTGGCGGCTGTTCCAAAAATCGGCTCAATGCGTGGCACTCAACTCCCCGCAAAATTTGCCTTGATCGATGATGACGTCGCAGCGGGTGCAGAACCTGCGCCTGGCGTGGCCCCGGACTACCAGAGTCCGCCAGTGCTCAGAGTCGAGTCGTTGTCCATTCGGTACGACCTCAAAGGTGGTCTCCTCGGGAAGGTCCGGCGCCGTGTGCATGCCGTCGAAGGCATCGACTTTGATATCTACTCAGGTGAAACGCTGGCCCTGGTGGGCGAGTCCGGGTGCGGGAAATCCACCAGCGCTCGTGCGATTGCCGGGCTGATGCCGATACAAGGCGGGAATATCGTTTTCGGTGGCAAGAACCTTACGACGTTGAACAAGAGCGATATGAACTCGCTGCGCCGCGATATCCAAATGGTCTTCCAGGATCCCTATGCATCCCTGAACCCGCGTCTCACGATCGAGAACAGCCTGCTGGAGCCGCTGCATGTTCATGGCATTGCACATGGCGCGCAAGCACGAAAGCAGGTGCGAATATTGCTGGAGAAGGTGGGGCTGTCGGCGGAGCATGCACAACGCTATCCGCACGAGTTCTCGGGTGGGCAGCGACAGCGGATCTGCATCGCGCGGGCGCTGACTCTGTCTCCGAAGCTGATCATCGCCGATGAAGCCGTCTCGGCGCTGGACGTGTCCATTCAAGCCCAGGTGATTAATCTCCTGCAGGACCTGCAGCGCGAGATGGGCATTTCATTCCTGTTTATTTCCCATGACCTGGCGGTGGTCGAGCGGGTCAGCCACCGGGTCGGGGTGATGTACCACGGACGCATCGTTGAGATCGGGCCACGCCAGTCAGTGTTCGAGCAGCCTCAGCACCCTTACACCCAAAGGTTGCTGAGCGCGGTGCCCTCGGCGGACCTGAACGTGCCCAGAAAGCCGTTCAGCCTGATGGAGGAGCGCGTGCCCAGCAGGATTTACGAGGTGGGCTACAAGGCTCCGCCGATCAGTTACCGCGAGGTCGCCGCGGGCCACTTCGTTGCAATTTGAGCGCCGGGTATCACAGGTCGACACACCGCCCTGTGCGGGCGGGTTCAACTGCCCTTAACGAGCATGTACTTGCTGAAATTGTTGATGTGATCATCAAGATTATCCTCAAGCATCATCCGGTACTGATCACAGAAATACTTCAGCATCGCCTCACGCGCCTGGGCCATTTCTTCGCCGGATTTAAAGCTGCGTGCGCTGACCCAGGCATTGAAGCGTGTGGTGCCGAACATCATCGAGGCGCTGACTTTGCCCAGGTCGGCGAACGCCCTGAACTGCTCGTTGGACAGCTCGATGTGCGCGTCCGCGCGATCATAGAAGCCGTTGTCGGTGGTGTCTGGCATTGCGGTTACCTTCCTGTTCGTGAGTGCGGCGAAGGTACCGCCGCGCTCCACAGGAAGGCAACCACATCGGCCGCTTCAGGCCTTATTTATTGCGCGTCACCCTCCACACCGTGTTGGCCAGGTCATCGGCAATGATCAGCGCACCCTTCGGATCAACAGTGACCCCCACCGGCCGCCCGCGAGTCTTGCCATCGTCCCCGCGGAAACCCGTGGCGAAGTCCAGCGGCTCACCGGCAGGCCGGCCATTGCTGAACGGCACGAAGATCACCTTGTAGCCCACCGGATTGTCCCGGTTCCAGCTGCCGTGCTCGCCGACGAAGACGCCGTCGGCATATTTCTCGCCCATGGCCGGGATGGAAAAATCGACGCCCAGCGCGGCGACGTGGGAACCCAGGCTGTAATCCGGCTTGATCGCGGCGGCGACCTTGGCCGGGTTCTGCGGTTGGGCGCGGGTGTCGACGTTCTGGCCCCAATAGCTGTAGGGCCAGCCGTAGAATTCGCCTTCGCGCACCGAGGTCAGGTAATCCGGCACCAGGTCCGGCCCCAGTTCATCCCGCTCGTTGACCACCGCCCACACCTGCCCGGAGCCCGGTTGAATGGTCAATGCCGTCGGGTTGCGCAAACCGGTTGCATAAGGCTTGTGGGCGCCGGTGGCGGCGTCGATCTGCCAGACCATCGCCCGGTCGATCTCGACCTCCATGCCGCGTTCGGTGATGTTGCTGTTGGACCCGATGCCCACATACAGCGAGCGGCCGTCGGGGCTGATCGCCAGGGATTTGGTCCAGTGGTGATTGATCGCGGCGGGCAGCTCGGTGACGGTGGTGGGCGGGCCACCGGCCTTGGTCTGGCCGTCTGCGTAGTCGAAGCGCACCAGCGCATCCTGGTTCGCCACGTACAGCTTGCCGTCGGCAAAGGCCAGGCCGTAGGGCGCGTTGAGGTTTTCGGCGAACACGGTTTTCAACTCGTAGGTGCCGTCACCGTCGGCATCGCGCAGCAGGGTCAGGCGATTGCCGCCCTTGACCTTGGTGTTGCCCTCGGCCTTGATCACGCTGGCGATCACATCCTTGGGCTTGAGTTTCGCTGCGCTGCCGCCCCGGCCTTCGGCGACGAGAATGTCGCCGTTGGGCAGCACCAGGGTCTGGCGCGGGATCCGCAGGTCGGTGGCGATGGCCGTGATGCTGAAACCCTCGGGCACCGTAGGTTTCTGCTCGCCCCAGGCCACCGGTTCGGCGATCTTCATGCTGGGCAACAGGCCGCGCTGGGGTTCCGGCAGCTTGGGGTCGGGGCCGCGAGCCTGAGTGCTGTCGGCTTCGCCACCGCAGGCGCTCAACAACATCGCCATGCTTAAAACGGTCAGCGTGCTGGAAGGCTTCATTGGGCACCTCCCGAGCGCAGGTTGGTCAGCCCGACCCACGTGGTCACGCAGGCCAGCAGGGTCACGACGGCAGACAGCACCAGGCCCGAAGGCATCACGGCCCAGGCATCCTTCGCATGCTCAAAGGCATTTACCAGGCCCAGCGCCCAGGTCCCCAGCAACAGCAGGAAGTACACCGTGGGGCGCCCGGCCTTGCGGTCGGCACGCAGCAGGTTGACCAGTGCAAACAATCCCGCCAGCCCGCAGAACAGCAGGGCGCCGGCGATCAGCCAGGCGGCGAAGTTGCTCCATTGGATCTGGTAGGTCTGGTAGTAGGCAATGTCGCTCAGCAGGGCGCCGAGAAACAGCGGGACGGTACCGGCCAGCAAGGTCGCGTGAAGCGGACCAGGCGTGCAGCGGTAGGTGAGGGTGGTGGTGTCGGTCACGGGCGGCTCCTTATCGTTGAGCGGCCCTGATGAGGCTCATCAGGGCCGCGCTGACTGCGCTTAAGGAAGGAGCGTGCTGCTTGCGCGTTAGTTCACCCGCTATTCGTTTCCAAATATGTTGCGTCAGTTGATGCGTGGATGTTGCTGCACCAGGTTTTCGCGCTTGGCTTCCAGCTCGGCGATTTGCGCGTCGATATCTTCGATCTTCTGCTCGATATTGTCTTCGTGCTCCTGCAGCAGCTCCTTGGCTTCCTCGATATCCGACGCCGCCGGTGCCGCACCGCGCAGGGGTTTATTGGCGGTTTCCTTCATGGTCAGGGCGGTGAAAAGCCCCAGCACGGCGAACACCATCAGGTAATAGGCCGGCATGTACAGGTTGTTGGTGGTCTCCACCAGCCAGGCCATGGCGGTTGGCGTGAGGCCGGCAATCAGGATCGAGATGTTGAAGGCGCTGGCGAGCGCGCTGTAGCGGATGTGGGTAGGGAACATCGCCGGCAGGGTGGACGCCATCACGCCGATAAAGAAGTTGAGCACCACCGCAATGATCAGCAGCCCCGAGAAAATCAGCCCGAGCTTGCCGCTGTTGATCAGCATGAACGCCGGAATGGCGAGAAAGAACAGCGCGATGCTGCCGAACAGAATGAAGGGTTTGCGCCCGATCTTGTCGCTGACAAAGCCAATCATCGGCTGCACGAACAACATGCCGACCATGATCGCGATGATGATCAACACGCCGTGATTTTCGCTGTAGTGCAGGTTGTGCGACAGGTAGCTCGGCATGTAGGTGAGCAGCATGTAGTACGTGACGTTGGTCACCACCACCACGCCGACACAGGTCATCAGGCTGCGCCAGTGCTTGGTGGCGACTTCCTTGAACGAGACTTTCGGGCCGCCCGCCAGGCCTTCGCGGTCACCTTGTTCGAGTTGCTCCACGTGCTGTTGAAAGGCCGGTGTTTCTTCCAGGGCATGACGCAAGTAGAGCCCGATCATGCCCAGCGGCAGGGCGAGGAAGAACGGCAGGCGCCAGCCCCAGGACTGGAAGGCGTCTTCGCCGATTACCGCCGAAATCAGCACCACCACGCCCGCGCCGAGCACGAAGCCGGCGATGGAGCCGAAGTCCAGCCAACTGCCGAGGAAGCCGCGCTTGCGGTCCGGGGCGTATTCGGCGACGAAGATCGAGGCACCGGTGTACTCACCGCCCACCGAGAAGCCCTGGGCCATCTTGGCCAGCAGCAACAGGATCGGCGCCCAGATGCCGATCGAGTCATAGGAGGGGATCAGCCCGATGGCGAAGGTGCTCAGGGACATGATCACGATGGTCGCCGCCAGGACCTTTTGCCGGCCGTATTTGTCCCCCAGCCGGCCAAAGAACAGGCCGCCCAGCGGGCGAATCAGGAACGGCACCGAGAAGGTCGCCAGGGCCGCGATCATTTGTACGCTGGGAGACGCTTCGGGGAAGAACACCTTGCCCAGCACATAGGCGACAAAGCCATACACCCCGAAGTCGAACCACTCCATGGCATTGCCCAGCGCAGCGGCGGTGATCGCCTTGCGCATCTTGGCGTCGTCGACGATGGTGATGTCATCCAATCCAATGGGATTGACGGTTTTCTTGCGTGATTTCATGGGAATACTCAGCCGCAGGTCCATTTCGATGCCACTGTTTTGGTGGCATGCGCTTAATGGGTCAGATACATGCGGACACTGAATAATTCACCACTGGCTGGATTTTTTTGTTAACGGCCCGGCAAGGATTAACTGATCCGCTCGCCCCCCAGGGAATCACGCTGCATCGACTGCAGGTTTTTCTCGATGGTTTCGCAAAGGGCTTCCATCTGGATCTGGTGCTCGCTGTCGCGGAACGGGCTTTGCAAATCGGTGCCGATGCGTTCGATGGCCAGCAGCATGAAGCCCACCACCGTGGACGCCAGCGGGGTGAACCAGCCCAGGGATTCCACCAGGCCCACCGGCACGATCAGGCAGAACAGCGAGATGAACAGCCGTGGGAAATACACGTAAGGGTAGGGCAGCGGCGTATTGGCGATGCGCTCCATGCCGCCCTGGCTGTTGGACAAATCCACCAGGGTCGACTCCAACCGTGCCAGGCGAATGCTGTCCAGGCGCCCGGCCTTGTATTCCTGGGCCAGCAGGGCTGCGGAGCCGTTGATGATGTCGTTGGAAAAGTTATTGGTACTGGTGCTGCGGGCGAACTCGTTGGCCGGCAGGAAGGCGCGGATTTCTTCCGGGCAAGGCTGGCCCCGCAAGTGCGCCGCCAGGCAGTTCACATAGGCCACGTGCCGGCGCAGCAAGGTCGCCTTTATCGGGTTGACCTCATTGTTCGGGTCATCCAGCAGCGTCAGCACTTGCCGGGCGAAGCTGCGGGAATTGTTGACCATCGCCCCCCACAACGTGCGTGCCTCCCACCAGCGGTTGTAGGCGCTGCTGTTGCGGAAACTGATCAACACCACCAGCGCCGAGCCGAGCAGGGTGAGGGGCATCAGCGGCAGGTTGATCTTGCTGTTGAGGAACAGCATGAAGTCCACGGTGACGGCGATATCCCAGAGCAGCAGCCAGAACAGCGCCCAGCCTACATAGCCCATGGTCTTGATGATCAGGCGGTATTTTTTGATGATGGCAGCTTTCAAACGGAAACCTCGCGGCGAGCGGTAAACATCAATGCCCTAGCTCGGACGGTGTTTACCGGGTAAAGGTTCGCCGGGGGGCCGGGTCTTCAGGCCTGGAATGTCAGGACAAAGCGGTTTTCGCCCTGGGGCTTGCCGTCCGGTGCGGGCTGGTCGGGCACGAAACCGCAGCGGGTGAGGACTTTTTGTGAGCCCACATTCTCGGGGTACACGTACGCCACCAATTGCTTGAGTGCCCAGCGCGCCTGTGCCTCGTGGATCAGATGGTTCAGCGCCAGGGTTGCCAGCCCTTGCCCGCACGAGCGCTCGCCCACGCGGTAACCGACTTCGGCAGAGCCCTTTGGCGAGTCGATGCTTTTCAGGTTGGCGCGACCGACGATTTCGCCGTTGGCGTCTTCGATCACGAACGGGTGCCATGTGCCGGTGGCCAGGCCTGATAGATAACCGTCAATATGCTCGGCGACGCCCTGCACCGAGTAAAACGATGGGTCGCGCGCCTCGATATGCGACTCGAACCAGTCACGGTTACGGGCTTCGAAGGCCAGCAATGCTTCAGTGTCCGTACTGCTCAGCTCGCGAACGCGAAATGACGTCATTGCTCGAATCTCCAGGGTTGTTCTGTCCATTTAGTCATGTTTTCGTCATAAAGGCGTGTGAAATTTGCCTGCCAAAAATATGAAATCATGGAGTTTTTCCGATGAGGGTAGTCACCTCCGGCTCGGCGTATCTGGACATCGATGCATACGCCTGCTGCATTGCGTATGCCGAGTTGTTGAATCGTCAGGGAATCGAGGCGCGTGCCGTCAGCAGTGCTCCACTGAATGCCAGCATCTCCAGGACCGTGCTCGGCTGGCTATCATCATTGGATGACTACCGACCCGGGCCCGGCGATGAGTTTGTGATGGTGGATATCTCGGACTTCCACCACTTCGACCCGGTGGTCGTGCTCGATCAGGTGGTGGAGGTGATTGACCATCACCCGGGGTTTGAAACCTATTGGGCGCAGAGGCTGGGAAGTGCCGCAGACATCCGTTTGATCGGTGCAGCAGCGACGCAGGTTTTCCTGCGTTGGGAAGCGGCCGGTTTGTTGCCGCTGATCAGTGAGCACAGTGCCGCGCTGCTGGCCACGGCAATCCTGGACAATACCCTGAATTTTACCGGGCAGTTGACCACCGCGGCGGATGTTCGGGCTTATGAAACCCTCGCGCTGCTGGCGAAACTCGCGGCAGACTGGCCTGAGCGGTATTTCTCCGAGTGCCAGGCCACTATCGAGTCAGACCTTGAAGGCGCGTTGGCGGGTGACCTGAAGTGGCTGAAAGCCGACAGCAACCTGCCGCAGGTTTTTGTGCAGATGACGGTGTGGGATGCCGGTGCGCTGGTCCGAAAGCATCGCTCGACCATCGCTGATTGGCTGGCGGCGCAGGGGGAGGACTGGCTGGTGAATCTCATCAGTATCCGCGAGTGCAAAAGTTATTTCCTGGCTGAGCCCAAGGTCAGCCAGGAAAAACTGAGCCAGTTGCTTTCCATCGACTGGCAGGCTGGGATGGCGGTGCTGGATCGTTCGCTGTTGCGCAAGGAGCTGGTAAGGCTGGCGGCCACTGATTGACGGCGTTCACCAAAGTGACGTTCCTCTTTGAAGAACCCGCAATACAATGGCCAGGGTATTACCGAAAAGGAACGGCAGTTGAACGAACACACATTGTCCATGCGCCTTGAGCGCGTGGCGACGCACGTCCCCGCCGGGGCGCGCCTGGCGGATATCGGCTCCGACCACGGCTACCTGCCGGTGGCATTGATGCGCCGCGGCGCCATCGTGGCGGCGGTGGCGGGCGAGGTGGCCCTGACGCCGTTTCGCGCAGCCGAGCGCACGGTGCGCGAGAACGAGCTGGAGCAACACATCACCGTACGCCTGGCCAGTGGCCTGGCGGCGATCGAGCCGGGAGACGGGATCAACGCGATCAGCATCTGCGGCATGGGCGGCGAGACCATCCGCGACATCCTCGACAGCGACAAGGCGCGTCTCAGTGGCGAGGAGCGCCTGGTGCTGCAGCCCAACGGCGGCGAGCAACCGTTGCGCCAGTGGTTGATGGAGAACGGCTACCGCATCGTGAGCGAAGAGCTGCTGCGGGAAAATCGCTTCTTCTACGAAATCATCGTTGCCGAGCACGCCGGGCCTGTGACCTACACCGCCGAAGAACTGTACTTCGGCCCGCTGCAAATGCAGGCCCGCAGCCCGGAATTCCTGCTCAAGTGGCAGCGCATCCTGCGCCACAAACAGCAGACCCTGAGCGACTTCGCCCAGGCGCGGCAAGCGGTGCCCGAGGACAAGATGCAAGAGGTCGCCCAGCAGGCGCGGTGGATCGCAGAACTGCTGGCGTGAGGGTCAGCCTGCGAGGGTGTTCAGCTCTGCGAGTACCTCATCCGAAAGATCCAGCTCGCCCACCGCGATGTTTTCCCGTAGATGGGTGACCGAGGACGTTCCCGGGATCAGCAGGATATTCGGGGAACGGCGCAGCAGCCATGCCAGGGCCAGTTGCATCGGGGTGACGCCGAGGCGCTGTGCGACGTTCGACAACACCGCTGACTGCACTGGCGAGAACCCGCCCAGCGGGAAGAATGGCACATAGGCAATGCCGTCCCGGGCCAATTCGTCGAGCATCGCGTTATCGTGTTGGTGGGCGATGTTGTACAGGTTCTGGACGCACACGAAGCGCACGATTTTTCGCGCCTCGGCGACCTGCGTCGGGGTAACGTTGCTGATGCCGATATGGCGTATCAGGCCCTGTTGTTGCAGCTCGGCAATGGCACTCAGGGGTTCCTCGATCGAGCCTTCGGCAGTGCCCATCACGCCGTGCATGGCCCGCACATTCACCACGTCCAGCACATCCAGGCCCAGGTTGCGCAGGTTGTCGTGCACGGCCTGGGTCAGCTCGGCCTTCGACGAAGCGTTGAACCAGGCGCCATCGTCGCCACGGCGGGCGCCTACCTTGGTGACGATCGTAAGATCGTCTTTATACGGGTGCAGTGCCTCACGAATAATCTGATTGGTGACATGCGGCCCGTAGAAGTCGCTGGTGTCGATATGGTTCACGCCGCAAGCGACGGCCTCGCGCAGTACGGCCAGCGCTGCATCACGGTCCTTGGGCGGGCCAAACACGCCTGGGCCGGCCAGTTGCATGGCGCCGTAGCCGATGCGGTTGACGGTGCGATCGCCGAGATTGAATGTGCTGGTGGTCATGGTCGGAGCTCTTGCTTGACGGGAGGAAGCCTATAATATGAAGGATCCTTCAGGTTTAGAATTCGCATTCCATGAGCCCTCTCAAAGCGTCGTTAAAGCCAAGAAAATCAGCGGTCCAGGCCCGGTCGGCGGCGACGGTGGAAGCGCTGCACACGGCAACCCTTCAGGTTTTGACCGCTCAGGGCCTGGTGCGCTGCACCACGACCCGCGTGGCCGAGCGGGCGGGCATGTCGGTGGGCAGTCTCTATCAGTACTATCCGAACCGCGATGCACTGCTTGCTGCGGTATTGGAGAAGCATCTGGTGCAGGTGGCCGAGACCGTCGAGCAGGCGTGCGATCAACACCAGGGCACCACGGTGGCGGAAATGGCATCGGGGTTTGTCACGGCTTTTCTCGCCGTGAAGCTGATGGACCCGACGGCGTCCAAAGCCCTGTATGCCATCGCAGGTGAGCGGGGCGGTGCGGAGCTTGTGGCGCGGATCAACAAGCGGGTGGTGGCCGCGATTGCAGCGATGTTGGCGACGGCGTCGGATGCGCGTTTTGAAGACCCATCCCTTACCGCCGCCATCTCGCTCAGCGCGGTGGTGGGACCGGTTCGGGCGTTGCTTGAAGGCAATGCATCTGCGGCCTTTGAAGCCGGCCTGGAACAGCAGGTGACCCGCATGCTGCGAGCTTATCTTCAAACCTATCAGTCACTTACGTAAACCGTGTTCAGGGTATTTTGCAGCGCTGCTTCGCACTAAAGTCACATCCATGGGTCCATAAGCCCCGCAATCGAACTTTGAAGATTTAACCCATGCACCTACGCAAAATTGCAGTTGGGCTGTCGGCCCTTGTTTTGCTCTCCACCGGGGCGCAAGCCCGTGGCCTGCTGGACCTCATCACACCGCCTCAATCCCATACCTCCCGCTCGGGCTCCATCAGTCAGGGCGCGGCCCTGGGTCTGTATTCAAGCCAACAGAAAAAGCCATCGTTCGACAGTTGCGCCGACCTGTTCCCGGCCGCACAACCGATCAACACGGCCACCGTGCCGGCCACCATGAAACCCCTGGCGCTGTGTTCCGATAATTTCGCGGTGCTGTACTCGCAAACCAGCAAGACCCCGCTGGTGGTGGTCGAACGCCTGAATGCCGGCCAGTTGAAGGATGCCAAAGGCGAAGAACGCACCAACCAGTTCTACCCCGACCCGCGTATTCCCAAAGGCGCGCGCGCCGAGTTGAGCGACTACCGTGGCCAACACCCGGCCGTGGACCGTGGCCATCAATCCCCGGCGGCGGATGCGCCGAGCACCAACGCCATGGCCCAGTCCTTTGCGCTGTCGAACATGGTCCCGCAAGACCCGACCAACAACCGCAAGATCTGGAGCAAGGTCGAGGCGGACGTGCGCAAGTTTGCCAAGCGCGCCGACGGCAATGTGTTCGTGTTCACCGGGCCGTTGTTTGACCCGGGCTACAGCACCATTGGCGACAACAAGGTCTGGGTGCCGACCCGCCTGTTCAAGCTGGTTTACGACGTGTCGTCCAAGCGCGCCTGGGCGTATGTACTGCCCAACGCTGAAACCCGTATCGAGAAGCCGATGGACTACGCGACGTTTGTGAAAACCACCGGGCTCAAGTTGCTCGGGAATTTGCCGGTGACGGGGTCAGTCGGGCGTACTTGACGGCCTGAAACCGGGTGCGTCACTTGCCCTTTTTCAACGTCTTCAAGCGCAACGTTGCGCGCTGCACAGCGGCCATCTTCTCTGGCCGCTTCATCTTTTTCCATTTGCGAATATCGTCCTTGGTGCGTCCACAACTCACGCACAGCTCACCACTGAGCTGGCAGGTTGAGACGCACGGGTTCTCGATATCTTTAGCCAAGGCTTTACCCCTTTACCGCATACAGTTTGAGCAGGCGCAGGCGCCAATTGCCGCCATGCTGCAGGTGGCATTCTTCCTCGGAGTCGAAGCGCACGTAGCGGTGCGAAGAAGGGCGATCCACCCCGGCATCCTCCAGCGCGGTGGCCGTCAGTTCGCGCATGCGCAGGTCCAGTCCGGTAGAAAGGGCCAGTTCCCGGTTCGCCCTGGTATCGAATACCCAGATGACCAGCAGGCTTTGGGCAAAGGCCTGGTAGTCGACTTCGTGGGTCAGCCAGTCGAAGCCGGTGATTTCGGCTTTCGCGATCTCACAGGCATCGGTCAGGGTCGCGACCAGGCGACGTTCGATGCGTGCGCTGTCGCGTTTGCTTGAAGACATGGGGATTCCTTGAGGAGCGAGGAGGGTGATGATACGCGAGAGGTCCACTGTAGGAGCTGTCGAGCTTTAGCGAGGCTGCGATGGCGGACTGGCAGGCGACATCTTTATTGCCTGACAGGGCCTCTTCGCAGCCTCGCTGAAGCTCGACAGCTCCCACACTGGATTCGTGTTGCCCTTCAGATATTGATCGTATGATCGTTCCCACGCTCTGCGTGGGAATGCCGCCTCGGACGCTCTGCGTCCAGCTGACGATGCAAGGTTCAAGTCCTGCGCAATGATGACGCGGAGCGTCACAGGATGTATTCCCACGCAGAGCGTGGGAACGATCAACTGTGCGAGCCTGCGAAGATCAACTGAGGGAGCTGTCGAGCTTTAGCGAGGCTGCGATGGCGGACTGGCAGGCGACATCTTTATTGCCTGACAGGACCTCTTCGCAGCCTCGCTGAAGCTCGACAGCTCTCACACTGGATTCGTGTTGCCCTTCAGATATTGATCGTTCCCACGCTCTGCGTGGGAACGCCGCCTCGGACGCTCTGCGTCCAGCTGACGATGCAAGGTTCAAGTCCTGCGCAATGGTGACGCGGAGCGTCACAGGATGTATTCCCACGCAGAGCGTGGGAACGATCAACTGTGCGAGCCTGCGAAGATCAACTGTGGGAGCTGTCGAGCTTTGGCGAGGCTGCGATGGCGGACTGGCAGGCGACATCTTTATTGCCTGACAGGGCCTCTTCGCAGCCTCGCTAAAGCTCGACAGCTCCCACACTGGATTCGTGTTGCCCTTCAGATATTGATCGTTCCCACGCTCTGCGTGGGAACGCCGTCTCGGACGCTCTGCGTCCAGCTGACGATGCAAGGTTCAAGTCCTGCGCAATGGTGACGCGGAGCGTCACAGGATGTATTCCCACGCAGAGCGTGGGAACGATCAACTGTGCGAGCCTGCGAAGATCAACTGTGGGAGCTGTCGAGCTTTAGCGAGGTTGCGATGGCGGACTGGCAGGCGACATCTTTATTGCCTGACAGGGCCTCTTCGCAGCCTCGCTGAAGCTCGACAGCTCCCACACTGGATCGTGTTGCCCTTCAGATATTGATCGTTCCCCCGCTCTGCGTGGGAATGCCGCCTCGGACGCTCTGCGTCCAGCTGACGATGCAAGGTTCAAGTCCTGCGCAATGGTGACGCGGAGCGTCACAGGATGTATTCCCACGCAGAGCGTGGGAACGATCAACTGTGCAAGCCTGCGAAGATCAACTGTGGGAGCTGTGTTGCCCATCACATATTTTTAGGCCGATCCAGCTTGCGCGTCATGGTGTACACCGCCACGCCGGCCGCCAGGATGCCCGAGGCCGCGCCGACCGCCAACGCCCAGCGCGGGCCAAGATGGTCGGCCACCCAGCCCACAATCGGTGCGCCAATCGGTGTGCCGCCCAGGGCCACGCCCACCCGCAGGGCGATTACCCGGCCGCGCATGGAGGGTTCGGTGGTGAGTTGCATCAGGCTGTTGGTGGTGTTGCTGAAGGTCAGCGCGCCCACGCCGATGATCACCAGCGCCCCGGCGAACAACCAATAGTTCGGGGCAATCGCCGCCAGCGTGCAGCCCACCCCGAACACCAGCGCGCCGATCAACAACGCCTTGAAGTGTGGCCGCTCGCGACCGGCTGCGAGCAGCGCCCCGGCAACGGTGCCGATGGCCAGGGTCGACGTCAGCAGGCCATAGCCGCGGGCATCGGCGTGGAACACGGTGACGGCCATGGTCGAGATGAAGATCGGAAAATTCATGCCGAAGGTGCCGATCAAGAACAGCATGACCAGGATCGCCATCAGGTCCGGCCGCGCCCACACATAACGCAGGCCTTCAGTCAGGCTGCCCTTGGTGCGCAGCGCCCGCAGGCTGGTGTGCAGGCCGGAAACCCGCAGCAGAAACAGCGAGGCCAGCACCGCGAAAAAACTCGCGCCATTGAGCAGGAACGCCCAGCCGGTGCCCACCGATGCGATGGTCACGCCGGCCACCGCCGGGCCAATCATGCGCGCCATGTTGAACGAGGTGGAATTGAGCGCGATGGCATTGGACAGATCCGCTTCGCCCACCAGCTCCGCCACGAATATCTGCCGCACCGGTGCATCGAAGGCCGAGGCGCAGCCGGACAAAAACGCGAACACATACACGTGCCACAGCTGCACGATGCCGGTCAGGGTAAACACCCCCAGCATCAGCGCCAGCACGCCCATCACGCCCTGGGTGACCATCAGCAGCTTGCGCTTGTCGTAGTGATCGGCGGCGAAGCCGGTCCAGGGCAGCAACAGCAATTGCGGCCCGAACTGCAACGCCATGACGATGCCGACGGCCGACGCGTTATGCGGCGTGAGCTGGGTCAGCACCAGCCAGTCCTGGGCCGTGCGTTGCATCCAGGTGCCGATATTCGACACCAGGGCGCCGGCGGCCCAAATGCGGTAGTTGACGCTGCGCAGCGAGCGGAAAATGCCCATCGAACTCACACCGGCCCTGAGGAATGACCACCGTTGAAGCGCCCGAAATGCTGCGCCAGGAAAACACTCAGGGCCAAGGCCCCGAGCCCGAGGGCGAGCACATCAGCGGTGTTTTTGAGGTCGAAGTCCCCGACCCGGCAGACCAGCACGTAGCCGATCACCAGGTTGAGAAAACCCCAGAGCACATTCAGCGTCGAGGAGGACCGCCCCTGGCCGCGCGGCTTGGCAAACGGCGTCTGGAAGGACTGGCCCATCAAGCCACTGAGGCAATGGGGCAGCGCGTTGGTGAGCAATACGCCGCCGAAGAAATAAGACACCAGCTCATGCCATTGCATCGTCACGCCCCCCTTGTTTCAAGCAAGCCGATGATCTCTTGCGCCGTGCCGGTTTCCCCCAGCTTCGGGAATACCTGGTTCAGGCTGTAGTGATGGGCCTCGGCGTTCGCGTCGGTCATGGCATCGACGGCCAGGGTCACGTTGAAGCCGGCCTCGTAGGCCTGGCGCGCGGTGGACTCCACGCCGGTTCCGGTAGCAACGCCGGTGATCACTACTTGAGTCACGCCGAGTGCTTTGAGTTGCGCCTCAAGATCAGTGCTGGCGAAGGCACCCCAGGTGCGTTTGGTCACCCCAATGTCGCCGGGTTGCTGATCGAGTTCGGGCAGCAGGTCGGCCCATCCCGGTGGAAATACATCGCTGCGCCGTGGCCGCTCGGTGCGCCCGGGGGCGAAGCCTGTGACGTTGACCAGCACCACCGGCATGCCGCGCTCGCGGAACGCGTCGAGCAGTGCACGGGAGCGTTCCACCACGGCGCCGATGGGGTGGATGAACGGGTATTCGGCGATGCCTTTTTGCAAGTCCACGATGATCAGCGCGGTGTTGGGATCCAGCAAGGTGACGGCCATGGGATGTCCTCGAACGGATAGGGGGCTCAAAAGTCGGCGAGGCGCTCCAGCAGCTTTACCGCTGCCGCGAGTTCAGCTTGTTCTTCGGCAGACAGTTGCTCCTGCAGCGCCCGCAGCAGCCAATCGTCCTTGGCTGCCCGGCTGGCGATCAGGTGCTTACGAAAGCCGGGAGTCAGCTCGATCAGGGTTTGGCGCCCATCGCTGGGGTCGGGTTTGCCCCTGATCGCTTTCATCGTTTCCAGCCCGGCCACGGTGATGCGCATGGACTGCGGCCGCACGCTCTCCGCCCGGGCCAGGGCCGAGACGGTGCTGGGCCCGTCTCGGTCCAGGCGCAGCAGCACCGACTTCTGGGCGGAAGTGAAATCGTTCGGATGGGTTTGTTCCCGCAGCCGGCGTATCAGCTTGCCCAGGGAGATGCGCAGCTCGGCAGCCAGGGCGGCGGATTGGGTTTCGGAGGTGATGGAAGGTTTGTTCATGCCCGGACGTTAGCATGCGTGCAGAAAAACTGTACAGTTTAGCTGTATGAAATTTTTGTCATAAAAGCCCGCGTCGACGGTCCTTTTGCCGGGGCGTTACCTGGTGTCGCGGCTGGGCGTGCTGTCGTTCATGGACCGGGATGGTGCAAGACCGAATGCTATGTGGGTGACCGATTGTTGGGCGTGGATGATGAACGGGTTCTGCAACTGTTCACGGACTTGATGAGCCGCGCATTGACCTGATCGACATGCATGCGCGGCTTTTTCCCGGCCTATCAAGTGTGTTGATAGCGGTACTCCTGAGTCACCCCTTCATAGCCGTAGGCACTGGCCCGGCAGTCGATGATGTGCACATTGGAGTGCGGGTGCAGGTTGCCGATCAACTCCGCCAACAGCGTGTAGGCCTCACGATGAAAACGCGCCTTTTGCGCCTTGGTGTTGGTCTCATCGGTCACGGTGACTTCCAGGCGGAATGCGTTGCGCCCGTGTTCGGCCAGCGAGCGGTTATGAATGAACCACTGGTCGTGCGGCACAAAATCGAGAATCAGCAAGGTCTGCTCCGGGCGTTTCTCGAGCACTTCACAGGTCAGTGCAGTGAGCTGCGGGACGAGCTGGCGGACCAGTTCGGGATTGCGTTCTCCGGAGATTTTCAGGGTGATGCCTGGCATGGCGAATTCCTCGTAAGGGTAGGGTGAGGTGCCAGATTAAGAAAATTATTCGGATCTGAAAAACGGGAAGATATAATGATATCTATCGGAAAAAACGCAGGTTAGACATGCGCCCCTTTGACCTTGAGCAACTGCGCTCCTTCGTCACCATCCTGGAAGCCGGCAGCCTTTCGGCGGCCGCGCCCAAGTTGTGCCGTTCCCAGTCCGCGCTCAGTGAGCAACTTCGCAAGCTGGAAACCTTCACCGGCGTGACGCTGCTGGAGCGCGGCAAAAAAGGCGTGAGCCCCACACCTGCCGGAGAGCGCCTGCTGGCACATGCGCGTGAATTGCTCGCGCTGAGTGACTGCGTGCTTGAGGATATGCGCGGCGTAACCTTGAGCGGCGAACTGCGCCTGGCCATCACCGACTATTTTTTGCCCAGCGCCATCGCGGGTATGTTGAAGGGGTTGCGCACGCGATATCCGCAGCTTCGGTTGCATGTTTCGGTGCGCAAGAGCCTCCAAATCGAAAAGGGCGCCAACAGCGGCGAATTCGACATTGGCCTGTCGATGCGCATCCTCGATGGTCGCAGCCTTCCCGAAGGCATTCCCGTACGACGAGAGGCCCTGCGGTGGGTGGCACTCAGTGGGTTCGACGCACAGCACGAACTCGTGGCGCCGCTGCCGTTGGTGGTACTTCCCCAGGATTGCAGCTTGCAGCGGTTCACCATCGACCTGTTGGATGCGCGCGGGGTGCCGTATGTCATTGCGCATTCCGCGTCCGGGGTGGCGGGCCTGCAATCGGCACTGCTGGCGGGGCTGGGCGTGGCGTGCCTGAACAGCTCGGCCGTGCCTGCCGGGGCCGAGGCATGCCGGTCGATTCAAACGCTTCCGGCGCTGCCCGATGTCGAGTTCAGCCTGTTACCGCCGCGTCCGGGCGAGGCTTCGCTGGTCAGTGCAGTGCGAGAAATGTTGATCACGCACTTTTCCTAGCGGCTCAAGATCGCCGGCTGGCCCCCGGCGGCTGCCCGGTGACGCGCTTGAATGCCCGGCTGAACGCGGCCTGGGAGTTATAGCCAAGGCGTTGCGCCACGGTTTCAATGGGCAGCCGCTCCAGCGTCAGCCACTGGCTGGCCAGGCGCATCCGCAGTTCGGTGGCGTAGCGCAACGGTGGCGTGCCGATCGTGGTTTGAAAGTGTTGGGCGAACACCGAGCGCGAGGTATGACACTGCGCCGCGAGCTCTTCCACCGTCCAGTCGCGCCCAGGCTGTTGGTGCAACGCCAGCAGGGCCTTGGCCAGGCGCGGGTCGCGTAGCGCAGCCACCAGGCCGGACGCATTCCCGCAGGCACATTCGACCCAGCCCCGAACAACCATGGCCGCCACCACGTCCGCCAGGCGCGCCAGAATGCCGGCGAAGCCGATGCGGGCGCTGCTGACTTCACGCTCCATGGCCGCCAGGATCGGCATCAGCCCCGGATAACGTTGCCCCTTGGCGTCGATCAGCATCAGGTCCGGCATCAGGCGGCCAAGGCCGTGCAAACTCCCCAGTTCAAACTCCATGCAGCCGCTGAAGAGCAGGGTGCTTTGAGCCACGCCTGCATTGGCGCGGGCATCCACGGCACACACTGCATCGCCGAGGGCTGCGGCGTTGAAGCTGTCGATGTCCTGCACCGGCACCTCCGGGCTGGAGAGCAACTGATGGGCGCCTCCATGGGAGATGAACACGGCGTTGCCCGGCGTCAGTTCGTACTGCGTGCCGTCCTCGGTACGCAGGGTGACGCCGCCGGCGGCGACAAGGTGGAAGTACGCATGCCCGGGTTTGGCCGCAAAGCCCAGGCCAAACGCCGGCCCGGCCTGGATACGGCGGTACTCGACGCCCCGCAGGCGCATGCCGCGCAACAGCTCGTTGATGAGGTCAGAGGACACGTCGAACGGTTCTGGAGGCATCATTTTCGGGGTTTAGGTAAAGGATTCAAGATTTTGCATCATAGATCATCCTGTCCTGCGTACCTAGACTGGCGGTCGCGATAACTTTTGGAGGGTGACCAGTGATGAGCAGTTGTGTGTGTGACGCCGTAACCGGTGCAGATGTAGCGCCCGCGACACCGGCCTGGATGGCGGTATTTTCGTTGGCGATGGGCGTGTTCGGATTACTCACGGCGGAGTACCTGCCGGCCAGTTTGTTGACGCCGATGGCGGCCGAACTCGGCGTCTCGGAAGCCTTGGCAGGGCAGGCGGTGACAGTCACGGCGGTGGTGGCGTTGTTCGCCGGGTTGCTGGTACCGGGCCTGACCCGCGGGATCGACCGGCGCGTGGTGCTGTTGTGCTTCAGCGCACTGATGATCTGCTCCAACCTGCTGGTGGCGGTCTCGTCGAGCCTCACGGTGTTGCTGCTGATGCGCGTCCTGCTGGGCATCGCCCTGGGTGGCTTCTGGAGCATGGCGGCGGCGGTGGCGATGCGGCTTGTACCGGCGGCACTGCTGCCGCGTGCCTTGTCGATCATCTTCAGCGGCATCGCGGTGGGCACTGTCGTGGCGGTGCCGCTGGGCAGCTTTTTGGGTGGGCTTTACGGCTGGCGCAGCGCGTTTCTCGCCGCCGCCGCAGTGGGCGGCGTGACCCTGGTGTTCCAGCTGTTCACCCTGCCGCCGCTCGCACCCCGCAGGACCGCCCGCTTGAGGACGGTGCTGGAAGTGCTGCTGCGCCCGGGCATTGCCGTGGGCATGTTGGGGTGCGTGCTGGTGCACACCGGGCACTTTGCGCTGTTCACCTATATCCGGCCATTCCTGGAAAGCACCACTGGCGTCGATGCCGAGGGGCTGGCGTTGATGTTGCTGGGGTTTGGCGTTGCGAACTTTGCCGGCACGCTGCTGGCTGGTTGGCTGCTGGTGCGTCTGCCGCGTGGAACATTGGTGCTGATGCCCGCGCTGGTGGGCGTTGCGGCGCTCGCCCTGGCGCTGTTGCCGGCAACCGTGACCGGCCAGGTGTGGTTGTTGATGCTCTGGGGCCTGGCGTTTGGCGGGGTGCCGGTGGCCTGGTCGAACTGGGTGGCGCGGGCAGTGCCTGACCAGGCTGAAAGCGCCGGGGGCATGGTGGTGGCTTCAGTGCAGTCGGCGATTGCCGCCGGGGCGGCGGCAGGCGGCGCGATGTTCAGTTTCAGTGGTATCGGCGGGGTCTTTGTCGCGGCAGGTATCTTGATGCTGTTGGCGGCACTGTTGATTGCGCTGAAGGTGAAGGTTGAAGCGCCTCCACAAGGTACAGAGGCGGGGCCGGTGTTTCATCTCTGAAACCGTGATAGAGGCAGGGGGCGAGAATAAACGCATGCGCTTCGCCCCCTTTCAGTCCGCTTGATCAATCCTGCTGGTTTGGGGCTCAGGTCCGACTCCGAGCAATCGTAGCTGAACGACCGCCTGCTGATCATTGCCCGGCAACGACCCTCGTATCTCTCTTTACTTCGGTAGCTACGCAAAATAACCTCTGCCTCGCAGGCACCGTCCTGCTCCTTCAGGTTTGGCAAGGCGCTTCACACTCACCAGCACCGCCTGGCAGGTGTCATGGTGCTTGCACGTTGAGGTTCTGCGATGAGCGCAGTCGTTGATCATGGCGTCCGTTTCGGACGAATTGCAGTAACGCTTCCCGTAAAGGACATGGGCAGGGCCCATGATTTTTACACCAGGGTCCTGGGGTTTACGAAAGCCTTCGAAAATGGAAACCCGATCGGCTTCATGATTCTGCAGCGCGACCAGGGCGAGCTGCATTTGACCTTGCAACCCAACCATCCAGCTGCCGCGTTCACGATTGCCCACCTGATGGTGGACGATGTCGACAGGCTGCACGCCGCTTGCGTGCAGCATGGGGCGAGGATCATCAAGCGCCTCAAGGATCAGGATTACGGGTTGCGGGCGTTTGTGTTCGAAGACCCGGACGGGAATCGTATTGATGTAGGTCAGCCGCTCTAACCGAGCAATCAGGGAAGATAATGTTGACGACTACCGATGTTGTTCACACGCTGCGTGCACCGTCAGAGCTTGATTACTACGACACCCGTTCAGCCCCGCTGCCTACTGAAATCACCGCGCTGGATGCCTGGAACATCATGACCGGCGAACCGGGGCCGTTGATGCAGGTGGCTTTCCGAATCAGGGATGCCATTTCCTCGTTGTTTGGTGTGAAGCGCATCGGTGGGTTCTCCGGCACCTTGCGCGAGGCTTTGCAGGTCGGCGACCGGCTGGACTTCTTCCTGGTGGAACGCAGCGCGCCCGACATGCTGGTGCTGACCGAGCGTGACCGGCACCTGGATGTGATGATCTGCCTTTCAATCGCTGACCGTGTACTCACGATCACCTCGTCGGTTGTCACCCATAACACCTATGGGCGCCTCTACATGCTGCCAGTGGGGCCAGCGCACAAACTCATTGTGAATGCTCACCTACGACGACTTGAACGAACGCTGCAAGAGACAGCCGCAACGCCCGGCGGGTAGGCACGTTCACCGCCCGCCGGGAGGTGGATCAATTGCCTTTTTCAGCCGCCAAGAAGTACGCAACCAACGCATTGGCGTGACCATGGCCCATGCCGTGTTCAGTCTTGAGCAAGGCCACAAGCTCCATATGCTTCCTGGAACTGGCGGCCTTGAGCAGATCCAGCCAGTGGCTAATGGGTTGCCCATAGTTTTTTTCGATGGAGGGGAAGTACGACGCTGGCCCTTTTGTTTTTGTGTCGTCGGTCATGATGCAAACTCCCTTTTTGCTGAGGTGATAATGCCCGGATAACGTTACCGCTCTGGACTCACCGGGTCCACCGTACGGCCCGTCCCTACACGCCCCCGTTGGCCTCGCCAATCAGAATATCCTCGAAGAACGCCCCGACCGGTTGTGTGGGATGGCAGATCTGTATCTCCAGCACCCAGACCATCTCGCTCGGTACGATCTCGACTTCAGCCAGCTTGTCCTGCCCGAACAGGGCATGGGGGAAGTCGGCGATGCGGTGTCCGGCCAGGTTGCGCTCAAGGCGCCAGCCCTTGGAGAGGGCGCTACCCTCAGCGAAGTCGTACAGCTCGCGCCCGGTCAGCCCGCGGTGCCAGGCATCGCGGGTCTCGTCGAACACTTCATGCAGGGCCTTCGTGCAAGCGTCATGCAACGGGTGCTCGCCGAAGACGAAGGTGTCGCCATAATCGCCTTCATAGCCATCCCACACCGGGCCAAGGTCCACCACGGCGATATCGGTGGGCCGCAGCTTGCGCAGCAGGTCGATGCCTTGGCGGGGTGTGCGGACGGTGTCTTCGCCAAAGCGAATATAGGTGGGATGCCAGGTGTGAGACGCGCCCATGGCCTGCAATGTCTCGCTGGCCATTGCGAGGGCTTGCGCCGTGGTCATGCCGACTTTCAATTGATCGGCGATGGCGGCCAGGGCCCTGACCGTTTGCTCGCGGGCGGCGAGCATGCCGTCCAGCGAGTAGCGCGGGCCGACTTTTTCCAGCACCGGGTGCCGCGTGTTGAGCGACTCCGCTGGCGTCAATGCACCGCTGGGGACGAAGGCTTCGGCGACAAAACGATGCGCCTGCGCACCCGCCGCCAGGCAGGCTTCGCGGGCCTGGTTGATCATCGTGCTATTGCCGCAGGCGTAGATTTGGCTCTCGGCCCAGTCATGGGGCTGTGTCAACGCGACCTGCTGTACGCGGGCGTCTGCCGACAAAACCCGATGCCAGAGAAAGCGTGGATGGGCCTGGCTGGCCCGTTCGAGAAACTCGACGTCGTAGAAGTCCGCCGGTGCCGAGTTACCCCAATACAGGGTGACCTCGGCCTGGCGGGCCAGGGCCGTCAGCAACAAGGGCTTGATACCGGCATAACCGGTCCCGGTAGCGAACAGCACAACAGGGCGCTGATCGTCGTGTTGCCAGGTGCAGGCGCCCACGGGGCCTTCGAGTTTCACCGCATCGCCCACTTGCAGGGTCGGCAGGATGCGTTCGGAAAACAGGCCGCCGCTGACCTGGCGAATATGAAACACCAACCGGCCTTGGTCCTGCGCGGGCAGATTGGCCACGGAGAAACAGCGGCTGTCGCCATCGTCGAGGCGAAACCTGAGGTACTGGCCGGCCCGGACTTCGAGTGGCTGGGCAGTCAGCAACACCAGCTCGACGATGTCGGCGCTCAACGCGCGTTTGCTGATCACCTGTGCGCTGGCTTCCAGCGCGGGCGTGTCCAGTGACCAGCCGGGGATTTCCAGGCGCATGTCGCTGCAGGCATGGCTCTGGCACAGCAACATCTCGTCAGCCGCGAGCGGATAGGAGGCGGCAGGGGTGTCGGGTGTGCGCAGCTTTTCCCGGTGCTGGCCCGACACCACCTTGACCTTGCACGACCCGCAGGCGCCGCGCCGGCAGGAAAAGGGTACGGCGAGACCGCTGGCCAGCATGGCGTCGAGCAGCAATTGATCGGCAGCTTCGAAGGATTTGCCCGAGGGCAACAATTCAACGACATGGCGGTTGTGCATAAACACCTCGGGGCAATTGAGGCTCGATTGTTGCGGTAGACTAGGACCAGGAGAACCTCCAGTTTTGGATAATTCATATGGTCCAGCTTCGGAAATGGCGCCCGTTGCTCAAACTCGATGGGGAGCAGCCGCAGGCGTCCTACAGAAAGATCGTCGAGGGCCTGGTGAGCGCGATTGTCGAGGGCCGCCTGCGCCCCGGAGCGCTGTTGCCCGGCACGCGGGAGATGGCGCAACTGCTGGACGTCAACCGCAAGACGGTGATCCTTGCCTACGAGGAGGCGGTGACCAAGGGCTGGCTGGTCAGCCTTCAACGTCGCGGCACCTTCGTCAGTTCGCAGCTGGCGACAGGCGCGGTGCCGGCCACCCGCGCCCCGAAGTCGTTTGCCCCGGCATTGCGGGAGGTGCCTGCGGCGGCCTATTTCACCCCGGGCGAACAGGTGACAGCCCTGCAACACCGGCCCGGCGCGCTGTTTTTCGACAATGGCGCCTGTGACCATCGCTTGCTGCCGCAAGCCGTGCTGCACCGCTATTACCGCAATGCCTTGCGCAACAGCTTTACCACCAACACCGTGCGCCATGGCAGCGAAGGCAGCGGCCAGTACCTGCGCAATGCCCTGGCCGAAATGTTACGCCACAATCGCGGCCTGACGGTCGGCGCGCCGCAGATCTGCCTGACCCAAGGCGTGCAGATGTCGCTGTACCTGACCGCCAGCGCGCTGCTCAAACCCGGTGATGTGGTGGTGGTCGAACGCCTGAGTTACCCACCGGCCTGGGAGATTTTCCGCCAGTTGGGTGCGCAACTGGTCACCGTGGACCTCGACGACGAAGGTTGCCGGGTCGACCAGCTCGCCGAGCTGTGCCGCCTGCATAACGTACGGATGATGTACGTCACCCCCCATCACCAGTTTCCTACCACCGTCAGCCTGCGTGCCGGACGTCGCCAGCAGCTCCTGGAACTGGCCCGGCTGCATGACTTCTGCATCATCGAGGAAGACTACGACCACGAGTATCACTTTGCCGGACGGCCCTATTTGCCCCTGGCCAGTGACAGCGCCCAGCGTCATGTGATCTACATCGGCTCGCTGTCCAAGTCCCTGGGCAGCACCTTCCGTTGCAGCTATATCGTTGCCCCGTCGAACCTCATCGAAGTGCTTGAGCGTACGGCGGCGGTGAGCCTGGGCCAGGGCGATGCCGTGATGCAGCGGATGCTCGCGGACTTGATCAACGATGGCGAATTGAAGAAGCACCTGCGGCGGGTTTCCAGGGAATACCGCCGGCGTCGGGAGACCCTGCTCAGTTGTTTGCTGGAAGCTTTTGGCGAGCAGATCTCTGTGCAGGAACCCGAAGGCGGGCTGGCGTTGTGGGTAAGGTTCGCCGACTCAATCGACGTCGACCGACTGGCCGAAAAAGCGCTGGAGCTGGACCTGGTGGTGCGCAGCGGTCGCCTGTTTTCACCGTTTGATCATCCCGAAAATGCCTTGCGCCTGGGCTTCGCCTCGCTCAATTCGGAGGAAATCCGCGTCGCTACGCAGCGCTTGGCTCAGGCGGCGCGGGCGATTGGGGTAGTGGCTAAATAATTACGCCGGCCGACGCCCACACTGTTCAGTCCGGCAGTGGAGATCTAACAAGCAAAGAAAAAACAATGTGGGAGCGGGCTTGCTCGCGAATGCGGTGAGCCAGTCAGCTCATTTTTCACTGACAGGCCGCATTCGCGAGCAAGCCCGCTCCCACAGTTGATCTTTGTTGGATTGGGCATTGCGTTCACACCAGCCGAACCTAGCGCGACAACACCGGCGCCGTGCCTTTTTCCTCCACGCCCACCTCATGCAGCGAAATCCGCGACGTCTCCGGCAACGCCAACCCGCCCGCCAACGCCAGCACCGCCACCGCAATCAGATAAAACGCCGGCGACAGGTTGCTGCCGGTGGTACTGATCAACCACGTCGCCACCAACGGCGCCGTACCGCCAAAGATCGTGTACGCCATGTTGTAGGTAATCGCCGAAGCCGTATACCGCGTGCGTGTCGGAAAGGTCTCCGACAACAACGCCGCCGTCACCACCCCACACAGCACCGCGCCCACCGCCAGCAACATCACCCCTACCACCGATGCCGCGAACGACCCGGAACTGGCCATCAGGAACGACGGGTACACCACCACAATCAACAACACACACGCCGTCATCACCGTGACCCGACGCCCCACCCGATCCGAATACAACCCCGCCAGCGGGCAGATCGCCGCCGCGAAAATCAGCGCAATCAGCGACACCAGCAACGCCACCGCCCGACTCAAGCCACCCGCCACCTGCAGATACGTCGCGAAGTAGGTGGTGAACATATAGAACGACAACGCCGTGAGCGACACAAAAGCGCCCAGGCAACAGATCGCCGCACCATGGTTGCGCAAGGTTTCCTTGAGGGGAGAGTGCGCTACCGCGTGCTCCTGCTTCACCGCCTGGAAGGCCGGCGTCTCATCCAGCTTCCAGCGCAGGTAAAGCCCCACCAGCCCCAGCGGCGCAGCGATCAGGAACGGCAAGCGCCAGCCCCAACTGCCCATTGCCTCGGCGGACAGCGAAGCCTCCAGGGCGTACGCCACCACGGCCGCCGCAGCGAACGCAGAAAACGTCGACACCGGCACAAAACTGCCATACCAGGCGCGCTTGTCACTGGGCGCGTGCTCCATCAAATAGGCACAGGCCCCGGCGTATTCGCCCCCGGCGGAAAAACCCTGGGCGCAGCGAATCAACGACAACAGAATCGGCGCCGCCACGCCGATGGCGGCGTAGGTGGGCAGCAGGCCGATCAGCGTGGTGGCGCCGGCCATCAGCAAAATCGTCATGGCCAGCGTGCGTTTGCGCCCGATCCGGTCGCCGAGCATGCCAAAGAAAATCCCGCCCAGGGGCCGGAAGGCGAAGGCCACCGCGAACACCGCAAAGGTCTTCAGCAACGCCGCGCTGGCGTCACCGCTGGGGAAGAATTGCTGGGCGATGGTGGTGGCGAGAAAACCGTAGACGGCGAAGTCGAACCACTCCACGAAGTTACCGATGCCGGCGGCGATGATCACTCTGCGCAGGGTTTGGGGGCTGACCTGGTCGGTGGATGGGCTCGTCATGGGGGAAGGCCTCGGCGGTGGTAAGGGGATACTTGATTATCGGGGGCGGGGATTGGGCGGCGGGGCTCAAAAGAGTCGTCCGCGTAGTCAGTAGCGACTGGGTGGGAGTGATGCAGGCAGGATTTGGGCCAGGTAAGGCAGGGAGCTATCCAGGGAAGGGGTGGGTGATTTCTACGCAAGGACCACAACGGAAAAGGGGGCATTTATTAGATCAAAAATAAATGCCCCCTTTTCCGTCCCGTATTGAGACCTACGCGACCTGAGAGGAATAGGGGTCTGACTCCTATTTCATTCTTAGCGTACAAAGCCGTTTCAGTAACTTAATGCCCTGAAACCGGCTCTTCCTCCTGAACTTTGCGTATGACGTTGGAGACCGACTCCAGAGCCACCAGGTCTTGCCACTTGCCATCTGCAACGATTCTGCCCGTGTCGAAGACGATGACTCGATCAAAGTGATTGAGCACAGTGAAATCGTGGGTTACACAGATCAGACTTTTATCGGCAAAGCAGGTGAAGAGTGCATCCCAGATTAACGAGGCGCCCTGGGGATCAACGGATGAGGTCGGCTCATCGAATATGTTGAAATTCCCAGGTCTTAGCAGCACGCGTAGAAGCGAAAGCTTTTTTGCTTCGCCACCGGAAATACTGGTCGCGTCTTGATTTATCGTTCGAACAGGCAATTCGTCAAACAGATGCTGGATATTAAGCTGCGCCGCGACGCTGCTAAATGTCGAGTTGAACGAGCCATGAAAAAAAACAGCGTCTGCCAGGTTGCCTGATAAAAACTTCGGAGTTTGGGGGCAATACCGAATGAGCCGAAAATGTTCCTCTTCAGCGATTGACTCTAGCGCGGTCTGTCCTATCCGGACGGTGAGCCCGGGACGCTGCTTCACGCCCACGAGCAGTTCCACAAAGGTTGATTTTCCGGAGCCACTTGCCCCAACGACGGCAAGATGCTCACCGGGGCGCACTTCGATGGCCTGTTGAATGACTAATGAAACGCCCTCGGCGATCAGTGCAGTGGAGGCGGGGTAAATCAAGCTGTCAGAATCCAAGGGCAAGCTCTCGGCCTTACCCTTGAAGCTTTGCTCGCGCAGAATCGATCGAAACTTGGCGTAGTCCGAAGAGAATTGATCGGCGAAACGATAGACCTCTCCGATGCTGAACACCGTGTTGAAAAACATCGTGGATAAGGTAAACAAGACGACAAAGTCGCCAACCGTCAGTTCGGACGCCGAAGCCTGTCTTACAAAGATGCCGTACCCGATCACTGTGCTGCTGGTCAGGGTTAAGAAAAGTGCCCTTGACGCCCCTAGTACCGCAGCGGAATATCCGACTTTTGTGGCGGCATCCGCGTACTGGTAAAACGTATCGAACAGGGGTTTCAGCCCCGATTCCTGGGCCCGCTCCAGCCTTATCTGTTTACCCGCCTGAATCGTGTTTGCAAATACTCCCGCCTGTTCATCTTCGGCGTCATTGACCGCATCGATATGAGCGCGACGCCACGTGATCAAGTAGTGGGTCAATGCCAGGTAGACACCGGAAAGTGCAAGCACAAGCGCCAGGAACACAATATTCGCAATCCATACCAGCCACGCCGAAATCACGATGAACTCGATGCAAAGCGGCAAAATAGTGATCAGCGCGTAGTTAAGAATTCGCTCGCTGGCTTGTATGCCGCGTTCAATCGATTTGAGCATCTTGCCGATATTGATCGATGAGAACAGGTCGAAGTGCTTGGTGAATATCTCGCGAACCCATCGAATCGAAACATCGCTGAGCCCTTTTTGAATAAAACGGGTCAAGTAGTACCCCTGAATAGGGATAAGAATAACGTTAATAACGCCGACGCAGATAAACCCCAACAGATACAAGGCCGTCTCTGAATCCAAGGTGTGCTGGGTAAAGGTATCTACTACGCGCCCGATGATAATCGCCGGCATTATGGTTGCCACTTTGGATAGGATGACAATAACCATCACTAGCCAGAACAGCCTCTTATGACGGTAAAGTGCGTGTTTAAAATCCTCAAGCATGACCCGCCTCCTCAGTTGCTCTCGTTAATTGTGTTCAAGCAAAACGTTATTGGGTACCACGAGAGAAAAGAGTAGGGGGCAGCCCCCGTTTTCAATAATGGTGGTCTGACCCCTATTTAAAAATGTGGGCGCAGGCTATCCCAGTTCACACTAGCCTCCAATACCAGCCTCGCTATTATTTATGCATACCCAAAGAGAAAAATATTCTATGAGACTACTCTATAAATTTTCACATGTTGTGCCTCATGGGGCGGGAATTCAGGAACTCTCAGGATTTTCCAATCAACTTGCCGCATGGCGTTGTCACGTCGTGACTTTCCCGGCACGGGCCACTATTGCCAAGAAAATACTTCATGACGCAGTTCTCTATTTTCTACTGCGCAGTTGATACCAGCCCTTCATCGTTCTCCCGTCAGGCACGTCACCACGCTTTCGCAGCTCGCGTTAATCGCCAGCTGCAAGACCCAAACAGCGCAGAAACCAGAGAAGAATAGGGGTCAGACCACGTTTTCAATAATGGTGGTCTGACCCCTATTTCTGCATCTATTATCTGAGGTCGAACCAACTACCGAAGTTGTCGAAGTGGGATTACTTTTGAGCATGGGGCCGCCGATGCAGGGAAAAACGTTCGAGATAGTGCGAATAGATCAAATCCACGAAATTGTTTCGCCAACCATAGAGTCACTTTTACAGCCGTTAGGATTCGAAGTTCAGGGCCCGCTGTCCTGGCTTCGTAGCGTCGATGCTCCCATTCGCCAACTCTTTCGCCTTGAGCAGTGGAAAGGCGGCGCGCTAGCGCCGTCATGGGCTCTGTCACTGGACTTCGTTCCCCATCTTTCCGGCAATGAAATCAAATGGCACAGGACGTCAAAATCAGCACGACCTGATCTGACTTTCGATGTGCGCGATCGAGCGTTTGATATCTCATGCAGCTACGGACCTGATGCCATAGCAACCAGCGCACCCAATATCCTCCGGGCTGCCATTCCAAAAGCTGAATCGTTTTGGGACGAGGCTCGTTCGATAGCCGACCTGCCTGGTGCTTTCGAGCGGGTCAAGCAGCATTTGTCGACGGGTGGCCTGGGTTTCTACAACTACATACAACATCCTCTTGCATACGCGTTTGTATTGGCCATGAACGGCAAGCCCGACACAGCCGAAGAAGAGTTTCAACGCTATTCACAGCGTCTTTCAGAGGCGGCTCGAAAAAAACTCCGCAAGCTATTCATTGATGCAGGCGGTCACCTTGGCTAAGGGAGTACGGCTTTTTCAACAGAATCGGCCAGAAGCGGCCGCTCATGACCGACCGCTTCCGACCCAACGCAGCCATCCGCTCCTGACTATTGGGTTAATGCACCCACGTCATTCACCAGTGTGCGCCAGCCATCCTTTGCCTCCTGCTCCGAGGTAAAGACTTGCACTTTGGGATGCCAGAACGCCCCCTCGATTACGATGCATTCCAAGGTAGAGTCCTGAAACGTAAAGACATAGTGGATAGCATCTTTCATGAACCGCTGTTTGTCGTGTCGAGGATGAATGGCGTTCCTTTGCTCAAGCTCTGCTAACCAAGGCGAATTATCTATTCGATGAATTTGGTAATGCTTTAGGCCAAGTCCAATGAGCGGATGGCCGCCCAAAGCTTCGTCGTTTGGCGAACCGAATTGGATTTTCTTTACTAGCGGAAAATGAACCACAGCTATTTCTTCTCCGGTGGTGTAATACCGTAAACATAGTTGCGTGTCCGTGGCGAACACCACTGGTTCAGGCGACGTACTTGGCTGTGGCCAGGAGTCGAGCAGCACTACGGTCGCTAATGACATGCGGGAACCTGATGAATGAATGGATTATAAACAGAGTGCGAGAGCGACTCGTTGTCGTCAAACCTTTCTGATCGCGACCGACTGCTTCTGGCCGAAACCGGCCCTTTAATTCCCATACCGGTCTACCATGGCCCCCCCGGCAGTGGTTCCACGCGCTACCGACCTCAATCTCAAGGTATCGCCCATGACCTTTTCACCCCGCATCACCCCATCCCGCACCTTATCCGAGGCATCCCTATGAGCATCGACCAAATCAGCCTCCCAAAAGGCGTAGGCCCTCAAGCCATCAAGCTCCTCGACGCCATCACCGGTGCTGACACCAAAGAAGACCTGAACCGCGCAGGCGGCAAAGCCGAAGGTTTTGTATTGGGGCTGGAAAGTGCCAAAGCCATCAAAAGCCAAATCGCCGAGTCGTTGTATGTGGCATACGACGACGCGGCGAGTAATCGGTTGGGTGAGTTGAAGGGCTAGTCCCGCAGGGCCGCGTTGGGTTCTACGCCCGTGGTGTTTCGCGGTCCATCAGTTTGCCGATCAGCAGCACACTCAATTCGCTCAGTTGGTGTATGGCCAATGCCACGTCGCGGTCTTTGCCGGTCAGTTCGTCGGACAGGTCGAGCAGCAGGGCGCTGACGGAGGAAACGGTTTCGTAGCTGTTGGCGATCAGGATTTCGCTGCTGACGCCGGAGGTGACGCTGAAGAGGGCGGTTGTCTCTGGGACTGTCTCGGCATCGGTGCCGGGATTGAGGTAGTGATCAATGGCGCGCTGGGCAGCCTGGTGGAGTTTTAGATCCGGCTTGTTTGGCGGATTCGGCGTTATCTTGAACATATAAGTATTCCTGAGTCGGGCCGCCACCTCGTCGCTACTAAACGATAGGGTGGCAGCTGTGCGCAGGTTAGTAGACCGGTGAATACTTAAAGCCGGCGCGCCCGAGGGCGCCCTACGCACAGCCACCATCAAGCACAGACAGGACGTCTGGAAGATGAGGTTCATGCACGTAAGTATTCAAAGCAGGGCTACTAAACCCGATCACTGAGTTTTCAGCGACCGAGCAACCTTAGAGATGACCACCCAGGTGCACAAGCCGGCGGATTCTGACGCAAGCGTAGGCAAAGGAGCAAGGTGCTACGGCCTACGCAAAGTCTCCTTTATCCCGCAAAAGGAACCACCAGTCGGTACGCCCTCAACCCCAAATCACTCAACCCCTCCAGGCTCTCGCCCTGGCCAGGCATGAGCAGGCTGATCCCCAGATAATGCTCAAGGTGCAGGGTGAGGGTCTGGCCTTCGACGCACAAATCCCAATAGCGCTGATCCAGCCCGTCGGCCTTTACGGTCCATTCACCTTTCAAGCCGTGCTCCAGCGTTTCGGCGATGGCCGCGAACAATTGCCAGTCGGACGTTTCCGAAATCTGTATTTCCATAAAGCTTCGCCGAGAGGTACTTGTCGTAGAATGTGACAGAACCTGCGCAGCTTTCAAAGGAATGACCCCCCTGGCAACGCGCGCAACGACCTGCCGTGCCCGTTATGGAAAACCTATGCGCTCTTATCGCCTGTTGTACGTGTTACTGGCCCTGATCCTCAGCGGCTGCAGCATTCCGTATCAAACACCCGAAGCCCGGCAGCAAATCGAGCACGACCTGCAGATTGCCCCCGGTTCGGTGCGGGCCCTGAGCCAGACCAACTGGTGCTACTTGCCCTACGGCTCGGAGAATGGCGGCGACGGCCAGTGCCGTGCCACTCAGGGGCTGGGCGTTCTGGTGGACGATGGCTTGATTCTGAGCACCTATTCAAGTGGTCGTTATCAGCGCTTTATCACGCTGCGTACCCGCGATGTGCTGTGCGTGAAAACCTTCCGCAGCCGTGAAGCCGCCGCGGCGTTTTTCGCGTTCACTCGGGCGGGGGCTGCTCAGATCATTCCGCTGACGGCCGAAGGGCAGTTCAATACGCCGGTGAAAATCCAGTTTCTGGATTACCTGCTCGGTGAGAACCAGCCGGGCGATCTGACCACCGACAAGACCTATGTGCGTGACACCGGCAAAAATGCCTACTCCGTCGGGATCATTCCAGGTACGAAAATTCCGTATGTGTCTGCGGTGGCGGCGACGGAAGTGTTCAATCCCTGTCCGGAAAAGTAGTCGCCGGCAGTAACCCAGCGCGTATGAATCACTATCAAGGAGAGCGACATGGCGGGTGGCGAGATTGGGTGTGGTTCGTTTCAGGGCTGCGACAAGTCGGGATCGGCCTTTGAGGCGGTGCTGGACGCGCTGCCGTTGCAGGCGCGGGACTGGGTCGAGGCGGCCAGGCAGCAACTGGACTCGGCTGACGTTGTGCTGCTGGAGGTTGATCATGCGCAGGGCTTGCTTCCCTTTTTGAAGGACTACCAAACACGCTTGATCGCCGAGATCGGGCACGATGATTGGGAGCGGGCCGCGCGGGATGAAGCGGCGTCGTTTGATGATGTGGCTGCCAAGTGGGGCGCGGGCAAGGGCTGGCGACTTTATTGTGTACGGGATCTGGTCCGTGCTTGTGAGCAGTCGGCGGTGGAGCAGCAGCCTGTTTACATCGCGTTCAGCTAGGGCATCTGTGGCGGGGCACGGAGCAAAGAAAAATACACTTTTTGCTGCGCGGGGCGTCCAATCCTGAAACCGCCGTCAAGGCTTTCATCTCCAGGCAGCTGCTCTCAGCTAAGGACCGATCATGGTGACGTTGTTTATTTTTCTTCTGGCCTGCGGTGCTGCTGCGAGCACCGGCATCATCTTCAAACCGGGCGACTGGTACGCCACCCTGGTCAAACCCAGCTTCACCCCACCCAACTGGCTGTTCCCGGTTGCCTGGACGATCATCTACCTGCTGCTCGCCTGGGCCGGCTACCGCCTGACTCTGATCCCCGGCAGCGAAATCGTGCTGGCTCTATGGGCTGCGCAGATCGCACTCAACACCCTGTGGACGCCCGTGTTCTTCGGTGCCCACCGGATTTTCGCCGGGATGGTGATCATCACGCTGCTGTGGCTGGTAGTGGCCGCCATGGTGCTGCTGACGGTGCGCCTGGATTTGATCACCGGGCTGATCCTGTTCCCGTACCTGGTGTGGCTCAGCGTTGCGGCTGCGTTGAATTTCTCCATCCTGCGCAATAACTGCTGAGCCTGGCGGCGTGGGCAGAGGGCGGAAACATCATTGCCATGATGCCCACGCACACTGGCCAAGGTGAACATCTCTTTTAGAGATAGGGGGAATATCGAATTGGGAACTCACACGCTGTGGCCTGCTGAAGAACATGAACTGGCGCAAATGCAGCGCTTTAACCAGAAGCTCGCCTGGATGCCGCGTTTTCGCATCCGCAACCGCGTGACGCCCCGGGTGATCCAGGCGCTGTTGCGCTCCAGCCAGATGGTGGCCGGCAACAAGTTGCTCAAGCATGGCCTGCAGGCTGAAAGCCGGCGGGTGGGCTCGGTGCCGGTGCGCATCATCCGGCCGAAGGGCAAGGCCAAAGGCGTGGTGCTGGATATCCATGGCGGCGGCTGGGTGATCGGCAATGCGCAGATGAATGACGACCTCAACGTGGCCATGGTGAATGCGTGCGAGGTGGCGGTGGTGTCGGTGGATTACCGGCTGGCGGTGAATACACCGGTCGAAGGGATTCTGGAAGACTGCCTGGCCACGGCGCGCTGGTTGCTCGGGGACTGTGAGGAGTTCGCCGGCCTGCCGGTGATCGTTGTCGGCGAGTCTGCCGGTGGGCATCTGGCGGCGGCCACGCTGCTGGCGCTGAAGCAATCGCCCGAATTGCTGGCGCGGGTGAGCGGGGCGGTGCTGTATTACGGCGTCTACGATTTGACCGGTACACCGAGCGTACGCACGGCGGGGCGGGAAACGCTGTTGCTGGACGGGCCGGGCATGGTGGAGGCGCTGCGTTTGCTGACGCCGGGCCTGAGTGACGAGCAGCGCCGGCAGCCGCCGTTGTCACCGTTGTATGGCGACCTTGCCGGGCTGCCGCCAGCGCTGATGTTTGTGGGGGAGCTGGACCCGTTGCTGGACGACACGCTGCAGATGGCCGAGCGATGGGCGGGGTCCGAGGTGTTTTTGTTACCGCAGGCGGCTCATGGGTTTATTCATTTTCCGACGGCGATGTCGGGCCGCGTGCTGGCTTACAGTCGCGAGTGGATAACGGGTCGTTTACGCTCGGTTGGTTGATATTGGATTTTTACAACAAGGCCACATGGAAAGATGAGAGCAAAAACATTCATCGCGTCGCTGGGGATTTTATCGCTGGTTCAAACATCACTGTCCTTTGCGGACAACGCTAACGGGAAAAACATTTATCTGCAGCGCTGCGCCATGTGCCACGGCGCGGATATCAAAGGCACGGGACCCTTGGCGAATAAAAGCAATCCGCCTACGCCTGACCTGACAACGGCTACTTTCAAAAAACGCTTGAGTGATTATCCGGGCGTTATCGTGTCGTCCGTCATTCTTCGTCCAAATGGCGACCTGATTCCCAGAACGTTGCGGGAGAACGGTGTGAAGTTGTCACCGTTCACCTGGAAAGTTCAGGACTTTCGCGATTTGAACGAGTACATGAGCGGAGCGATTTCAAAAAGCCGGTGATGCTGCTCGTTCCCACGCTCCGCGTGGGAATGCATCCCGTGACGCTCCGCGTCACCAACAGCGGGACGCAGAGCGTCCCAGGCGGCATTCCCACGCGGAGCGTGGGAACGATCAGTCAGCAACCGGTCAACGCTACCTGCGGACGCTCGCCTGCAAAGAAGAACGGCCGCAACCGCACACCCACACTATTACCGACAAACGCCGCCACCAGCCACACCCAGCCATGCAGGCTACCCGAGGCAATCCCGCTGAAGTACGCGCCGATATTGCAGCCGTACGCCAGGCGCGAGCCATAACCCAGCAGCAACCCACCGATCACTGCGGCGAACAGCGAGCGTGCCGGAACTTTGAGGCTTGGAGCGAAACGCCCGGCCAATCCCGCAGCCAACAGCGCACCGAGGATGATGCCGATGTCCATTACGCTGGTAACGTCTTCCCACACCGGCGCCGCCAGGGCCTTGGCATTGCCCGGCATTTGCCAGAACGCCCAGCTGCCTACGTCCACGCCCAACCCGCCGGCAACCTTGGCGCCCCACAGGGCGAACGCCGAAGTGATACCCCATGGCCGCCCGGCCAGTGCCAGGGTGGCGTAGTTGAGCAGGGCCAGGCCAATTGCGCCCCACACCAATGGCCATGGCCCGCGCAGGAAGCGGCGCAGGCCATGGTGCTGGCTGGTGACGCCGGCTTCGAGTTGCCCGTGACGGCCTTTTTCCAGGCGCACGGTGACTGCCGCGATGATGCCAAATACGGCCAGGCTCAGCAGCAAGGCCGGCACCACGCCGAAGCTTTTGACGATGGAAACCGCCGGGAACGAAGGCAGCGAGAACCACCAGTCGACGTGGTGAGTCGCGATCAACGAACCACAGATAAAGAAGAACAGCGTCACCAGCATGCGCGCGTTACCACCGCCCACGGTGAACAGGGTGCCGGACGCACAACCGCCGCCCAGCTGCATGCCGATGCCGAAGATGAATGCCCCGAACACCACCGAAACCCCGGCCGGCGCCACTAGCCCGACCACGGGCTGGCCGAACAGGGTGCCGGCCCCCAGCGCGGGGAAGAACAGCACCACGGCAATCGCCAGCATCACCATCTGCGCACGCAAGCCCGCGCCACGCCGGTCGGTGATGAACACCCGCCAGGCCGAGGTGAAGCCGAAGGCCGCGTGGTACAGCGTCAGGCCCAGTGCGGCGCCGACCACCAGCAACAGCACTTGGCGCGAGCCGACGCTGTTTTGCAGGAAGACGGCACCGAACAGCAGGATGGCAAACGCCAGCAATGGCGCGACCGGCTTGCGCGCTGGGGTTGTGGACAGGGAAAGGCTCATCGGGAATCTCGGGTGATGTGGGTTAAGGGCGAGGTGGCGAAGTATAAACCTCGCGCTCCGCCACTGGCGCCTTGAAAAGCAACGCCAGCGCCACGATCACCGACAGCGCCACGGCCACCGCGCCCGCCAGGTACACCGATGCCACTCCGGCCACGCCGGCCAATGCGCCGATCAGCGGGGTGCTGACCCCCAGCGAAATATCCAGGAACGCCACATACGCACCCATCGCCAGGCTGCGGGATTGGGGCGGCGCGCGCTTTATCGCCTCCACCCCAAAGCCGGGAAACGCCAGGGAGTAGCCGAAACCGGTCAGCGCCGCGCCCAGGTAGGCGGTCAAGGCGCTGTCTGCGCCCCAGATCAACAGCTGACCGGCGGCTTCAATTATCACGCACACCAGCGCGACCTTGGCACCGCCGATCTTGTCGGGCAGGTGCCCGAAGAAAATCCGCGCGCCGATAAACGCCAGACCAAAGGCGGTAAACGCCAATGACGCATTGCCCCAGGCCTTGGTGGCAAACAGCAGCGCGATAAACGCGGTAATCACGCCAAACCCGACGCTTGCAAAGGCCAGGCCCAAACCCGGTACCCACACCGAGCGCAGCACCTTGAAAAACGAGGTGCGCCGCTGGCTGGTCGGCGCAACGCCTTGCGCTCCGGCGACGATGGCCAGTGCCAGCAGCGGAATCACCATGGTCCCGACGGCGATCCCGCTGAAACCCCACTGGCTATTCACCGCCACCCCAAGGGGCGCGCCCAGGGCAAACGCGGCGTAGATTGCGATGCCGATCCAGGCCATGACCTTGCCGGTATTTTGCGGCCCCACCAACCCGACACCCCAGCCCATCGAGCCGGTCACGATCAGGCTTTCCCCCAGCGCCAGCACCACGCGCCCGGCGAGCAACACCCACACCGAGACCACCGGCGACGCCACAAACGCCAGGGACGCGAGGTAGATCAAGCCGGAGCTGGCCGCCACCAGCATGCCCACGAGCATGGCGCGCTTGGGGCCGCGCATATCGGCAAAATTGCCGGCCCAGGACCGCGACAACAATGCCCCGGCAAACTGCGCACCGATCACCACGCCCACCACCAGCGTGTCCATGCCCAAGGTGTTGTGCAGGTGCAGCGGCAGCACCGGCAGTTGCATGCCGATGATCAGGAACCCGACAAACACCGCCAGGGTGATGGGCAGTAATTTCAGTACCACAGGGCTTACCAATCCAGACATGAGTTGAATCCTCTGACGGGCATCAGCCCAGGCGAACGGAAAGCTCGACGTCGTCACCGATCGGCACCGACAGGTAGCCGTTTGCTGGCGAACGCACCCGGGCCAGGTAGTCGGGGCAGTAGTCGGTGTTGTCGGCGATGATCAGCGCGCCGGGCTTGAGGCGGCTTTCCACCAGGTTCAACACGTCGCCATACAGCGCCTTGGCGCCGTCGAGCAGCAGCAGGTCGACGCTGTCGGGCAGGCCGGTGGCCAGGGTAACCAGGGCATCGCCTTGGCGGATCTCCACGAGGTCGCTCACGCCGCCTTGTTCCAGGTGTTGCCGGGCGAGGGCGATCTTCGAGGGCTCGAACTCGCTGCTGATCAGCGTGCCGCCGCCGTTGTCCCGCAGGGCGGCCGCCAGGTGCAGGGTGGACAGGCCGAACGAAGTACCGAACTCGACGATGGCCTGCGCTTTGCTGCTGCGTGCGAGCATGTACAGCAGGGTGCCGGTGTCGCGGGAGACGGGCAACCACAGGTCTTTCAGCATTCCGTAGAGTGCCAGGTAGTCGGTCTTGCTGCGCATCAGGCGGTCGCGTTCTTCGTGGGTCACTGTGTTGATGATGGGGCTGGTGGCGGCATCGGCCTGTGTGTACAGCCGTTCAATCAGGGCCGCCATCGGGGCCGAGGTAAGCGTATTCATGGGGATGTCCTGCTGCAGGTTGAGCGCCGTGAGGCGCCGGGCTAGTATGCGAATGATTCGTCGCATTTAAAGTATGCGAACAATTCGTCACATTCGCTATTCGCATTCCAACGGCAGCAGGAACGCCCCATGACCGATCGCCAGACCTCGCAGATTTCCTCACGCAAAGAGCCCAAACAGGCGCGATCCACCGGGTTGGTGACGGCCATTCTCGAAGCGGCTATTCAGGTTTTGGCCAAGGAAGGCGCCAGCCGTTTCACCACCGCACGGGTCGCGGAAAAGGCCGGTGTCAGCGTGGGGTCGGTGTACCAGTACTTTCCCAACAAGGCGGCCATCCTGTTTCGGCTGCAGACCGATGAGTGGCAGCAAACCTCGCAGATGCTCAGCCGCATTCTGCAGGACGTAAGCCAGCCGGCCCTTGAGCGGTTGCGGGCGTTGGTGCATGCGTTTATTCGTTCGGAGTGTGAGGAGGCGCAGATGCGCGTCGCCCTGAGCGACGCCGCGCCGCTGTACCGTGATGCGCCCGAAGCCCATGAGGTTCGCGCAGAAGGGCAACAGATTTTCCAGGCGTTCATGCTGGAACTGCTGCCGCAGGTGCCTGAAGCCACCCGCGCCCTGGCCTGCGATTTGATCGCCACCACCTTCAGTTCGGTGGCGAAGGAATTCTCGGGAAGCCCGCGCACTGAGGCGCAAATCACCGCCTATGCGGATGCCATGGCGGATATGTTCAGTGCCTACGTGACGGTGCTGAACCAGACAGCACGATGACCCGCAGGGCGGGCCATCGCTTGCAGCGCTTGCCTTAGCGGCGGTTCAGCCACACGGTCTGCGCGTTGCAGAATTCCCGCACACCGAAGTGCGACAATTCCCGCCCGAAGCCGCTCTTTTTCACACCACCAAACGAGACCCGGGGATCGGACACGCTGTAGGCGTTGATAAAGATCCCGCCGGTTTCCAGCTGGTTGGCGATGCTGCGTGCCTTCTGCGGGTCGGTGGTGAACACACTGGCGGTCAGGCCGAACTCACTGTCGTTGGCCAGGGCCACGGCGTGGTCCGCATCGCGGGCGGTGATGATGGAGGCGACCGGGCCGAACAGTTCCTGTTTGAACGAGGTCATCTGGTCGGTGACGTTGGCCAGCACGGTGGGGGCGTAGTAGTTGCCCGCGCCTTCGACTTTGCTGCCGCCCAGCAGCAGGGTGGCGCCTTCGGCCAGGGTGGCCTGGACCTGGCCGTCGAGTTCGTCCCGCAGGTCGAACCGGGCCATCGGCCCGATGTAGGTCTCGGTAGCGGTCGGGTCGCCCATCACCAGGTTGCGGCTGGCTTCGAGGAATTTGGCGGTGAAGGCTTCCACCACGCCTTCTTCGATGATCAGGCGCTTGGCGGCGGCGCACACCTGGCCGGAGTTCTGGAAACGGCCGATCAGGGCGGCTTGCACGGCTTCGTCGAGGTTGGCGTCGTTGAGCACGATGAACGGGTCGGAACCGCCCAGCTCCAGTACGCATTTTTTCAGCGCGGCCCCGGCCTGGGAACCGATGGCCATGCCGGCGCGCACGCTGCCGGTGAGGGTCACGGCGGCGATGCGCGGGTCGGCGATGGCTTTGGACACGCCGTCCTGGGTGACGTTGATCACTTCGAACAGGCCATCGGCAAAGCCGGCGCGCTGGAAGGCTTGTTTCATCAGGTACGCGCTGCCCATCACGTTAGGCGCGTGCTTGAGCACGTAGGTGTTGCCGCTGAGCATGGTTGGCACCGCGCCGCGCAGCACTTGCCACACCGGGAAGTTCCACGGCATTACAGCGAGGATCGGGCCCAGCGGGCGGTATTCGATCTGGGCGGTGCCGTTGTCCACCAGGGTGGCTTCCGGGGCCAGCATGGCTGGGCCGTGGGCGGCGTACCACTCGGCGAGTTGCGCGCATTTTTCGATTTCGCCACGGGCCTGGGCGATCGGTTTGCCCATTTCCAGGGTGATCATCTGGGCCATTTCTTCGGCCTGGTCGCGCAGGGTGCTGGCCAGGGCCAGCAGTAATTCGGCGCGCTGGGCGACGGGGGTATTGCGCCCGTTGCGGAAGGCGTTGATCGAGCGGGTGAGGGCGGCATCCAGCTGCGCCTCGGTTTCGTACGGGTAGCTGGCGACCGTTTCACCGTTGGCGGGGTTGATCGACAACGCGTGGGTCTGGGAGGAAATGGAGTTCATGGCACCGTCCTGCGCAGTGAATGGGATGGAGGCCAGCGTACGGGGCTGTATCTTTTTCGGAAACTGAATAATATTAAGCAATACGTTCACGTTTGGAGAATGATTTGGATCTGGTCCAGCTGGAAATTTTCAAAGCCGTTGCTGAGCAAGGCAGCATCAGCGCTGCAGCGCAATTGATCCATCGCGTGCCGTCGAACCTGACCACGCGGATCAAGCAATTGGAGCAGGACCTGGGCGTGGACTTGTTTATTCGCGAGAAGAGCCGATTGCGTTTGTCACCGGCCGGGTGGAATTTCCTCGGGTATGCGCGGCGGATTCTCGACCTGGTGCAGGAAGCTCGGGCGACGGTGGCGGGGGAGGAGCCTCAGGGCGCGTTTGCGTTGGGCTCGCTGGAGAGTACGGCGGCGGTGCGCATCCCGGCATTGCTCGCGGCGTATAACCAGAAGCACGCCAAGGTCGAGCTGGACCTGACCACCGGGCCGTCCGGCACGATGATCGAGGGTGTGTTATCGGGGCGGCTGGCGGCGGCGTTTGTCGATGGGCCGGTGCTGCACGCGACGCTGGAGGGCGTGGCGGTGTTCGAGGAGGAGATGGTGGTGATTGCGCCGTTGCATCACGCGCCGATCACCCGGGGGCGGGATGTGAGTGGAGAGAGCATCTACACGTTTCGTTCGAACTGTTCGTACCGGCATCACTTCGAGCGCTGGTTTTCACAGGATGGCGCGGTGCCGGGGAAGATCTTTGAGATGGAGTCCTACCACGGGATGCTCGCCTGTGTGAGTGCCGGTGCTGGGTTGGCGCTGATGCCGCGGAGCATGCTGGAGAGCATGCCGGGGTTTACGGCGGTGAGTGTGTGGCCGCTGACCGATACGTTCCGGATTCTGAATACCTGGCTGATCTGGCGCCGGGGTACGGTGTCGCAGAGTCTGAACAGTTTTGTGCAGTTGCTGGAAGAGCGTGGCCTGGCCCTGGCATCGTAGCCGTAGCAGCTGTCGAGCTTCAGCGAGGCTGCGATGGCGTCGGCACAGTCGACATTTATGGTGCCTGACCCACCGCTATCGCGGCCTCGCTAAAGCTCGACGGCTCCCACATTTGATCTTTGTCAGCCGCCAAATTGCAGGGGGACTGCTTGGATCGAGTTGAACCAGCCACACGAGCGCGGACTGAAGGCGGGAGTAGACCCCTGTGGGAGCTGTCGAGCTTCAGCGAGGCTGCGAAGGCGTCGGCACAGTCGACATTTATGGTGCCTGACCCACCGCTATCGCGGCCTCGCTGAAGCTCGACGGCTCCCACATTTGGTCTTTGTCAGCCGCCAAATTGCAGGGTGTCCATGGCCGATTTGGCGATCAGGGCGCCGGTACCCAGTTGCATCAGTCCCACAGGTCCCCTGTGGGAGCTGTCGAGCTTCAGCGAGGCTGCGAAGGCGTCGGCACAGTCGACATTGATGGTGCCTGACCCACCGCTATCGCGGCCTCGCTGAAGCTCGACGGCTCCCACATTTGATCTTTGTCAGCCGCCAAACTGCAGGGTGCCCATGGCCGATTTGGCGATCAGGGCGCCGGTACCCAGTTGCATCAGTCACACAGGCCCCGTGTGGGAGCTGTCGAGCTTCAGCGAGGCTGCGAAGGCGTCGGCACAGTCGACATTTATGGTGCCTGACCCACCGCTATAGCTCGACGGCTCCCACATTTGGTCTTGGTCAGCCGCCGAACTGCAGGGTGCCTGCTTGCACCAGCCACAAGGCCAAACCGATTGCTGGAGGAGCGTTCAAGCGGTGGGGTGAGGTTGATGTGTTCTCGACTACGCTGATGGCTAGTGGCCTTAGGCCGTTTGCCAGTAGGGAAGGGAAACCATGCTTAAGCCTCCAGGCTCGAAACTCGTTGAGTCGCCGACACAGGACCGTTTTTTTCAACGCTTCATATTCTGGGTGCCGCTGGCGTTCACATCGGTCCTGGTGTTTGGAGGGTTGAGTGAAGATTTTCTCAATCTGAGGTGGGCCAATGCCTTGGTGGGTGGGCTCGCAGAAGCGCTGCCGTCGATAGAGAAATGGGCGCAACGCTCGTACTTCCCGACGGTGACCAAACTGATCTTTTCACTGGCTTGGCTGTTCAGTGTTTTCTATGGGGTGCTGATTGCGCGCTGGGGGCCTTATCGAAGGGCTTTCCTGCGTTCACTGGTCAATCGACGGCGCCATATGGCGGTCTTGCCGGTGGCGACCATGATTGGCGTCGGAGTGTTCTGTTTGACGGTGGCTTTCCCGGAAGAGCCCAATTGCACCCGCAAATGCCTTTATGAGTCCCCGCTGATTCAGGTGCTCTATTCGTCAGCAGGGTCGGCTTTTTTGGGTTACGGCCTGGCGATGTTGTACTGGTGGCTGCGTCACTTCTCCAGGATTCACTTCGACAGGCCCGCGGGCAACTAGTTAGCCGCCGAACTGGAAGGTGCCCATGGCCAGCTTGGCCATCAGGGCGCCGGCGCCCAGTTGCACCAGCCACAAGGCCAAACCACCGAGGAATACGCCAAGCGCGACTTGCAGCACCAGGCTTTTCTGGCGCTTGGCGGGTGGTGGGCGCGGGGTGAAGTGGTCCAGTTCGTCGCGGTCGGCACGCAGGTCCAGGTCGTCGTTTCTCATAGGCTACTCAAGGAAGGGGACTGTCTTGCTGTCAGTCTAGGGGCAGCGGACTGAAAGCAGCGAATTTTTAGGGGGGATGCACTCATCTATTGAAGCAATCTGCTCACCCTGTGGCGAGGGAGCTTGCTCCCGCTGGGGCGCGAAGCGGCCCCCATTCAGGCACCGCATTCATTCAGAAAGTTCACGGTGGCAGGTTTTTGGGGCCGCTGCGCAGCCCAACGGGGGACAAGCCCCCTCGCCACAGGTTCGGTGTTCACAAAAGAATGTTGCAGTAAAAAGGGGAAGCCACCGGCTTCCCCTTTTTTTGCATCACAACAGGCTTACAGCACCTGAACGATGGCCTTGGTCACTGCATCAATGTTTTTCTGGTTCAACGCCGCCACACAGATACGACCGGTATCCAGCGCGTAGATACCAAACTCGTTGCGCAGGCGTGTCACTTGTTCAACGCTCAGGCCGGAGTAGGAGAACATCCCGCGCTGGCGACCGACGAAGCTGAAGTCGTGGCCCGGAGCAGCCTTGGCCAGGTCAGCCACCATCTGCTCGCGCATGCCGCGAATGCGCAGGCGCATTTCCGCCAGTTCCGCTTCCCACTGGGCGCGCAGCTCAGGGTTGTTCAGCACCGCCGCCACAATCGCCGCGCCGTGGGTCGGCGGGTTGGAGTAGTTGGTGCGGATCACACGCTTGACCTGGGACAGGATGCGCGCGCTTTCTTCCTTGGAGTCGGTGACGATGGACAGGGCGCCCACGCGCTCGCCGTACAGCGAGAACGACTTGGAGAACGAGCTGGACACAAAGAAGGTCAGGCCCGACTCGGCGAACAGGCGCACCGCAGCGGCGTCTTCGTCGATGCCGTCGCCAAAGCCCTGGTAGGCCATGTCGAGGAACGGCACGAGGTTTTTCGCCTTGACCACGTCCAGCACTTGTTGCCAGTCGGCCGGGCTCAGGTCGACGCCGGTCGGGTTGTGGCAGCAGGCGTGCAGCACGACGATGGACTGTGGCGGCAGGGCGTTGAGGTCTTCCAGCAGGCCGGCGCGGTTTACGTCGTGGGTGGCGGCGTCGTAGTAACGATAGGTCTGCACCGGGAAGCCGGCTTTTTCGAACAGCGCCTGGTGGTTTTCCCAGCTCGGGTCGCTGATGGCGACGACGGCGTTGGGCAGCAGTTGCTTGAGGAAGTCAGCGCCGATTTTCAGGGCGCCGGTGCCGCCGACCGCTTGGGCGGTGATAACGCGGCCGGAGCTGATCAGCGGCGATTGCGCGCCGAACAGCAGCTTTTGCACGGCCTGGTCGTAGGCAACAATACCGTCGATCGGCAAGTAGCCACGGGCGGCGTGTTGCGCCACGCGAATGGCTTCCGCTTCGGCAACGGCACGCAAGAGTGGAATCTTCCCCTCCTCGTTGCAGTAAACGCCCACGCCAAGGTTCACCTTGGTGGTTCGGGTATCGGCGTTGAATGCTTCGTTGAGGCCCAGGATTGGATCGCGTGGTGCCATTTCGACAGCGGAGAACAGGCTCATTTTTGCGGCAGCTCTATAGAGAGTGGAGGGACGTGTCGCGCTCCAGCCGAATGCACTAGAGCGGTGCACAAACGGGGAGCTAGTATAGAGGCCATCACCGCTCGCGGCGACAGCCGAAACGGCTTTTCGGCCAAGTTTTTCGGTTTATTTACCGACCGTTAGTCTTATTGCAACAGTGACTGGCAATGGCATGTAGGACGTTTGCCTTGAAACCCGTCACATTCGCCTCCACTTCTACAGCTATCATGGTTTTTTCCTGCAACCTGCGCCGAACAGTCGCGGGTCGCGGTCTTTTTCGTCCCCGTTGCTGTTTCCGGCCTCGGGGTGACTCAAGAGGTACGTTATGTCGGATTTCCAGCTAGTCACCCGTTTCGAGCCTGCCGGCGATCAACCGGAAGCCATCCGCCTGATGGTCGAAGGCATTGAGGCCGGCCTCGCGCACCAGACCTTGCTCGGGGTGACCGGCTCCGGCAAGACTTTCAGCATCGCCAACGTGATCGCCCAGGTGAACCGCCCGACCCTGGTGCTGGCGCCGAACAAGACCCTGGCCGCGCAGTTGTATGGCGAGTTCAAGGCGTTCTTCCCGACCAACGCGGTGGAGTACTTCGTTTCCTACTACGACTACTACCAGCCGGAAGCCTACGTACCGTCGTCCGACACCTTTATCGAGAAAGACGCCTCGATCAACGACCACATCGAGCAGATGCGACTCTCGGCGACCAAGGCGCTGCTGGAACGCAAGGATGCGATCATCGTCACCACGGTGTCGTGCATCTACGGCCTGGGCAGCCCGGAAACCTATTTGAAGATGGTGCTGCACGTCGACCGCGGCGACAAACTCGACCAGCGCGAACTGTTGCGTCGCCTGACGAGCCTGCAATACACCCGCAACGACATAGACTTCGCCCGGGCGAGCTTCCGCGTGCGCGGCGATGTGATCGACATCTACCCGGCGGAATCCGACCTGGAAGCGATCCGCATCGAGCTGTTCGACGATGAAGTCGAGAGCCTGTCGGCCTTCGACCCGTTGACCGGCGAGGTGATCCGCAAGCTGCCGCGCTTCACCTTCTACCCGAAAAGCCACTACGTGACCCCGCGCGAAACCCTGATGGGCGCCATCGAGGGCATCAAGGCTGAGCTGGTGGAGCGCCTGGAATACCTGCGCTCCAACAACAAGCTGGTGGAAGCCCAGCGCCTGGAGCAGCGCACCCGCTTCGACCTGGAGATGATCCTCGAGCTGGGCTACTGCAACGGCATCGAAAACTACTCGCGCTACCTCTCGGGCCGCGAGTCCGGGCAGGCGCCACCTACCTTGTTCGATTACCTGCCGGACGATGCCTTGCTGGTGATCGACGAGTCCCACGTCAGCGTGCCGCAGGTGGGCGCGATGTACAAAGGTGACCGTTCCCGTAAAGAGACCCTGGTGGAATACGGCTTCCGCCTGCCATCGGCGCTGGATAACCGGCCGATGCGTTTTGACGAGTTCGAAGGCATCAGCCCGCAGACGATTTTTGTCTCGGCCACGCCGGGTAACTACGAGGCCGAACATGCCGGTCGGGTAGTTGAGCAACTGGTGCGCCCGACCGGCCTGGTGGACCCGCAGATCGAAATCCGCCCGGCGCTGACCCAGGTGGATGACTTGCTCTCGGAGATCACCAAGCGCGTGGCCCTGGAAGAGCGGGTGCTGGTCACCACGCTGACCAAGCGCATGTCCGAAGACTTGACCGATTACCTGGCCGACCACGGCGTGCGCGTGCGCTATTTGCACTCGGACATCGACACCGTGGAGCGCGTGGAAATCATCCGCGACCTGCGCCTGGGCGCCTTCGATGTGCTGGTGGGGATCAACCTGCTGCGTGAAGGCCTGGATATGCCGGAAGTGTCCCTGGTGGCGATTCTGGATGCGGACAAGGAAGGCTTCCTGCGTTCCGAGCGCTCGTTGATCCAGACCATTGGCCGGGCGGCGCGCAACCTGAATGGCCGGGCGATTCTGTATGCGGACCGGATCACCGGTTCCATGGAACGGGCGATTGGCGAGACCGAGCGTCGTCGCGACAAGCAGATTGCCTACAACCTGGAACATGGCATCACGCCGAAGGGTGTGTTCAAGGACGTCGCCGACATCATGGAAGGCGCAACGGTGCCGGGCTCGCGCAGCAAGAAGCGCAAGGGCATGGCCAAGGCTGCGGAGGAGAATGCCAAGTACGAAGCGGAATTGCGTTCACCGAGCGAGATCACCAAGCGTATTCGCCAGCTGGAAGAGAAGATGTACCAGTTGGCGCGGGATCTGGAGTTTGAAGCGGCGGCGCAGATGCGCGATGAGATCGGCAAGTTGCGGGAGCGGTTACTGGCGGTCTGATGATCGTTCCCACGCTCTGCGTGGGAAAGCAGCCCGGGACGCTCTGCGTCCCAAGAGCGGACGCGGAGCGTCCAGTGAGGCATTCCCACGCAGAGCGTGGGAACGATCTTCAAGCTCTTTGTGGCGAGGGAGCTTGCTCCCGCTGGGCTGCGAAGCGGCCCCAAAATTCTGGGAGCGCTCCGCACTCCAGCGGGAGCAAGCTCCCTCGCCACAACAAGCTCCCTCGCCACAGGTTATTTCAGTGAGATTCCCCAGCCTTAAGCCCCGCCGGCAACGCCTTGGTCAACAAGATCGCCACCATGCTGATCCCCAACGCCAACCCTACAAAATGGAACGCATCGTTATAGGCCATGATCTGCGCCTGCTGATGCGCTATCTCACTCAACTTGCCCAACGCCGCCGTCTCACTGCCAAACGTCTCCGTCAGCCTGGCCATGCGCTCTGCCACCTGCGGATTGGTCGGCACAATCGCCTCACGCAGGTAATCAAAGTAGGTCTTGGTGCGTGCATCCAGTAGCGTCGCCAGCAACGCAATCCCGATCGCCCCGCCCAGGTTTCGCAGGATATTGAACAGGCTCGACGCCGACCCCGCGTCCTTCTGCATGATGTATGCCGTGGCAATCAACGAAATTGTCACCATGATCAACGGCTGCCCCAACGCACGGATGATCTGGATGCGGTTGAATTGGTCGCCGGCAAAGTCCGGGTTCAGCACCCCCGATGAGAAACTCGCCAACCCGAACAGCCCGAAACCCAGGGTGCACAGCCATTTGGGCGACACGTACTTCATCAGCTTGGGCACCAGCGGAATCAAAAACAGCTGCGGAACCCCCATCCACATGATCACTTCGCCGATTTGCAGGGCGTTGTAGTTCTGGATCTGCGCCAGGTACAGCGGCAGCAGATAAATCGAGCCATACAACCCCACGCCCATCCCCAGGCTCGAAATACTCGATAGCCCGAAATTGCGATTGCCGAGGATGCGCAGGTTGATCAGCGGGTTGGGCTTGGACATCTGCACGATCACAAAGGTGATCAGGCTGAGCAGGGCGACAGTACCCAAGCTGACAATCAGGCTGGATTCCAGCCAGTCCTTGCGATGGCCTTCTTCCAGAAACACCTGCAAACACCCAAGGCCCACGGCCATGGTGACGATGCCAAGATAGTCGGTGCTTTTGAGCAGGTCCCAGTTGGAGTCCTTTTTCTCCAGGCCGTACAGCAGCCCGGCGATCATGATCAGGCCCGGTGGGATGTTGATGTAGAAGATGTATTCCCAACCCCAGTTTTCCGTGAGCCAGCCGCCAATGGTCGGGCCGATGGACGGGGCGAAGGTGGCGGTCATGGCGAACATGGCCATGCCTTTGGCGCGGTGATGTTCGGGCAGCTTGATCAGCGTGAGGGTGAACGCCAGGGGGATCAGCGCGCCGCCGGTAAAGCCCTGCAGCGCGCGGAATACGATCATGCTTTCCAGGCTCCAGGCCATGGAGCACATCAGCGAGGCGATCAGGAACCCGCCCGAGACCCACACCGCCAGCCGACGCGCCGACAGCAGCTGCACCAGCCAGGCGGTGAGGGGGATCATGATGATTTCGGCCACAAGGTAGGAGGTGGAAATCCACGAACCTTCTTCCAGGGTGGCCGACAGCGCGCCCTGGATGTCCTTGAGGGACGAGTTGGTGATCTGGATGTCGAGCACCGCCATGAAGGCGCCGAGCATTACGCTCATCACTGCTATCCAGTCGCGCCGGCTCGGTTCGCCTACCGGCGGCAGCAGTTGATCACCGGCCATCGTGCGGGTCTTGGATGTTCACTTTGACCGTCACCGACATGCCCGGGCGGATTTTGCCTTGCAGCGGGTTGTCGGCGGCGAAGGTCAGTTTGACCGGAATCCGTTGTACGACTTTGGTGAAGTTGCCCGTGGCATTGTCCGGCGGCAGCAGGCTGAATTGCGCGCCGGAAGCGCCGAACAGGTTGGCGACGCGGCCTTCGATTGGAGTATCGCTGTAGGCGTCGAATGTCAGCTCGGCCTTTTGCCCGGGTTGCATGTGGCCGATCTGGGTTTCCTTGAAGTTGGCCTGCACCCAGATGTCCTGGTCCGGGACGATCGACAGCAGGTAGGCGCCGGCCTGTACGTATTGACCGTTGCGCGCGGCACGCTGGCCGATCAGGCCGCTGATGGGCGCGTGGATTTCGCTGCGGGTCAGGTTCAGTTCGGCCTGGGCCAGGTCGGTCCTGGCGTTGGCGATCATCGCGTCGAGGCGCTTGATCTCGGCGTTCAGGGCGTTGACCTGCTGGCGCTGGCCCTGCAGGTCGGCCTGGGCCATGGTCACCTGGGAACGGGCGATGTGGTTGTCGGCGTCGAGGGTGGTGACCCGTTCTTCGGAGACATAGCCGGGTTTGCGCAGGGTTTGTGCGCGGTTCAGGTCGATCTGCGAGCGGCCGAGGGTGGCCTGGCTGGACGAGACCTTGGCTGCACCGGCGGCGATCAGGCTGGCTTGCTGGGTCAGTTTGCTCTGGGCCTGCACGCGCTCGGCTTCGCGCATGGCCAGGGCGGCGTTGGCGCGGTCGACGGCGAGGTGGAAGTCGTCGCCTTCGAGCTTGACCAGCAGTTGGCCTTTTTCCACGTGCTCGTTGTCGCCCACCAGCACCTCGACGATGCGCGCACCCAGTTGGCTGGAGACCCGGGTGATCTCGCCCTGGACGTAGGCGTTGTCGGTGCTTTCATAAAAACGGCCCTTGAAGAACCACTGGGCGAAAAAGCCCCCGGCGATCAGGACCACGATAAACAGGAAGATAAACAGGCGGCGTTTGAGCGGGGCAGGCATGGCGATGATGTCGTCGACAAAAGGTAATGGAATATAGCCAGCGAACGGTCTGGCAAATAGCCATGTCGAGACTTGAGACCGGAGCTTGTCTCATATGCCCTTTGTTCGCCTCCCCACGCTGGAGCCCAAGGGCTTGGGGCTGTTACCATTCGCCCCTTGTTTCATTTTCAGTTTTATCGCCAATTCGAGACCCGCCATGACCACCGTCCGCACGCGCATCGCGCCATCGCCTACTGGGGATCCCCACGTAGGTACTGCTTACATCGCCTTGTTCAACTACTGCTTTGCCAAGCAGCATGGCGGTGAATTCATCCTGCGGATCGAAGATACCGATCAACTGCGCTCCACGCGCGAGTCGGAACAGCAGATTTTCGATGCCCTGCGCTGGTTGGGCATTACCTGGGCTGAAGGCCCGGACGTCGGCGGCCCCCACGGCCCGTATCGCCAGAGCGAGCGCAGCGACATCTACAAGCAGTACACCCAGCAACTGGTTGACATGGGCCATGCCTTCCCGTGCTTCTGCACCGCCGAAGAGCTGGACCAGATGCGCGCCGAGCAGCAGGCCCGTGGCGAAACCCCGCGTTATGACGGCCGCGCACTGCTGCTGTCGAAGGAAGAAGTGGCCCGGCGCCTGGCTGCCGGCGAGCCGCACGTTATCCGCATGAAGGTGCCGAGCGAAGGCGTGTGCGTGGTGCCGGACATGTTGCGCGGTGACGTCGAGATCCCGTGGGACCGCATGGACATGCAAGTGCTGATGAAGACCGACGGCCTGCCGACGTACTTCCTGGCCAACGTGGTGGACGACCACCTGATGGGCATCACCCACGTACTGCGTGGCGAAGAGTGGCTGCCATCGGCGCCGAAACTGATCCTGCTGTACGAGTACTTCGGCTGGGAACAACCGCAGCTGTGCTACATGCCGCTGCTGCGTAACCCGGACAAGAGCAAGCTGTCCAAGCGCAAGAATCCGACCTCGGTGACCTTCTACGAGCGCATGGGCTTCATGCCCGAAGCGATGCTCAACTACCTGGGCCGCATGGGCTGGTCGATGCCGGACGAGCGCGAGAAGTTCTCGTTGCAGGAAATGGTCGATAACTTCGACCTGTCCCGCGTGTCCCTGGGTGGGCCGATCTTCGACATCGAGAAACTCTCGTGGCTCAACGGCCAGTGGCTGCGTGACCTGCCGGTGGAAGAGTTCGCCAGCCGCGTGCAGAAATGGGCGTTGAACCCCGAGTACATGATGAAGATCGCGCCGCTGGTGCAGGGCAGGGTGGAGACCTTCAGCCAGGTCGCACCGTTGGCGAGTTTCTTCTTTGCCGGTGGCGTGAACCCGGACGTGAAGCTGTTTGAGTCGAAGAAACTCTCGGGTGACCAGGTTCGCCAGTTGATGCAGTTGATCCTGTGGAAGCTCGAAAGCCTGCGCCAGTGGGAGAAGGAGGCGATTACCGCGACTATCCAGGCGGTGGTTGAATCCCTGGAGCTGAAATTGCGCGATGCGATGCCGCTGATGTTTGCCGCGATCACCGGGCAGGCGAGTTCGGTGTCGGTGCTCGATGCGATGGAAATTCTGGGCCCGGACCTGACTCGCTTCCGTCTGCGCCAAGCCCTTGATTTGCTTGGTGGTGTGTCGAAGAAAGAAAACAAGGAATGGGAAAAGCTGCTGGGCGCTATCGCTTAAGCACGCTGTTGTAACGGCCAAACCCCGGTTTTCCGGGGTTTGCTCGGTAAGTGATTGTTATCTCGGCAAAAAATTTTGAAAATTGTTGAAAATAAATTTGACACGTTTCGAATACGCCATTAAGATTCGCCCCGTCCTCACCGACGAGGGGCTATAGCTCAGCTGGGAGAGCGCTTGCATGGCATGCAAGAGGTCAACGGTTCGATCCCGTTTAGCTCCACCAATTTACAGGTTCAAGGTCTGGCCACACCGTCCTTGAATTCGATCAGACTCAGCCTGATCACGTTGTATAGAAGGTTTGTGTCCCCTTCGTCTAGTGGCCTAGGACACCGCCCTTTCACGGCGGTAACAGGGGTTCGAGTCCCCTAGGGGACGCCAGTTTCAACAAGCAGTTCGAAAGGTCTGCTGCGCCGCGAGGCGAAAAATCCGGGGCTATAGCTCAGCTGGGAGAGCGCTTGCATGGCATGCAAGAGGTCAACGGTTCGATCCCGTTTAGCTCCACCAATTTACAGGTTCAAGGTCTGGCCACACCGTCCTTGAATTCGATCAGTTCTCAGCGCTGATCAGTTGTACAGAAGGTTTGTGTCCCCTTCGTCTAGTGGCCTAGGACACCGCCCTTTCACGGCGGTAACAGGGGTTCGAGTCCCCTAGGGGACGCCACGATTACCCGCTCTGCGGGATTTTTAAGGGTCATTCAATTATTGAATGGCCCTTTTGTTTGTCTGGCGTTTGGCCAACCCTCCTTCCTTTTTCCCTGAATGTTCTTCTGACCAATGGTCATGCCTGTGGCTTGCGAAATATTATTATGGTAATAATATTCGAAGCATGAGATTCGGAGGCAACGATGAACGATAAAAAAGCGCAAACCCGCGAACGCATTCTGCAAGCTGCCGGCGCCGCCCTGGTACAACGCGGCCCGGCCGAGCCGAGTGTGGGCGAAGTCATGGGCGCGGCGGGGCTTACCGTCGGCGGTTTCTACGCGCACTTTGAAAGCAAGGACGCACTGATGCTGGAGGCCTTCACCGAGTTGCTGGCCCGGCGTCGCGCCGCCGTCGATGACATGGACTCCTCGCTGACCGGTGAAGAGCGTCGCGCGCTGGTCGCAGCGTTCTACCTGTCGCGTAAACACCGTGACTCCACCAGCCAGGCGTGCCCGATCCCGTCCACCGTGGGCGAGATGAGCCGCCTGCCGGACGAATTTCGCCAGGCCTTGAACGAACACTGCGAACTGATGGCAGCACGGCTGGCCGCCAGCCCGGAAGACACCGACAAGGCCCTGGCCGACATGGCGCTGATGATCGGCGGCTTGTCGCTGGCCCGCGCCCTGGGCCCGGGTGAGTTATCGGATCGTGTATTGCGTGCGGCCAAGTCCGCAGTGCGTTAAGAACGGCTTCTGGCCTGGGGGATGAGCGATGGGCACGTTGAAATGGATTCGTGGCGTCAATGGCACCTTGGGCCGGCTGGCGCCGCAAACGGTGGCCAGCAAGATGCGTCGGGTGTTCATGACGCCTCGCGATTTGCCGCCCCGTGATTGGGAGCTGCCGCTGCTGGCGCAGTCCGAGCGCATCACTTTGCGTTTCGGCCTGTCGGCGCTGAAGTGGGGCCAGGGCCCTGCGGTGCTGTTGATGCACGGCTGGGAAGGGCGCCCAACGCAATTCGCCAGCCTGATCAGCGCATTGGTGGAGGCGGGTTATTCGGTGGTTGCGCTGGATGGTCCGGCTCACGGGCGTTCGCCGGGGCGCGAAGCCCATGTGCTGCTGTTTGCCCGTGCCATGCTGGAAGCGGCTGCCGAACTGCCACCGCTGCATGCGGTTGTCGGTCACTCCATGGGTGGGGCCAGCGCGATGTTGGCGGTGCAGTTGGGCTTGCGCACCAAGGCGTTGGTCAGCATCGCCGCACCCTCGCGGTTTCTCGACGTACTGCGCGGCTTTGCCGGCATGGTCGGTTTGCCGGCGCGAGCGCGTTCGGCGTTTATCCAGGAGGTCGAGCTGACGATGGGCATGCCTCTCAAGCACCTCGATGTCGCCCACTATCAAATGAATATCCCGGGCCTGATCGTGCATGCCGAAGACGATACCTTCGTCTCGGTCAAGGCTTGCCAGGTCATCCATGACGCCTGGTTCGACAGCCGCCTGCTGCGCCTGGAGCAGGGCGGGCACCAGAAAGTGCTGGCGGATCCGCGTGTGATCGAAGGCGTGCTGGCGCTGCTGGCCGGCCGCCACGTGCCGGAGCGCCAAACCGCCTGAGCCATGGGTTACACTGCTCGCCGCCGACATTAATCGACCGGGAGCACCCCATGGGCTGGGATTTGGCAACGCCGTTTATCATCGATCTGCAGGTCGGTGCCGACGACATCGACGGTCTGGGGCACGCCAACAACGCCGTTTACGTGTCCTGGCTCGAACGCTGCGCCTGGCGCCATTCCCAGCGCCTGGGGCTGGACCTTAGCGAGTACCGCAGGCTGGATCGCGCGATGGCCGTGGTGCGTCATGAGATCGATTACCTCGCCGCCGGTTACGAGGGCGATGAGCTGCAGTTGGCGACCTGGATCGTCGACTGGGACCAGCGCCTGAAAATGACCCGACGCTTCCAGCTGGTACGCCCGCGTGATGGCGCTACCTTGCTGCGAGCGCAAACCACCTTTGTCTGCATCGAACTGTCCAGCGGCAAGCCCAAGCGCATGCCGTCGGAATTTCTTGAGGGTTATGGCCCTGCGCTGCAAGGCGAATTACCTGCCAGCGTCTGAAACCAGTAAACTGCGCCACGTTTTTGGTTGAGTGTTTTCCATGCAAATTGCTTTGGCGCCCATGGAGGGGTTGGTCGACAACATCCTGCGGGACGTGCTGACCCGGGTCGGTGGTATTGATTGGTGCGTGACCGAGTTCATCCGGGTCAACGACCGCCTGCTGACGCCTGCCTATTTCCACAAACTCGCCCCTGAGTTGCTGCACGGTGCCAAGACCGCTGCCGGCGTGCCGCTGCGTGTGCAGTTACTCGGTTCAGACCCGGTGTGTTTGGCGGAAAACGCCGCCCTGGCGTGTGAGCTGGGCTCTCAGGTGGTTGACCTCAACTTCGGTTGCCCGGCCAAGACCGTGAACAAGTCCCGTGGCGGTGCGGTGCTGCTCAAGGAGCCGGAGCTGCTTAACCAGATCGTCGAACACGTACGGCGTGCGGTGCCGGCGCATATTCCCGTCACGGCCAAGATGCGCCTGGGCTTCGACAGCCCCGACGGTGCCCTGGTGTGCGCCACGGCCCTGGCCGAAGGCGGCGCAGCGCATATCGTGGTGCATGCCCGCACCAAGGCTGATGGCTACAAACCTCCGGCGCACTGGGAGTGGATCCCGCGTGTGCAAGAGGTGGTCAAGGTGCCAGTGTTCGCCAACGGTGATATCTGGAGCGTTGAAGACTGGCGGCGGTGTCGCGAAATCAGTGGTGTCGAAGACATCATGCTCGGTCGCGGTCTGGTGGCTCGTCCCGACCTGGCCCGGCAGATTGCTGCCGCGCGGGCCGGGGAAGAGGTGGTCGAGATGACTTGGGCGCAGATGCAACCCATGCTCCAGGAATTCTGGCGGCAATCCGTTGAGCAATTGACCGAGCGCCAGGCGCCGGGACGCTTGAAGCAATGGCTGGCGATGCTGACCCGCAACTATCCCGAAGCAGTTGAACTATTTACGCTGATGCGGCGGGAAACCGACCTGGAGCAGGTAGGACGATTGTTAGGGGTGCCTGATTCGGTTGCGCTGCAAAATTGAGTACATATATATAAGCGTTTCAATCCAGTAGGAAAGGGTGCCGTGGGCGCCCTTTTTTTTGCTTGAAATAAGGCCGCGGATCGTTAACAGCGAGTGTTTGTGGGCACGTGACTAGAGCTTTTTGATTGCTTTATATATGTGAGCAAGTTTCTTGTTTGCTACAGAGTCTTGCGGTGTCAGCGGCGCATATTTTTAAGTTTTGTTAGTTGGAGTATGAGGGGCGCGCGCAATAACACAGATATGAATGACTGGCGTGGGTGAGTGATTTCATCAATTTGCCTTAACGGCTGACTGTTGCCTGATATATCCATTTTGCCCACGGCGACCACCGGGTAAGCATGATGTTTTACGGAAAGTCCATAGGATAAAGTCTCTATTTTCATTTGATTTCCTTATGTGAAGGCCGATTTTCGGAACCCGATGCTCGCAACACCCACGAAAGTAGGGAGTGTGCAGCACTCGGGTTTGTTTCCAGTCCAGAACCTGGACGGTCTGTTTGCAGACCGCTGAAGGAGTTTTGGCAATCACTGAATAAGGATTTGTTTATGTCTAATTTGTCGGTCAATAATTTCCCTCGCTTGACTAATGACTTCAATCAGCAGAATGCAGACCTGCCAAAGTCTGTCGACAAGAGCGCCGGCGAAATCCGGGCAAATACGCCCGGCACAGTATTGAAAAACAATCCCGCCGTGGTGACGGATGGAACCGTCACCTTCAACAAGGATGCACTCGAGAAGTTGTTCGAGTTGTTTGAATATGCATTCAAGGCCATACGGAACATGCTGTCCGGGCAGGGGAGGATGCCCAAGTTGGTACCCGATGCTGGCCCGCTGCCTAAACCCGAAAAGAGTAGCGATACTCCGGTGAAGGATAAGGCGGACAGTAAATCGAATGTGCCGGACACTGCGGCCAAGAACAAGGCGGGGACTGACTCGCAAGTGCCGAACACTGTAGCCAAGGACAAAGCCGAGACCAACTCGCCGGTATTGAACACTGCACTCAAGGACAAGTCCGGGACCAATCCTGAGGTGTCGGTACAGAAAGACAAGCCAGCAAACAATCCAGCGGTCCCGAGTTCCGAGGTTAAGGTAACGCCTAAACCCCTGCCAGAGCCCCGCAGGCCAGACCTCGCATCGGGCAAGGACGTGCAGCCGAACGCCCGGAGCAGTTCCGACGTGAACGTCACGGTCCAAGTGATGAACTGCCATTGCCCTCACCCGGATGCAACGAAGCCGGTCCCGCCGAAGGCCGACGTGCCGGTTCCGCCGAAGCCCGATGCACCGGTCCCGCCTAAGCCTGATGCACCGGTTCCGCCGAAGCCCGATGCACCGGTCCCGCCGAAGCCAGACGTGCCGGTTCCGCCGAAGCCCGATGCACCGGTCCCGCCGAAGCCGGACGTGCCGGTCCCGCCTAAGCCCGATGCACCGGTTCCGCCGAAGCCAGACGTGCCAGTCCCACCGAAGCCCGATGCACCGGTCCCGCCGAAGCCAGACGCTCCGGTCCCACCGAAGCCGGATGCGCCTAAACCAGATGCTCCGAAGCCGGATAAGCCGGAGCCGGACATCACTTCGCCAGGGCCGTCTGAGGATTTCTTTGAGTTCGAAACCAGCGGCAGGCGTCGAGCGTTCGACAACGACTGGCGGTTTAATCCCGGCCGCCGGATAAGCAGGTAAGTCGGCCACTTCCTCAGTTTTTTTCAACAAGGCGCTCCCGATCAAAAACGTCGGGGGGCCCTTGATGAAGGATGGTTATATGTCTTGTTCAGAAATCAATAATGCGGGCGCGGTCAGAAACTATTATCAACATTCGCAAACCGGCAACACACCAGGACGATCGGTTCCCGTGCAGCCGGTATTCGTTAATAACCAAGTCCTCTCATCGTTCGGTAATAACGATCAAAGTACCGTTGGAAACACAGCCAGCGACACCCCGCTGTTAGCAAAGCTCCTCGAACTGTTCACCCAGTTTTTTACACAGTTGCAAGGCCTGCTGGCGGGCAAGGAACTGGCGAATACAGTGGCGACCAAGGTAACGCCTGCGCCCCCGCCGGCAGTGCTGCCCAAGCCGGATGCACCCCTGCCGGATCCAACACCGCAGCCGCTTCCTGATCTGTCCGATAAGCGCAACGGCGCCAAGCCGGCAAATATATGGAACGGTTTTCGCCAGGGCCCTGACGGTAATTGCGTGACCATTTCGGCGATCAAGGCGGCGATGGCGAAGTTCGGTCAAAGCCCGACCGATATCTTCAAGTCTGTTCAAGCCAAGGGTGATGGCTATCACGTTGTCATGCGTGACGGGTACGCGCTGGATTTGAGCAAGGATGAATTGGCCCAGGCCAGGCGTGGCTCGAAGTTTGTCCCGATGCGCGATCCCGGCATGCTCAAGGATGCGCACTTTCTATTTGCCGTCAGCGCCAAGCGAGCGATGCTGGAAAACAATGACGGGACTGCAGGCAGGAGCTTTCAATCCGCGATAAACAGCCTCAACGACGGTGAGGACGAAACGGGGCCCGGGGAAGGCTTCAAGCGTCTGGGCTTGCGCCAGCATATGAAAGAAGTTCCGGTCAGTGCGTTTGCTGATAAATCATTGATCGGTATGGTCAACAGGAGCAGGCACTCTGTAGCAGTGGTTGATGGGTGTGAGGAGATGTATGGGACTAAAGCGGGAAGACCGCGGTTTGGACGGGCTATTGCATTGGTTGGCTAACGGGCCGTCCATAAAACAATAAGAAGATGATCGTTGCTGCGCAACACGTTAAATCTATAACTAGATCTTGTTGAACTTATTATCTGACTGAGTGCAGTTCATCGCGTGCAGAAAATACTGTATGCCGTGTTCATGCACTTTCTTTTTATGCCTGAACGCAACGTGCAGGTGGCAGCGTTTACCACGGGCTATTGTGTGTTCGCCCTTTAAAGGAGTGCTCCATGATTACGATGAATACGGGTTATGCAATGAGTACGGCGGTCCATCATCCGGCGCGTGTATACGGGGGCGAAAATAAATCCGTCGACAGTGTAAGTACTTTGAATTCTACCGAGCGACAGTTCGGTGAGCATTTTGATACGAGCAGCCATTCTGCTGTTATCCAGATGATGATATCGACCTTCGGTCCTGCGCGCGCCTATCTATTTGATGAAGTAAAGCGCGTTGGCTCGGGGTATGACGTTACGCTGAAAGACGGTTATAAGTTGCATGTTGCCGATCATGAAGTGCATGGCACTGCCTCAGCGTCGAGATTTGTCGGTGGTGATGCCAGTACAGTGGAAAACGCGAATTTCGCATTGGCTGTCTTCGTCAAGCGCAAACAAATGTCCAGTTCCGACAGCCGTATCAGCAGCAGCTTTAACGCGGCCTTGACCACGTCCTTACAGGGTGAGACTGCATCGAACCTGCTCAAGGGCATGGGCATGGGCCGTTTTATGCAGCAGATCCCTTCGGAGCAACTCGTCGGCAAGAACTCCGTCGGCGTCATGGAGGCGCATAACTTCGGTGCCGCGTTGATTCGGGATGGGGTGGCGCATCGGTTTGACCGTCAATATCGCCCCGACCGTCCCTACGTCTACGTGCTGGACAAGGAGGGGCAAACGGCTAAGCCGGTCAAGCGGGATGTGCCGGTTGCTCCGGTCGATGTTCCCCTCGTCGATACGCCGTCCACCCGGCGTGGCCGCAAGCCCGTTGACATTCTCAGCGGATTTAACGCGGCCGAGCGAGGATTCGGTGAGGTTGTTGATGGCAGCAGCCATGCCTGCGTCATAAAAATGATGATGATGAGGTTTGGTCCAGACGCCACGGATATGCTCGAGAAAGTCACCCCGGCGGGAGACGGTTATGACATCACGATGAAGGACGGTTTCGAACTGCATTTTTCCCGGCAAGAGTTGCAGCAAGCGACCACGGCCTCGCGTTTCGCTGGGAACAACCCCGACGCGGTGAAGCAGGCCAACTTCATGCTGGCGGCGTACACGAAGCGCAAGCAGATGACACGCGGTGACCAGGACCCTGGGGCATCGTTTGAAAAGGTTTTATCGAACACGCTCAAAGGCGATACGGAATACCGCGTGTTGAAGGGCTTGGGCATGACTGGCTTCTTGCGCATCGTGCCACCCGCCAAGATGCAGGAGCAGGGCGCGGTCGGGGTGGTCAGTACTTTTGGCTATTCGAGTGCCTTGGTACTGGATGGCCTGCAGCACAGCAATGGTGACAAGCCATCGATCGTCAAATCTTATGGCTACATGCTCGCCGAGGAGGTACCGGACGGAGTACCCGTTGGTTCAAGCTTGCGGCCCCTGCCTATTTCCAATGTGCCGGTCGGGGTCAAGCCTGGGGATATCTGGCGTGGATTCTATCAAGGCGTCGAGGGGAACTGTGTCACGGTATCGGCGATCAAGGCGGCGATGATGAAGTATGGGCAAAGTCCCCGGGGCATCTATAAAAACATCACCGAGACCCGCGACGGTTACACCGTGACGATGCGCGATTCCAGCAAGGTCAGCTTGACCCATGCAGAACTGAAAACAGCCCGGGAACACTCGAATTTCAAAGGCACCGACGCCGGCCTGCTCAAGGATGCGAATTTCCTGTACGCCGTCAGCGCCAAGCGGGCGCAAATGGAGAACCACGAGTTTCGTGCCGGCGAGAGCTTTGAAGCGGCGATGAGTACGCTCAATGATGGCGAGACCCCCGGTGATGCACTGCGGCGCCTGGGTTTGTTCGCCTTTACCCGAAGCAGCAGCGTCCAGGCGCTGGCAGATGGTGCAACCGGCACGTTGGCGAACTTCATGCATTCTGTTGTCGTCGTTGATGGGGCTTTTGATGATTACGGGTATAAACACCCACTGAAATCATCAAGCTGGATGGATGAAGAGGGCACCGCGCTAACGCTGGTTTAGGTTCAAAGGTGCAAAGTTTGAGAAACACAGGCCACGAGATCTCGTGGTCTTTTTTCTGCGCGCAGAAAAGACAAGTCCGATGGTGGCCGGCTGCATATGCCTTGCAATCTGTGTCCGCATACGTAGTTGGCCTCGGCTACTCTCATCGACTCTTGGAACCTCCTGGTCATGGATGAAACTCAACAGCATTGGCTGTATGCCCTGTCTGCTCCCATGGTGTCCATCAACCCTGGCGCCGGTTATCTCGAGGCGCCGCCTAGCAGCGCCGGGGAGTGCTTTGCATCCTGCATGGTAGGTGTGCCCGAAAATGGAAAGCACTTGAACCTACAGGCTCAAAAAGCAGCTGCCCATCAGGAAAATCCGGTGCAACTTATTCCGATGAAGTGGCCTGGGGCATTCTCTTCAGTACCTGCCTGAACCCTTCCACCGGCAAGGGCCGACTGTGCAGATACCCCTGATACAAATGACACCCAAGCCCCTGCAAAAACGCCAGTTGCTCAGGGGTTTCCACACCTTCGGCAATGACGTCCAGGTTCAAGCTGCGCGCCATGGCCACAATGGCACGGATGATCTCCGCATCGTTGGGGTCATGGGTGGCGTCGCGCACAAACGACTGGTCGATCTTCAGCGCATCCACCGGCAGGCGCTTGAGGTAGGTCAGCGACGAATAGCCGGTGCCGAAATCATCCATCGCAAAACTCACGCCGAGCTTTTTCAGGCGGCGCATTTTGCTGATGGTGTCGTCCAGATTCTGGATCACGATGCCTTCGGTGATTTCCAGCTTCAGCAGGGTATAAGGCAGGTGGTGGGTGCGCAGGCTGCGTTCTACCCGTTCGACAAAATCATTCTGGCGAAACTGCCGCGGGCTGATGTTGACGCACAGGCTGAAGTTCAGCGGGTCTACCAGGCCCTCGGCAATCAACTGCGCGAAGGTGCTGCAGGCTTCGTCGAGGATCCAGGTGCCCACTTCAAGGATCAGGCCGCTGTCTTCCAGGACCTTGATGAATTCCGTCGGGGACTGTGCGCCCAACTGCGGATGTTGCCAGCGCACCAGGGCCTCGGCGCCGACGATGGTGTTGCCGCGCGCATCCACCTGGGGTTGGTAATGCACGCTGAACTCGCCGCGGGACAGGGCCAGGCGCAGGTCGGTTTCCATGCGCAGCCGCTCGCTGGCGGTTTTCTGCATGCTGTTGTGGAACATCTGGATGGTGTTGCGCCCTGAATCCTTGGCCCGGTACAGGGCGATGTCGGCGCGCTTGAGCAAATCGGCCGGGGTTGAGCCGTGATCGGGGATCAGCGCCACGCCAATGCTCGGGGTGACTTGCAGGCGGTGGCCATCCAGGAACATCGGTTCGGATAACAGTTCGCGCAGGGTATCGGCCAGCTCCTGGACCTGAGTGCTGACTTGCGGGCGCGTGCCTTCCAGGCCGCTGAGCAGCACCACAAACTCATCGCCGCCCAGGCGTGCCACGGTGTCTTCCATGCGCACACTGGCTTCGAGGCGTGCAGTGACGATCTTCAGCACCGTGTCGCCGACCGGGTGGCCGAGGGAATCGTTGATGTGCTTGAAATGGTCCAGGTCAAGAAACAGCAGGGCGCCCCGCAGGTTGTGGCGCTTGAGCAGGGCGATCTGCTGGCTCAGGCGGTCCATCAGCAGGGCGCGGTTGGGCAGGTTGGTCAGGGGGTCGTGATAGGCCAGGTGGCGAATCTGCGCCTGGGCGTTTTTCAGCAGGCTGACGTCCCGGGCGGTCAGCAACAGGCAGGGGGTTTCATTGAGGGTGATGGGCTCCACCGACACTTCAACCGCCAGCACTTCGCCGCGCTTGTTGTGCCAGAGCATTTCCAGGTGATGAATGCGGCCCTTGATCTGCAACTCGGCCAATAACGCCGCGCGCTGGTTTTCATCGGCCCAGATGCCGATCTGGTACAGCGTCAGGCCGATCGCTTCTTCGGCGCGGTAGCCGGTGAGGCGGCAGAAGCCGTCATTGACCTCCACGTAGCGCCCGGTATCGCGCTCGGTGATCGACACCGCATCGGGGCTGGAATGAAAGGCCTTGGCGAATTTCTCTTCGCTGGCCTTGAGCGCCGCTTCCGAGCGTTGCTGTTGGGTGATGTCCCGCAGGGTGGTGACGATGCAGGGTTGGTCGCTGACCTGGATCAGGCGGCTGGATATTACACAGTTCAGGGTCTGGCCGTTCTTGTGATGAACGGTGATTGCCACGTTGCTCAGGGATTGTTCGCGGATCACCTGCTCGATGCGCTGCAGGCGTTGGCTGGACTCCTCCCACAAGCCGATCTGCTCGGCGTTGTTGTTGAGCACCTCGGCGGCGGTCCAGCCGAAGGTCTGGGTGAAGGCCGGGTTGATCTCGATAAACTGGCCGGTCTCCAGGCGCGTCACGCAGATCGGGTCGGGGCTGGCGAGGAACAGGCTGGCGAATTTTTCTTCGGATGCGATCAGGCGCTGCTCCCGTTCAACCTGGTCGGTGATGTCGAGCAGGGTCCCGGCCATTCGCAACGGTACGCCCGTGTCATCGCGATACAGGCGGGCGCGGCTTTCCAGGTAGCGCGAACTGCCGTCTTCCAGTTGCACGCGGTAGGTCAGTTGGTAGTTGCCCGCCGGGCCTTCGCGCAGGGTGCGGTAGGCGTTGCGCATGCTCTCGCGCTCTTCCTGGGGCATGCCTTCAAAGAAGGCCTCGAAGGATTCGTGGAACGGTTGGGGTTCCAGCCCGTGCAGTTGGGCGGCGCGGGCCGAGCCATAGAGCATGCCGCTGGGGATGTGCCAGTCCCAGGTGCCCAGTTGCGCCGAGTCCAGGGCCAGGTCCAGGCGTTCCTGGCTGTCCTTGAGGGCCTGCTCGGCATTCTTGCGCTCGGTGGTGTCGAGGAAGGTGCTGATCAGGTAGTCCTCGCCGTCCAGCTCGACTTTCTGGGCGCTGAGGGTGCCATCGTGGACCTGCCCGTTGCTGGCGCGAAACTGCACTTCCATGGTGATGGGGGCGCCTTTGCGCTGGGTGGCCTTGACCAGATGCGCGCGTTGTTCCGGGTGTACCCAGAGGCCCAGCTCCAATGTGCTGCGGCCAATGGCATCGGCCAACGGCCAGCCGAACAGGCTTTCGAAATACTGGTTGGCTTCGCTGATCAGGCCGTCCGCCTGGCGGGTCAGCAGGACCATCAGCGGGCACAAATGGAACAGGGTGGCGAAGCGCTTTTCCGAATGGCTGAGGGCGTGTTCGCGCTCGCGCTGGTGGGTGATTTCGCGGATCACCCCGATCATTCGACGACGCCCGGCCTTGTCCGGTAGCAGGCTGCCGTTGATTTCCAGCCAGTGCAGGCTGCCATCGGGCCATTGGATACGGTGGTGCATGGCCTGGACAGCGGGTTCGCCGGCCAGCACCGCATGAAAGGCCCGGACCACCTTGGCGCGGTCCTCGGGGGCCAGCAGGTCCAGGTACTCCAGGTCTTCAGGCAGCGGCTGGCGCGGGTCGAAGCCGAACAGGGCCTGAGTGCCTCGGGACCAGCTGATCCGGCCGGTATCGATTTCCCAGCTCCAGGCGCCCAGCCGGGCAGCGTTGAGCGCCGCCAGCAGTTGCGGCGCGCTGTCCCAGCTTTGCTCCGCCTCCTGTGGGTCCAGGGCGTAGATGCGGGGCAGGGGTGGCACGGTATCGACGGGGTTGCGCATTATCAAAGGGCCTTGGCTCGATGGGCGTTCGGCGCGGGTTCCACGGTCTACGGGCCACGGCGATTCAAGCCTGATTCCCTGGCAGATCGACCTGTGCATCCAATAGGCTCATGAAAGCCCGCGCAGCGTTCGACAGCGTCCTTTCGGTGTGCACGATATAGCCTAGCTGGCGACTGAGCTGTATGCCCGGCAAAGCGATGCGTGCCACCTGGTCATCGAGCATGGTGCGCGGCAACACGCTCCAGGCAAGGCCAATGGAGACCATCATCTTGATGGTTTCCAGGTAGTTGGTGCTCATGGCGATGTTTGGCGTCAGGCCCTGGGCCTCGAACAGCCGCTGCACGATATGGTGGGTAAAGGTGTTGCCGCCGGGAAACACCGCCGGGTGCCGGGCGATGTCCGCCAGGCTGACGCTGCCGTTGCTGATCAGGCTGTGTTCCGGCGCCACCACGAAATCCAGTGGGTCGTCCCACACCGGGGTGGCCCGCACCAGCGTGTGGGGTTCCGGCGCCAGAGTGATCACGGCCACTTCGGCGCGGCCATGGAGGATTTCTTCGTAGGCCACTTCCGAGTCAAGAAACTGGATGTCCAGCGCGACATTCGGGTATTCCCGGGTGAACGTGCGCAGGACCGGTGGCAAGCGGTGCAGGCCGATGTGATGGCTGGTGGCCAGGGTGAGACGACCGCTGACCTCGCCGGTCAGGTTGGTCAGGGCGCGGCGGGTGTCGTCCAGTACATTGAGAATCTGATACGCCCGGGGCAGCAGCGCCCGTCCGGCTTCGGTGAGGCCGACTTCACGCCCCAGCCGGTCGAACAGGCGCACCTTTAATTGTTGCTCCAGGCCGGCGATGCGCTTGCTGATGGCCGGTTGGGTCAGGTGCAGGCGTTCACCGGCACCGGAGAAGCTGCCGGTCTCGGCGATGGCGATAAAGGCATTGAGGTTGGCCAAGTCCATTGTTCTATTCCAGTTGGTAATCCAAAGCATAAAAAATATGAATTTGAGTTATTTAATGTAGCGCCATACCATCAGCCTCACAAGCCAAAGGGTTATTGAATCGTTCAAGGCCCGGGGCATAGAAACACCTGATGAGGACCGCGTGATGGCCGGCAAAACGCTTTACGACAAGCTTTGGGATTCCCATGAAGTGAAACGGCGCGATGATGGGTCGTCGCTGATCTACATCGACCGTCACATCATCCATGAAGTGACCTCGCCCCAAGCGTTCGAAGGCCTGCGACTGGCCGGGCGCAAGCCTTGGCGCGTCGACTCGATCATCGCCACCCCGGACCACAACGTGCCGACCACCCCGGAGCGTAAAGGCGGGATCGACGCCATCGTCGACACCGTGTCGCGCCTCCAGGTGCAGACCCTCGATGATTACTGCGACGAATATGGCATCACCGAATTCAAGATGAATGACGTGCGCCAGGGGATCGTTCACGTGATCGGCCCGGAGCAGGGCGCTACCTTGCCCGGCATGACCGTGGTTTGCGGCGACTCCCACACCTCTACCCACGGTGCGTTTGGCGCCCTGGCCCACGGTATTGGTACCTCCGAGGTGGAACATGTATTCGCCACCCAGTGCCTCGTCGCCAAGAAAATGAAGAACATGTTGGTGTCGGTGGAAGGTGAGTTGCCTTTCGGCGTCACTGCCAAGGACATCGTCCTCGCCGTGATCGGCAAGATCGGCACCGCCGGCGGTAACGGCCACGCCATCGAATTCGCCGGCAGCGCGATTCGCGACCTGTCCATCGAAGGCCGCATGACCATCTGCAACATGTCCATCGAAGCCGGTGCCCGCGTGGGCATGGTGGCGGCGGACGAAAAGACCATTGCCTACGTCAAGGGTCGCCCGTTCGCACCTGCCGGTGCTGATTGGGACGCCGCTGTCGAAGCCTGGAAAGACCTGGTTTCCGACGCCGATGCGGTGTTCGACACCGTGGTTACTCTCGATGCCGCCCAGATCAAGCCGCAAGTCAGCTGGGGCACTTCGCCGGAAATGGTGTTGGCCGTTGACCAGAACGTGCCGGACCCGGCCAAGGAAACCGACCTGGTCAAGCGTGGTTCCATCGAGCGCGCCTTGAAGTACATGGGCTTGAAAGCCAATCAGGCGATTACCGACATCCAGCTGGATCGCGTATTCATCGGCTCCTGCACCAACTCGCGGATCGAGGATTTGCGCGCTGCGGCGGTGATCGCCAAGGGCCGCAAAGTCGCCTCCACCATCAAGCAGGCGATCGTGGTGCCAGGTTCGGGCCTGGTCAAGGCCCAGGCTGAAGCCGAAGGCCTCGACAAGATCTTCCTCGAAGCCGGTTTTGAATGGCGCGAGCCGGGTTGCTCGATGTGCCTGGCGATGAACCCGGACCGTTTGGAGTCGGGCGAGCATTGCGCGTCCACCTCCAACCGTAACTTCGAAGGGCGTCAGGGCGCCGGTGGCCGTACCCACCTCGTCAGCCCGGCCATGGCTGCTGCGGCTGCCGTCAACGGTCGTTTCATCGACGTTCGCGAATTGATCTGAGGAATACCCGATGAAAGCTTTTACTCAACACACCGGTTTAGTCGCGCCGTTGGACCGTGCCAACGTGGACACCGACCAGATCATTCCCAAGCAGTTCTTGAAATCGATCAAGCGCACCGGTTTTGGCCCGAACCTGTTCGACGAGTGGCGCTACCTGGACGTGGGCTACGCCTACCAGGACAACTCCAAGCGCCCGCTGAACAAGGACTTTGTGCTCAACGCCGAGCGTTACCAGGGTGCCAGCGTGTTGCTCGCCCGGGAAAACTTCGGTTGCGGCTCCAGCCGTGAGCACGCGCCGTGGGCCCTGGAAGAATATGGCTTTCGCAGCATCATCGCGCCGAGCTACGCCGACATCTTCTTCAACAACAGCTTCAAGAACGGCTTGCTGCCGATCATCTTGAGCGATGCCGAAGTGGATGAGTTGTTCCAGCAGGTGGAAGCCGATGTGGGCTACCAGTTGACCATCGACCTGGCGGCGCAGACCGTGACCCGTCCGGACGGCAAGGTGTATCACTTTGAAGTGGACGCCTTCCGCAAGCACTGCCTGATCAATGGCCTGGACGACATCGGCCTGACCTTGCAGGACGGCGATGCGATTGCCGCGTTTGAAACCAAACACCGGGCCAGCCAGCCTTGGTTGTTTCGCGACGCTTGATTCCATGTAGACCGGACTGGCCCCTTCGCGAGCAAGCCCGCTCCCACATTTGATTGCATTTCAACTGAAGGAACTCGGTCGAATGTGGGAGCGGGCTTGCTCGCGAAAGGGCCAGCAACAGCAACACAAAAACCAGGGACATCATCATGACCAGCACTGCCCACACCCAAGTCGTGCAAAAACAATTCGGCGAACAGGCCTCGGCCTACCTGAGCAGCGCAGTACATGCTCAAGGCACCGAGTTCGCGCTGCTCCAGGCCGAACTGGCCGGGCAGGGCGCTGCACGACTGCTGGACCTGGGTTGCGGCGCCGGTCACGTGAGTTTCAACGTGGCACCGTTGGTTAAAGAAGTGGTGGCGTACGACCTGTCCCAACAGATGCTTGACGTGGTCGCCGCCGCTGCCGTGGACCGTGGCCTGGACAACATCCGCACCGTGCACGGCGCCGCCGAGCGCCTGCCGTTTGCCGGTGGCGAATTCGACTTCGTGTTCAGCCGCTACTCGGCGCACCATTGGAGCGACCTGGGCCTGGCCCTGCGTGAAGTGCGCCGGGTGCTCAAGCCGGGTGGCGTGGCCGCGTTTGTGGACGTCTTGTCACCGGGCAGCCCGCTGTTGGACACTTACCTGCAAACCGTCGAAGTGCTGCGCGACACCAGCCACGTGCGTGACTATTCCGCCGGCGAGTGGATGCGCCAGCTCAGCGAAGCCGGTTTGCATGTGCGCAACAGCAGCCGCCAGCGCCTGCGCCTGGAATACACCTCGTGGGTCGAGCGCATGCGCACCCCAGAGGTATTGCGTGCCGCGATCCTGGAGCTGCAAAAGGCGATGGGCCAGGAAGTGCGCGATTATTTCGAGATTCAAGCCGACGGCACCTTCAGCACCGACGTGCTGGTGGTGTGGGCCGAACGCTGATTAATTTTTCCCGACCTGCCCACGTGCGGGTCGCTTGATGAAATGAGGAACCCATGAGCAAGCAGATTCTGATTCTCCCTGGCGACGGCATTGGTCCGGAAATCATGGCCGAAGCGGTCAAGGTGCTGGAAGTGGCTAACGCCAAGTACAGCCTGGGCTTCGAACTGAGCCACGACGTGATCGGCGGCGCGGCCATCGACAAGCACGGCGTGCCTCTGGCCGACGAAACCCTGGAGCGTGCCCGCGCAGCCGACGCCGTGCTGCTGGGCGCCGTGGGTGGCCCGAAGTGGGACAAGATCGAGCGTGACATCCGCCCTGAGCGCGGCCTGCTGAAGATCCGTGCGCAACTGGGCCTGTTCGGCAACCTGCGCCCGGCGATCCTTTACCCGCAACTGGCGGACGCTTCCAGCCTGAAGCCGGAAATCGTCGCGGGCCTGGACATCCTGATCGTCCGCGAACTGACCGGCGGTATCTACTTCGGCTCGCCACGGGGCGTGCGCGAGTTGGAAAATGGCGAGCGTCAGGCCTACGACACCCTGCCGTACAGCGAGAGTGAAATCCGCCGTATTGCCCGTGTCGGTTTCGACATGGCCCGTGTGCGTGGCAAGAAGGTCTGCTCGGTGGACAAGGCCAACGTATTGGCGTCCAGCCAGCTGTGGCGTGAAATCGTCGAGGAAGTCGCCAAGGACTACCCGGACGTCGAGCTGAGCCACATGTACGTCGACAACGCCGCCATGCAGCTGGTGCGTGCACCGAAGCAGTTCGACGTGATCGTCACCGACAACCTGTTCGGCGACATCCTGTCCGACCAGGCCTCGATGCTCACCGGTTCCATCGGCATGCTGCCGTCGGCCTCCCTGGATGCCAACAACAAGGGCATGTACGAGCCGTGCCACGGTTCGGCGCCGGACATCGCCGGGCAGGGCATTGCCAACCCGTTGGCGACCATTTTGTCGGTGTCGATGATGCTGCGTTACAGCTTCAACCTGACCGATGCCGCGGATGCCATCGAGCAGGCCGTGAGCCTGGTGCTCGACCAGGGCCTGCGCACTGGCGACATCTGGTCCCAGGGTTGCACCAAGGTCGGTACGCAAGAAATGGGCGACGCAGTAGTCGCCGCGCTGCGGAATCTGTAATCTCTCGGGCCCGCTTGCAGATGTTGCTGCAAGGCGGCCCACTTTTGAACAAGGTGTAGTTGCGATGAAACGTGTAGGTCTGATCGGTTGGCGCGGTATGGTCGGTTCCGTGCTCATGCAGCGGATGCTGGAAGAGCAGGATTTCGATCTTATTGAGCCGGTGTTTTTCACCACCTCCAATGTAGGTGGTCAAGGGCCGTCCGTGGGCAAGGACATTGCTCCGCTCAAGGACGCCTACAACATTGAAGAACTGAAGACCCTCGACGTCATTCTGACCTGCCAGGGTGGCGACTACACCAGCGAAGTCTTCCCCAAGCTGCGCGAAGCCGGCTGGCAGGGTTACTGGATCGACGCCGCTTCCAGCCTGCGCATGCAGGATGACGCGGTGATCGTGCTGGACCCGGTCAACCGCAAGGTGATCGACCAGCAACTGGACGCAGGCACCAGGAACTACATCGGCGGCAACTGCACCGTCAGCCTGATGCTGATGGGCCTGGGCGGCTTGTTCGAAGCCGGCCTGGTGGAGTGGATGAGCGCCATGACCTATCAGGCGGCCTCCGGTGCCGGCGCGCAGAACATGCGTGAACTGATCAAGCAGATGGGCGCGACCCACGCCGCTGTCGCCGACCAACTGGCTGACCCGGCCAGCGCGATCCTCGACATCGACCGCCGTGTGGCCGAGGCCATGCGCAGCGAGGCCTACCCGACCGAGAACTTCGGTGTGCCATTGGCCGGCAGCCTGATCCCGTGGATCGACAAGGAACTGCCTAACGGCCAGAGCCGTGAAGAGTGGAAGGCCCAGGCCGAGACCAACAAGATCCTCGGTCGCTTCAAGAGCCCGATCCCGGTGGACGGTATCTGCGTGCGCATCGGCGCCATGCGTTGCCACAGCCAGGCGTTGACCATCAAGCTGAACAAAGACGTGCCGATCGCCGATATCGAAGGGCTGATCAGCCAGCACAACCCTTGGGTCAAGCTGGTGCCGAACAACCGTGATATCAGCATCCAGGAACTGAGCCCGAACAAGGTGACCGGTACCCTGAATGTGCCGGTTGGCCGTCTGCGCAAGCTGAACATGGGGACGCAGTACCTGGGTGCGTTCACCGTCGGCGACCAACTGCTGTGGGGCGCGGCTGAGCCGTTGCGTCGCATGCTGCGGATCTTGCTGGAGCGGTAATCGCTGCTGGTAATAAGAAACCCGCGTTCTGGTGACAGGCGCGGGTTTTTTATTGCGCGCTCGGGCCTCTTCGCGAGCAAGCCCGCTCCCACATTTGATCGCATTTCAACTGAAGAAACTCGCTCGAATGTGGGAGCGGGCTTGCTCGCGAAGAGGCCATCAGCCACACCACAACCCCCAGGTTAATTGCCTCACCCCCAGCCACCCGGTAAAGTGCCGCTCCCCCCGCAATGCCCGAGGCAGCCCCCATGACCCAGACCTTTGATATTGCCGTGATCGGCGCCACCGGCACCGTTGGCGAAACCCTGGTGCAGATCCTCGAAGAGCAGGACTTCCCGGTAGGCAGCCTGCACCTGTTGGCCAGCAGCGAGTCGGCCGGGCATTCGGTGCCGTTTCGGGGCAAGAACGTGCGGGTGCGGGAAGTCGATGAATTCGATTTCAGCAAAGTCCAACTGGTGTTCTTCGCCGCCGGCCCTGCGGTCACCTTGAGTTTTGCCCCGCGCGCCATCGCTGCGGGCTGCACCCTGATCGACTTGTCCGGCGCCTTGCCGGCCGATCAGGCGCCGCAGGTAGTGCCGGAAGCCAACGCGCAGATCCTCGATGGCCTGAAAAAACCTTATCAGGTCAGCAGCCCAAGCCCGTCGGCCACTGCCCTGGCCGTGGTGCTGGCGCCACTGCGCGGCTTGCTGGACATTCAGCGCGTCAACGTCACCGCCAACCTCGCCGTTTCCGCCCAGGGCCGTGAGGCTGTCAGCGAACTCGCCCGGCAGACCGCCGAGTTGCTGAATGTGCGCCCGCTGGAGCCGAAATTCTTCGACCGGCAAATGGCCTTTAACCTGCTGGCCCAGGTCGGCAAGCCTGACGCGCAAGGCCACACCGCCCTGGAAAAACGCCTGGTGCACGAATTGCGCGCCGTGCTGGAAATGCCTTTGCTAAAGATTTCCGTCACTTGCGTTCAAGCCCCGGTGTTTTTTGGCGATAGCCTGACTGTGTCACTGCAATTGGGGGCAGCGGTGGATCTCGCTGCCGTCAACCGTGCCCTGGACTCGGCACCGGGTGTCGAATTGGTGGAAGAGGGCGATTACCCCACGGCTGTGGGCGATGCGGTCGGTCAGGACGTGGTCTACGTGGGCCGGGTTCGTGCCGGTGTTGATGACCCTGCGGAACTAAATATGTGGCTGGCGTCAGATAACGTACGCAAAGGGGCGGCACTGAACGCCGTACAGCTGGCGCAGTTGTTGATAAAAGGCCTTGTGTAAAAGATACTTGGCGGCAATTTGTAGATTGATTCTAGCCAAGCGCTATGCTTGGCCCCAAGCTGGAAAAATTGCGCGTCGGTGACCTATCGGCTCGCCATGCCTAATGGCAGCGGTTACCCACCTTCTCGCCGGCCGGGGAGTGTTCAAAAAGGATGAGGCTATGGTTCAAGTTCGCAAACTGGTGTTAGCAATAGCGGCCGCCTCGGCGCTGTCCTCCGGTATGGCGCAAGCACTGCAGCTTGGGGAGATGACCCTCAAGTCGAAGCTGAACCAGCCGCTGTCGGTGGAAATCGAGTTGCTCGATGTCGGTGGCCTGACCGCCTCCGAGATCACCCCCAGCCTCGCGTCGTCCCAGGCCTTTGTGGATGCGGGCGTCGATCGCCAGGCGTTCCTGAACGACCTGACCTTTACCCCGGTGGTCAATCCCAACGGCCGCAGTGTGGTGCGTGTCACCTCCAGCAAGCCGCTGCCGGATTCCTACGTGCGTTTCCTGCTGCAGGTGCAATGGCCCAACGGCCGCCTGATGCGCGACTACAGCGTGTTGCTGGACCCGGCCAAGTTCGACCAGTCGACCCCGGCCGCCGGTGCACCTGCACCCGCGCCACGCTTGAGTGCGCCCGCGACGACGGCTCCGGCAGTCACCAAGGCCAAGGAACACACCACGACTTCCCGTGACACCTTGTGGGAAATCGCCGCGAAAAACCGCAATGGCGCCTCGGTGCAGCAGACCATGCTGGCCATTCAGGCGCTGAACCCTGACGCCTTTATCGACGGCAACATCAACCGCATGAAAACCGGCCAGGTCCTGCGCCTGCCGGATTCGGGGCAAAGCACCAGCCTGCCGCAGCCCGAGGCGATTGCTGAAGTGACGGCGCAAAACGCGGCGTGGCGCGAGGGCCGCCGTGGCGGCAATCAGCTCGCCGGCAAGGCGCAGCTGGACGCGACCAAGCGTACCCAGGCGGGTAATGCGCCGTCGCAGACCAATACCAAGGACAATTTGAGCCTGGTCTCGGCCGAAGCGGCCAGGAAAGGCGGGAAGGGCGCGGCGGGCGACAGCCGGGCCTTGAACAACAAGCTGGCGGTGACCCAGGAAAGCCTGGATTCGACCCGTCGCGAGAATGAAGAACTGAAAAGCCGCATGGCTGACCTGCAAAGTCAGCTGGACAAGCTGCAGCGGCTGATCGAGCTCAAGAACAACCAACTGGCCAAGTTGCAGACCCCGGGTGGCGCTGCGGCGCAGCCTGCTGCAACGGCGGCGATGCCGGCCGAGCTGGCTGCACAACCGGCGGCGCCGGCAGCGGCAGCTCCGGCAGCAACCCCCGCGGCTGCGCCGGTCGAGACCCCGGTCAAGCCGGATGCGGCGCCTGCCAGCACTGAAGGTAAATTCAATGACCTGCTGACCAACCCGATCGTGCTGGGGGTGATCGGCGGCGCAGCGGGTTTGCTGGTGCTGTTGCTTCTGCTGCTGTGGGCCCGTCATCGCAATGCGCGCCTTGAAGAAGAAAAGCACCTGCGCATGGCACGGGCCCTGGCTGAAGAGCCGGAATTTGCGCCGAACATTGATCACGATCTGCCATCTGACAGTTTCGAAGGCCTTGATGTACCGCCGCCGAACGTCAAGCTGGCTCCAGCTCCAGCTCCAGCTCCAGCTCCAGCTCCAGCTCCAGCTCCAGCTCCAGCCCCGGCGGCGGTGGTTGCCCCGGTGATTGCGCCGGTGGTCGCACCTGTTGCTGTGCAGCGTCCGACCGACGCCCTGGCGCAAGCCCAGTCGCATATCGACCGTGGCCACCTGAACCAGGCTGCGGAAGTGCTGGAAGATGCAATCAAGCAAGAGCCCGCCCGCAGTGACCTGCGTCTCAAGCTGATGGAAGTCCACGGCTTGCAGGGCAACAAGGACGGGTTTGTCACCCAGGAGCGCCAACTGGTCGCCAATGGCGACAACCATGCCCAGGTCGAACAGCTGAAAAGCCGCTTCCCGGCCATGGCCGTGTTCGCAGCAGGCGTCAGCGCTGCCGTTGCCGCTGCCGCTCTCGACGCCCAATACGTCAAGGACCTGCTCAAGGACGAACCGGCACCGCCTGCACCTGAGCCTGCGCCGGACGCGTTTGACACTGACTTCGACCTCAGCCTGGACGATCTGGAGGCTGCTTCGCCAGCCGTGGTCCGCCCGACGTCGGACGACGACCTTAGCTTTGAATCGGTGCTGCAACAGCAGACCGAGGCCAAGGCCAGTGCGGAAGACCTCTCGGATTTCGACCTGGACCTGCAACTCGATCCACCCTCGTCGGCCCAGTCCGACGACGACTTCCTCTCCGGCCTTGAAGACCAGATGAAGGACCTGCCGCCGGTAGAGCCGCCGACACTGACGCCGGCCGACCTGGACGACCTCGACCTGCCGGAGGATTTCGACCTGTCCCTGGCCGACGAGCCCGAGGCGCCCGCAGCGGCCAAGCCGGACGCGTTTGCGTCGGAGCTTGATGATGTCAACGCCGAGCTGGATCGCCTGTCGCAAAGCCTGGAACATCCGCCAATCGAACCGTCCTTCACCGCCGACGACGCGGCGTTGGGTGGCGATGAGCCGGAATTCGACTTCCTCTCCGGTACCGACGAAGTGGCCACCAAGCTCGACCTGGCGCAGGCCTACATCGACATGGGCGATGCCGACGGGGCGCGGGACATTCTTGGCGAGGTGCTCAAGGAAGGCGATGACGGTCAGAAGGGCGAGGCCAAGGAAATGCTCAGCCGGCTGGCTTGATACGCGCGGTAAATACAACGGCAGCCTTCGGGCTGCCGTTTTGCCATCCAGGCACCAAACCCATGGCGTCCCAGGCGCGCGGCCTTATAATGGCCGCTTTTGCGCAACTCATCAGGCTCTCAGTTCTTGGCAAATATAGATAACGCGGCCGCCGAAATGGCGGCCGCAGGCTTTTTCAGAATCGCCCTGGGCGTGGAATACAAAGGCTCGCGCTATCGTGGCTGGCAACGCCAGGCCTCCGGTGTGCCGACGGTGCAGGAAACCCTGGAGAAGGCCCTGTCGAAAGTCGCCGACTCACCGGTGTCGCTGATGTGCGCCGGGCGTACTGATGCCGGCGTGCACGCTTGCGGGCAAGTGGTGCACTTTGACACTCAGGCCGAGCGCTCGATGAAGGCATGGGTGATGGGCGCCAATATCAACTTGCCCCACGACGTCAGCGTCAGTTGGGCCAAGGTGATGCCGGCGGACTTTCACGCGCGCTTCAAGGCCATCGCCCGGCGTTATCGCTATGTGATCTACAACGATCAGATCCGCCCGGCCCATCTCAACGAAGAAATCACCTGGAACCACCGCCCGCTGGACGCCGAGCGCATGGCCGAGGCGGCCCAGCATCTTGTAGGTATCCACGATTTCAGCGCGTTCCGTGCCGGCCAGTGCCAGGCCAAGTCGCCGATCAAGGAAGTCCACCACCTGCGGGTGACGCGCCACGGCAAGATGATCGTGCTGGATATCCGCGCCGGCGCGTTCCTGCACCATATGGTGCGCAATATCGCCGGGGTGCTGATGACCATCGGTACCGGCGAACGCCCGGTGGAATGGGCCAGGGAAGTCCTGGAAAGCCGGATTCGCCGTACCGGCGGCGTCACGGCGCATCCGTTCGGCCTGTACCTGGTGGATGTGGAGTACCGCGACGAGTTCGAATTGCCCCAGCGATTCATCGGGCCACACTTCCTCACAGGTTTCAGCGAACTTGGCGGCTGACGCCCTCAAAAGCATTTGTTACCATCCGGGACTTTCCCCGACACGCCCTGAGGTTTCATCGACATGTCTGCCGTTCGCAGCAAGATTTGCGGGATTACCCGCATAGAAGACGCGTTGGCGGCGGTCGAGGCGGGGGCCGATGCCATCGGTTTCGTGTTTTATGCCAAAAGCCCGCGGGCGGTGAATGTGTTGCAGGCGCGGGCGATCATTGCCGCGTTGCCGCCGTTCGTGACCACCGTGGGGTTGTTCGTCAACGCCAGCCGCTGCGAGCTCAATGAAACCCTCGACGCCGTGCAACTGGACATGCTGCAGTTCCATGGCGATGAGAGTCCGGACGAGTGCGAGAGCTACCAGCGCCCGTACATCAAGGCGCTACGGGTCAAGGCCGGGGACGATATTGCTGCGGCATGCGCTGCCTATGGCGGGGCTCGCGGGATTCTTCTCGACACCTACGTCGAAGGCGTTCCCGGTGGTACTGGCGAGGCGTTTGACTGGTCGTTGATTCCCGAAGGGTTGAGCAAGCCGATTATCCTCGCGGGCGGCCTGAATCCGGACAACGTGGCCAGTGCCATCCAGCAGGTTCGGCCGTATGCCGTGGACGTCAGCGGCGGGGTAGAGCAGGGCAAGGGCATCAAGGATCACGCAAGGATTCGCGCATTCATGCAGGCCGTGCGCGACAGCAGCGGGACGATGTGACGGCTGGCAGTCTGCCGCCGTCCATAACTACCACTGTGTAAAACAGCCCGGCGCCGCCTGTGGGAGGCCCGGAAATGAAGTGGCAACCCTGCACGGCAGGTTGTCTGGAAGGCTGAGGGCACAGGCAGGAAATGGCTGGTCGAACGTCTGACCCCGTCCAGTTTGTGTCATCGCCACATATGAATTTAGCTCAAGGGCATACGCGGGGCTGTGTTCAAGCCACCGGTACTGGAGAAAGAAAGCATGAGCAACTGGTTAGTAGACAAACTGATCCCTTCGATCATGCGTTCCGAGGTGAAGAAAAGCTCGGTTCCTGAAGGTCTTTGGCACAAGTGCCCATCCTGCGACGCGGTGCTGTACCGCCCGGAGCTGGAAAAGACCCTGGACGTTTGCCCCAAGTGCAATCACCACATGCGTATCGGCGCCCGCGCCCGCATTGATATTTTCCTCGACGCCGATGGTCGCTCCGAGCTGGGCGCTGACCTGGAGCCGGTTGACCGTCTGAAGTTCCGCGACGGCAAGAAGTACAAGGACCGCCTGACCGCGGCCCAGAAGCAGACCGGTGAAAAGGACGCGCTGATTTCCGTCAGCGGCAAGCTGCTGGGCATGCCGGTGGTGGTTTCGGCCTTCGAATTCTCCTTCATGGGCGGCTCGATGGGCGCCATTGTCGGTGAGCGTTTCGTACGTGCCGCCAACTACGCGCTGGAAAACCGTTGCCCGATGATCTGCTTCGCCGCCTCCGGTGGTGCGCGGATGCAGGAAGCACTGATCTCGCTGATGCAAATGGCCAAGACCTCCGCGGTACTGGCGCGTCTGCGCGAAGAAGGTATTCCGTTCATCTCCGTGCTGACCGACCCGGTCTACGGCGGTGTGTCCGCCAGCCTGGCGATGCTGGGTGACGTGATCGTCGGTGAGCCGAAGGCGCTGATCGGCTTTGCCGGCCCGCGTGTTATCGAGCAGACCGTTCGCGAAAAACTGCCGGAAGGTTTCCAGCGCAGCGAGTTCCTGCTTGAGCACGGCGCGATCGACCTGATCATTCCGCGCGGCGAACTGCGTCCGCGCCTGGGTAGCCTGCTGGCGCAAATGATGGGCCTGCCGACACCTGTGTACGTCGCGCCTAAAATCGAGCCGATTGTCGTGCCACCGGTGCCTGCAAACATATGACCCAACGTACCCTGGGCGAATGGCTCGCCTACCTTGAGCAGTTGCATCCGTCAGCCATCGACATGGGCCTGGAGCGCTCGCAACAGGTAGCGGCCCGTCTCGGGTTGGGCCGGCCGGCGCCGCGTGTGATCACGGTGACCGGCACCAACGGCAAGGGCTCTACCTGCGCCTTTGTCGCGGCCTTGCTGCAAGCCCAGGGCCTGAAGGTCGGCGTGTACAACTCGCCGCACCTGCTGCGCTACAACGAGCGGGTGCAGCTCAATGGCGTCGAAGCCACTGACGAGCAACTCTGCGAAGCCTTCGCCGCACTTGATGCCGGGCGTGGCGAGATTTCCCTGACCTATTTCGAGATGGGCACCCTGGCGGCGTTCTGGCTGTTCGAGCGTGCGCCGCTGGATGTAGTGGTGCTGGAAGTCGGCCTGGGTGGGCGTCTGGACACGGTCAACGTGGTGGATGCCGACCTGGCGCTGATTACCAGTATTGGCGTCGACCATGCGGACTACCTGGGTAACACCCGTGAGTCCGTGGCCTATGAAAAAGCCGGGATCTTCCGCCAGGGCAAGCCTGCACTGTGCGGCGACCTGGACCCGCCGCATACCTTGCTGGACAAGGTGCGCGAGCTGGATTGCCCGTTCTTCCTGCGTGGGCGTGATTTCAATCTCGAGATTGGCGACCAATTCTGGCAATGGCGCGGGCTTGACGCGCGCGGTCAAACCGTCGAGTTGCGCGACTTGCCACTGCTGAACCTGCCGATGGAAAACGCCGCGCTCGCGCTGCAAGCCTACCTGTTGCTGGATTTGCCCTGGCATGCCGAGCAGATTGCCGCTACGTTGCAGGCTACTCGCGTGGTGGGGCGCCTTGACCGGCGCACGTTCGACTGGGAGGGCAAGCGCCTGAACCTGCTGCTAGATGTGGGGCATAACCCTCACGCCGCTGAATACCTGGCCAGGCGCCTGGCACGCACGCCGCCCGCCGGTCGCCGCCTCGCGGTGTTCGGGTTGTTGTCCGACAAGGACCTGGACGGCGTGGTTGCACCCTTGCTGGGCGACGTCCAGGCCTGGGCGGTTGCACCGCTGGATACGTCCCGCAGTCGTCCTGCCATCGAGTTGCAGGTTGCCTTGCAGAACCTTGGCGCGTCCGTGACGTCCCATGCAAGCGTGACAGCCGCCCTGGAAGCCCAGTGCGCGGTTGCGACGCCTGAGGATGAGATTCTGTTGTTCGGATCATTTTATTGTGTTGCCGAGGCGCTCGAATGGTTGGCCCGGCGCTCCACGGAGGAAGCTGCACATGGCATTACTGGATAGCGCATACAAGCAGCGAATGGTTGGAGCCCTGGTCCTGGTGGCGTTGGCGGTGATTTTCCTGCCGATGCTGTTTTCCCGTCAGGATGAGCAGCGCCAAGTGACCGTTGAAGCGCCAGCTGCGCCCCAGGCGCCTGCGGTGCCTCAGGTTCAGGTTGAGCCGGTGGTGGTTCCCGAGCCGCAAGCGCTGCCGGAAGAAGAGCCGGTGCCGACCGATGACGAAGTGGCTGCACAGCAAGCGCCGTCGATGCCGGTGCAGCCGAGCGTGCCGGTGGTTAAGCCTGCGCCTGCTGCGCCTGCTGCTCCTGCAGTTGCTGCGAAGCCTGCGGCGCCGGCGCCAGCACCAAAACCTGTGGCCCCGCAACCTGCGGCACCGGGCAAGCCGGACGTGGGCCAGAGCCGTATTGACCCGAATGGCTTGCCGATCAGTTGGTCGATCCAGCTGGCCAGCCTGGCTAACCGCGAAAGTGCTGATGCGTTGCAGAAGAAGCTGCGCACCCAGGGTTACAACGCCTATATCCGCAGCGCCGATGGCAAGAACCGGGTATTCATCGGGCCGCTGATCGAGCGGGCTGAAGCCGATCGCTTGCGGGACCTGTTGGATCGCCAGCAGAACCTCAAGGGTTTTGTGGTTCGCTTCCAGCCCGAAAAAGGCTGAGGCTGCAAGGATTCAAGCTGGGATGCGGTCAATGTGGGAGCGGGCTTGCTCGCGAAGCGGTGTATCAGTCAGCAGATTTATTGGCTGCCCCACCGCCTTCGCGAGCAGGCCCGCTCCCAAAAGTGTTTTGGGTGTGCCGCAACAGGCCGGTTTCCCCTATAACTCATTGATTTCAAATGCACTGCCAATCACAGCTTACCGATAGCCCAGCGCTCTGCTAAAATGCGCCGCCTTATCCGTCTGTAGGCTGAACTGTGCCATTTACCTGGGTTGATTGGGCGATCGTTGCAATCGTCGCCATCTCCGCTTTGATCAGTCTGAGCCGCGGCTTCGTCAAAGAAGCATTGTCGCTGCTGACATGGATCATCGCAGGAGTTGTAGCCTGGATGTTCGGCGGTTCATTGTCTGTCTACCTGGCCGGATACATCGAGACACCTTCGGCTCGCGTCATCGCGGGCTGCGCCATCATGTTCATCGCCACGTTGTTGGTGGGGGCAATGGTCAATTATCTTATCGGCGAATTGATACGCGTCACCGGCCTCTCCGGGACCGATCGATTTCTCGGCATGGCCTTCGGCGCCGCGCGTGGCGGCTTGCTGGTGGTCGTGGCGGTCGGGCTGTTGAGCCTGGGGCCGGTACAGCAGGATTCGTGGTGGCAGGAGTCGGTACTCGTGCCAAAATTTCTATTGGTTGCAGATTGGTCCAAAAACCTCATTTTGGGGTGGAGCAGTCAGTGGCTGGCCAGCGGGATCAGCGTACCCGCTGATCTTCCGTTCAAGGAACACCTCTTGCCGGCCAAAACGCCTCAGTAAGTTGTGTTCAGTCAAGATTCATTAAGTAGGGGTTGCGTCGCATGTGTGGCATCGTCGGTATCGTCGGTAAGTCGAACGTGAATCAGGCGCTGTATGACGCGCTAACCGTCCTCCAGCACCGCGGCCAGGATGCTGCCGGTATTGTGACCAGCCACGACGGCCGGTTATTCCTGCGCAAGGACAATGGTCTGGTGCGTGACGTGTTCCATCAGCGCCACATGCAGCGCCTGGTCGGGCACATGGGCATTGGCCACGTGCGCTACCCGACAGCGGGCAGCTCGACCTCGGCCGAAGCCCAGCCGTTCTACGTCAACTCGCCCTATGGCATCACCCTGGCGCACAACGGCAACCTGACCAACGTTGAACAACTGGCCAAGGAGATTTACGAATCTGACCTGCGCCACGTCAACACCAACTCGGACTCCGAAGTACTGCTGAACGTGTTCGCCCACGAGCTGGCCCAGCGCGGCAAGCTGCAGCCGACCGAAGAAGACGTGTTCGCTGCCGTGACTGACGTGCACAACCGCTGCGTCGGTGGCTATGCGGTAGTGGCGATGGTGACCGGCTACGGTATCGTCGGTTTCCGCGACCCCCACGGCATCCGCCCGATCGTGTTCGGCCAGCGTCATACCGACGAAGGCGTCGAGTACATGATCGCTTCCGAAAGCGTGTCCCTGGACGTGCTGGGCTTTACCCTGATTCGCGACCTGGCGCCGGGCGAAGCGGTCTACATCACTGAAGACGGCAAGCTGCACACCCGTCAGTGCGCACTGAACCCGAAACTCACCCCGTGCATCTTCGAGCACGTCTACCTGGCGCGTCCGGATTCGATCATCGACGGTGTTTCGGTGTACAAGGCGCGCCTGCGCATGGGCGAGAAGCTGGCGGACAAGATCCTGCGCGAGCGCCCGGATCACGACATCGACGTGGTTATCCCGATCCCGGACACCAGCCGCACCGCTGCGCTGGAGTTGGCGAACCACCTGGGCGTGAAATTCCGCGAAGGCTTCGTCAAGAACCGTTACATCGGCCGTACCTTCATCATGCCTGGCCAGGCTGCGCGCAAGAAGTCGGTGCGCCAGAAGCTCAACGCGATCGAGCTGGAGTTCCGCGGCAAGAACGTGATGCTGGTGGATGACTCCATCGTACGCGGCACCACCTGCAAGCAGATCATCCAGATGGCCCGCGAAGCCGGTGCGAAGAACGTTTACTTCTGTTCCGCCGCGCCTGCCGTGCGTTACCCGAACGTGTACGGCATCGACATGCCGAGCGCCCACGAACTGATCGCCCACAACCGTTCGACCCAGGACGTTGCGGACCTGATCGGCGCCGACTGGCTGATCTACCAGGACCTGCCGGACCTGATCGAAGCCGTCGGTGGTGGCAAGATCAAGATCGAGGAGTTCGATTGCGCGGTGTTCGACGGCAAGTACGTCACCGGCGATGTCGACGAGGCCTACCTGAACAAGATCGAGCAGGCCCGTAACGATTCCTCGAAGATCAAGACCCAGGCGGTCAGCGCGATCATCGACCTGTACAACAACTGAGTAGACACCGGCCCTGAGGGGCCGGTTTTGTATCTTTGATAAAGCATTCGAGTTGAGGAGTAGAGCATGAGTCAGGAATGGGATGCCGGTCGCTTGGACAGCGACCTCGATGGCGTAGCTTTCGATACCCTGGCTGTGCGCGCCGGCCAGCACCGCACCCCGGAAGGTGAGCACGGTGACCCGATGTTCTTTACCTCCAGCTATGTGTTCCGCACTGCGGCCGATGCCGCTGCGCGTTTTGCCGGTGAAGTGCCGGGCAACGTTTATTCGCGTTACACCAACCCGACCGTGCGCGCGTTCGAAGAGCGTATCGCCGCGCTGGAAGGCGCCGAGCAAGCTGTCGCCACTGCCACGGGCATGGCCGCGATTCTCGCGGTAGTCATGAGCCTGTGCAGCGCCGGTGACCACGTCCTGGTATCGCGCAGCGTGTTTGGTTCGACCATCAGCCTGTTCGAAAAGTACTTCAAGCGTTTTGGTATTGAAGTCGACTACGTGCCGCTGGCGGACCTGTCCGGCTGGGACGCGGCCATCAAGGCCAACACCAAATTGCTGTTCGTCGAGTCGCCGTCCAATCCATTGGCCGAGCTGGTGGACATTGCCGCATTGTCCGAAGTGGCCCACGCCAAGGGCGCGATGCTGATCGTCGACAACTGCTTCTGCACCCCTGCATTGCAGCAGCCGCTGAAGCTGGGCGCAGACATCGTTGTGCACTCGGCCACCAAGTTCATCGACGGCCAGGGCCGTTGCATGGGGGGCGTGGTTGCCGGCCGCAGCGAGCAGATGAAGGAAGTGGTGGGCTTCCTGCGCACCGCCGGCCCGACCCTGAGCCCGTTCAACGCCTGGATCTTCCTTAAAGGTCTGGAGACCCTGAGCCTGCGGATGAAGGCCCATTGTGCCAACGCCCAGGCCCTGGCCGAGTGGCTGGAGCAACAGGACGGTATCGAGAAGGTCCACTACGCCGGCCTCAAGAGCCACCCGCAACACGAGTTGGCCCAGCGCCAGCAACGTGGTTTCGGCGCCGTGGTGAGTTTCGAGGTCAAGGGCGGCAAAGAGGGCGCCTGGCGCTTTATCGATGCGACTCGCCTGATCTCCATCACCGCCAACCTGGGTGACAGCAAGACCACTATCACTCACCCGAGCACCACCTCCCACGGCCGCCTGGCGCCGCAGGAGCGTGAAGCTGCCGGGATTCGTGACAGCCTGATCCGCATTGCCGTGGGCCTGGAAGACGTCGCTGACCTGCAGGCCGACCTGGCCCGTGGGTTGGCTGCCCTGTGATCGAGTGGTCCATGGAAGCGGCGAGCGCCAGTAACGGGCGGGTCGCGCTGGTGACCGGCGCGGCGCGGGGCATCGGCCTGGGGATTGCCGCCTGGTTGATCAGCGAAGGCTGGCAGGTGGTATTGACGGACCTGGACCGTGAGCGCGGTTCCAAGGTGTCCAAGGTGCTCGGCGACAACGCCTGGTTTATTACCATGGACGTGGCCGATGAGCGGCAGGTTGCCCAGGGCGTGGCCGAGGTACTTGGCCAGTTCGGGCGCCTGGATGCGCTGGTGTGCAATGCCGCCGTGGCCGACCCGCGCAACATCACCCTGGAAAGTCTCGACCTGGCTTACTGGAATCGTGTACTGGCGGTGAACCTCAGTGGTCCCATGTTGCTGGCCAAGCACTGTGCGCCCTACCTGCGGGCCCACGGCGGCGCCATCGTCAACCTGGCGTCGACCCGGGCACGCCAGTCGGAACCGGACACCGAAGCCTATGCGGCGAGCAAGGGCGGTTTGCTGGCCCTGACCCACGCGTTGGCTATCAGCCTCGGGCCGGAAGTACGGGTCAATGCCGTCAGCCCGGGCTGGATCGATGCCCGTGACCCGGCTGCACGCCGTGCCGAGCCGCTGACGGATGCGGATCACGCCCAGCACCCGGCGGGCAGGGTAGGCACTGTGGAAGACGTAGCGGCGATGGTGGCGTGGTTGCTGTCGCGCAATGCCGGGTTTGTCACCGGGCAAGAGTTCGTCGTCGACGGCGGCATGAGCAAGAAGATGATTTACACCGAGTAGGGCGGGTCGCGGTCCTGAAGCAATTTTGTCTTTTTCAGAAAAACTTCAAGCAGGCTATTGACTTAGGTCCGCTACCTGCGTAAATTTCGCGGCCTCAACGAAGCAAAGGGTGATTAGCTCAGCTGGGAGAGCATCTGCCTTACAAGCAGAGGGTCGGCGGTTCGATCCCGTCATCACCCACCACTTCTTGAGAGTTTTGCTTCAGGGCAAGACGCAACGTTAAAGGTTGCACCGACGCGCAGCGGTAGTTCAGTCGGTTAGAATACCGGCCTGTCACGCCGGGGGTCGCGGGTTCGAGTCCCGTCCGCTGCGCCATATTTTCCAGGTCTGATGTTTCAGATTTGAGATTGAACAGCCAAGGCTGGTCAGTCAGATGTTTGAAGGCGGTTGAAGGTGACACTTCAGCAGTCTGAGCGATACGCAGCGGTAGTTCAGTCGGTTAGAATACCGGCCTGTCACGCCGGGGGTCGCGGGTTCGAGTCCCGTCCGCTGCGCCATATCTGTTCCAGGGCCCACTGAACGCCCTGAGACGCCAAAGCAAGCCGCTGGCTTGGTTGGATCGATAGCAAAGACCCTGGTCGAAAGACCGGGGTTTTTTGTGTCTGCGATTTGGTGCCGGCGCGGCAAGTACAGGGGCCGGCAAGCCAGCCCCGTGGTCCGGGGTCAGAATCCCAGCTTGTCCCGCAACCCGTAATACCAGGCCCCCAGCGCCGCAAACGGCGTGCGCAGCAGTTGTCCGCCGGGGAAGGGGTAGTGCGGCAGGCCGGCAAACGCATCAAAACGTTCTGCCTGGCCTCTCAGCGCTTCCGCCAGTACCTTGCCCGCCAAGTGGGTATACGTCACGCCATGGCCGCTACAGCCCTGGGAGTAGTAGATGTTATCCCCCAGGCGACCGACCTGCGGCAGGCGCGACAAGGTCAGCAGGAAATTGCCGGTCCAGGCGTAGTCGATCTTCACGTCCTTGAGCTGCGGGAAGGCCTTGAGCATCTTCGGCCGGATGATCGCCTCGATATTCGCCGGGTCACGCGCGCCGTACACCACGCCACCGCCGAAGATCAGGCGCTTGTCGCTCGTCAGGCGGTAGTAGTCCAGCAGGTAATTGCAGTCCTCGACGCAGTAATCCTGCGGCAGCAGCGTCTTCGCCAGTTCATCGCCCAGTGGCGCGGTGGTAATCACCTGCGTACCACACGGCATCGACTTGGCCGCCAGTTCCGGAACCAGGTTCCCCAGATAGGCGTTGCCTGCAACAATAATGAACTTGGCCCTGACCTTGCCGTGCGCCGTATGCACTACCGGATTGGCGCCGCGCTCGATGCGAGTCGCCGCCGACTGCTCATAAATCGTGCCGCCCAGGGACTCCACGGCTGCCGCTTCGCCCAGCGCCAGGTTCAGGGGGTGAATGTGCCCGCCGCTCATGTCGAGCAGGCCGCCCACATAGTTGTCACAGGCGACCACTTCTCGAATGCGCCGCTCGTCCAGCAGCTCCAGCTGGGTGTGGCCGTAGCGCTCCCACAGGCGCTTCTGCGACTCCAGGTGGCCCATGTGCTTGCTGTTCAGTGCCGCGAACACACCGCCGTCCTTCAGATCGCACTGGATCTGATACTTGGCCACCCGCTCCCGAATGATCCTGCCGCCTTCAAATGCCATGTCGCCGAGTAATTTCGCCTGCTGGGGGCCGACACTGCGCTCGATCACATCGATATCACGGCTGTAGCTGTTGACGATCTGCCCACCATTGCGGCCCGACGCGCCAAAGCCTACCTTGGCAGCTTCCAGCACTGTCACGCGAAAGCCGTTTTCCAGCAGGAACAGCGCACTGGACAGGCCGGTATAACCGGCGCCAATCACGCAAACATCGGTTTCAACTTCACCTTGCAGCTCTGGGCGAGGAGGTACCGCATTCGCAGACGCGGCGTAATACGACTGGGGGTAGGGGGTGTTCGCCATCCTGGAACCTCTGTTTTATATTTTTTACGAGTGCGCCGATCCTACCTGAGTTGAAAATCCGCTGCCAGCCGCCGGAAAATACCGTTGTGCTGGCCACAAATAAAAAATTCGCATATTCATAGGCTTAGCTGCAAAAAAGGTGTTGACACCCCTCGGGAATTCCGTAGAATGCCGCCTCACAGCAGGCACGTAGCTCAGTTGGTTAGAGCACCACCTTGACATGGTGGGGGTCGTTGGTTCGAGTCCAATCGCGCCTACCAAACAAAATCCGCTCTGCTGGGCGGTCTAGAAGGGCTCACCGAAAGGTGGGCCCTTTTTTGTTGCCTGTGTTTCGTCCTGAATGAGGTCTACACCTTCTGATCTATTTCCAGGAGGGCGTAATGGAGGCAGGAAAAAGGCGTAGTCATCGAGACTACACGCTGACCTTTAAATTGTCGGTCGTCGACCAAGTCGAAACGGCGAGCTGGGCTGTAAAGAGGCTCAAGAGCGCTACCGGATTCAAGGCAAAACCACCGTTCTGACGTGGTTACGCAAGCGTGGAGCCCAGGCACATAGATTGGCTCGCCGGGATGGGGTCTGTGCCCGACAGAAACCGACCACTAACGCCATGGCAACGCATCAAAGATGCTTGAAGAACAGTTGGCGTTTTCCAATCAGAAAGCGCAGTTTTTCGAGGCGGTCGTGGATGTCTTGAAAAACGCCTACGGTCTCTCTGTCGTAAAAAAGCGTCCCGGCAATTCCTCGCGCATAAACCAATCCAGAACCTGAGCATCAGCAGGGCTTGCCAGTGCTTGGGGATAAGCCGACAGGCTTACTGCAAACGCAATCGCACCGATGCAACTCGTCTGGTTCTGGATCAGAAAGTTGCCGACTTCGTTCAACAAAAAAGTCAGCGTCGGCCGCGTTTGGGTACCCGAAAGCTGCACCACTTGCTGCGTTGCCAGCCTCAACTTGAACTGCAAGTGGGGCGAGATCGGCTGTTTTCGATCCTGCACCGAAGGCGTTTACTGGTGGTCCGCAAGCGGGCGTAGCACAAGACGACCGACAGTCATCATCGCTTTCTGCGCCATCCGCACCTACTTAAACCGGGTCCTGATCAGGTTGTTCCAATCGGTCCGGAAAAAATCCGGGTAGCTGACATCACCTAACTGCCCGTTCAGAAAGGTGTGGCCTATCTGAGACTTGTGACGGATGCTTTTTCGCGAAAGATCGTGGTTACCAGGTCCATGAAAGTCTGCACACCGAGTCGGTAGTGCAGGTTACGTCGAGCCGTGAGTCAGGATCAAACCGCGCAGCCACTGGTTCATCACTCTGACAGAGCCGGCCAGTATCGCTTGGGAATGTACCAGGAACAGCACGCGAAACACGGCATCCGGTGTTCCATGACGGGCGGCTATGACTGCTACCAAAATGCTTTGGCAGAGCGGGTCAACGGGATCTTGAGGGCGGCGCTTCTGCCTGAGCGACCACAGGATTTCATGCAGTCCGTAGAGCCAAACGTTACTCAGCGCATGCTCAACGAATTATCGCCATCACCCGCGAATGGGGGAGCGTCGTGATCGCGCTGCGGGCTTGTCAGGCGTACGCCAGAGAAATCTCGAAACAAAAATATGGCTGCTTTGCTTTGATTTTGTGCTGTATGTATGTACAGTATATCGAGTGGTTAAGGATAGCCACTAATCAGGAGAAGTAATGTCTATGTACTACGCGACACCATATGTATTCACGCCAAGCGCCACGCTCGACAATGGGCCTCAGCTCAGATCAATTATTCAAGCCGGATATCGCTGGATTCAAATTAACCGCGACGTATGCCCGATCAAGACTACCGTGCCCTTGAATAAGGCCGACCTAACCCCGGTTCACGGTCTGGTCATTGAGCCCGCACCAGGCATCGAGAAGGTGCTTATTGACTCAAGCGGAATTGGTCGAAATCCGGAAGTACCTACCGATCCGAGCTATGCAGCGTTTGATTATCAAGGGAAGGTCCGGCCTGCAAGTTTTTTAACGCGGGAAGCTTTTCTGAATCAGAATGAAATTTTTGTCGATGATCCGACAAAATATGTAGCTGGGGACTGGATTGTAATTTCCGATGCTTCAACAGACTTCCATAAGCAGCCGCTTCCACTTGATGGTCCTATGGAAGTTCGGCAGGTTATTCGAGTATTCAGCGGGTCGCTGGTGATCAACAATGTTCTCAAAAAAGGACATCCGGATGGAGCCATTGTTGCTACGTGCGTGCCGATTCGTAACGTTATAATTCGAGGCCTGGAGTTCACTGGGAACTCTGCTGTCGGAGTTCATATTCACTACGGCCAGCATTGTACTATTCAAGATATTACCTCTGTTAACTGGACTGGGCGGTCGCTTGTTCTCATTGATAACGGCGGTAGCAATAACTCAGTCATTGATTGCTACTGTACCGGGACAGAGGCTGGTGGTGGGCCAACACAAAATGCCTGGGGTGTAGTCATGGAAGGTCAGGATTCATCCCGGATGGTGAATAGCGGCGGTGAATTTTGCGGTAATGGCAGTGCAATGAATTACTGTATTGATAGCGTAGCTGTCGATGCAAGAGCCCGCAGGAATAATGTAAATGTCGGCGTATATACCCACTCTATCCGAAGTGGTTATATCCGGCCGAGAACGGAACGTCCTCTAATTCTTGACACATACGAGAGTCCAGAGAACGTTGATTGCTTTATCTTTAGCAAGCGGGGTTTATCATAAACTCTAGCTGTGTTATGAGTTTGTTCGCCTCTCAATGTTTTAATGTCATTTAAGAGGTAGTGCGAAGAAGGCCGAGTCTAGGCCTTCTTCTCTCAAAAAATAACCCCTGAATGGCTTTCTATTTCCCCCGACACGAAGGCTGCCTAAGACTGGCAGTCATAACTTCTCGCGAGGCGCTCTAAAAAGACTATACGTTCGCATAGTACCGCTTATGCTTTTATTTTAATTTAACGGATGGAGTGCAGCGTGAGGTTGGGCAGGCATTGTTGAATTATTTTTTGAGCTTAAGTTGAATGCGCGTCGCCAGTAGAAACCCAGTATCAGCAGAAATATAGGGCCTGTAGATGGGGAAGAAAGACCATCTTGAAATACATTGAATACAGTAAAGAATGGTATAACCATTGCCATCATTGCAATGTAAAATCTCTTTTGAAATTCATCGCTTTGAGGGATTTTGAAGAAAGGTTTTACGATGCTCCACAGGAATATCAGATAGAACAATCCAGCAAGACCTCCCATTTTCCAAATGGCACCTAAATATTGATTGTGTGGCGTATAACCTGATGTGCTCACATCGTTATCGAAGTAGCCAAGCTCAGAGTTAAAAAGCCCATAGCCACCAAAGCCAGTACCAAATATCGGGCTGCTTATTAAGTCATCAATAATTATCATGTACAGGCCTAATCTTCCTGATGAAACCCCATCCCAATTTCCAGAGTAGATGTTGTCTGTCATCAAAAGTATTTTGGCGAATAATTCAATAAAGTAGTCTGAAAAAATCGCTATTATGGTTGCAGATGTAACGATGGCAAGCGTGATGTATAGAGCAGCTCTAAATATCCTGCCGACTGTCATTTTTCCCGCGAAGAAGCAACATAAGCAACTAACGATTAAACCAAATGCAGCTTGTCTAGATCCACTGCCTAGGACGAGTATTAAGCTGCACAACATTCCAGTGTACGAAATAATCCGTATGCTTTTTTTGGGTTTCATGATTACGCCTAGCGCTAGACAAATCATGAATGCCGTCGAAAAAAATACAGCTATTCCATTTATTCCATTGCTACCATGAAATTTCATACCGAAAAATGTAGGGTCGAAGACGGCGCCGTAAATGACTTCGCCTGGGATACGCTCAAATTCAGTAAATATAGTAACGTGGCCCTTCATGAAAATCGCGTCAACCGTTGCTGCAAGCGCGGTTGCCGTGAGTAGATAGATTAATGTCTTGTTGAACCTGTCAGGGTGAATGCTTGACTCTCCAATATTTCTACCCAGCAAATAGACCAGGTATGGCTTGAAGAAAAACGCTATGGAGAAAATAGATCTGGCGATGTTTCCCGGCTGGATAAATAATTGTATGTATATTAGTGAGATGAAAGAGAAAATTATGCTGAGTAGCAGCCACTTATTTATCTTGTGGTGAATGATTAGTATGTAAGGGAGGATAAGTAGGCATAGCAAGTCAGATGGGGCAATTTCAACGCCAAGAGCAGGCACGAATATTCTTAGTGGAATGCACAGTAAAACAGCTGATAAAAATAAAAGCATGTTCGACTATCCCTGTAGTAACAAAACTTAAAAAGGCACACTTCATGCATTCTTTATTGTCTTGAGCGCCTTTTGAGGCAGCGTCATGCCGCCCATCTGCGCGCCAGAATAGTTAACTTGTCATGGCAAGCTTGCCGAAAGCGCGAAACGTGATCGAAAATTGATAAGTGGCATGATGGTTCCTTTGTATTGCGGTAATCGAAGATCCGTTCGAATTGCTGAAATTGTAGACGTGTTTCGGTGTAGTGAGAGGATTTCGAGTTGCTCGGTTCGGCAGGACACTGTGAATGGTTGATTACTGTAGGAATAGACAACGCTAAGTTAATGATTTTTATAAGGTTAAACGGGAAATTCGTAGCCTTTCAAAGGGCGAATTTTCCCCTATGGATCAATCGGTTGCAGATTTCTCGGGATCACCTTCAAATGGTGGGGGGCGCTGGCTCGAGTCCTATCGCGCCGACCAAACAGAATCCGCTTTGCTGGGCGGTCTGGAAGGGCTCACCGAAAGGTGCGCCCTTTTTTGTTGCGATTTGCGAAGCCTTTTCAACCTACCTCCTCAAAATGACAATTCGGCGTCCCTTCCTGGCTTGTCGATTTATCCCGTTGTGCTTCTTTCGAGCGTGCTTCGGCATCTTCTTTTCCCGTCTCCCATGAGCCTCCCTGAACGCCACAACGTAGATCACGCGCCCGATACGCGTGATGCGTATGTCGGCGTCGGTGGGCAACAGCTAGAGGGTGCTGCTTTCGTAGAATTTTTAACTGTATGCATGTACAGTTGTTTCGCCAAAAAATGGCCATGGGAAATCAGGAGAAGTCATATGTCAATTTACAGCGATACCCCTTATGTTTTTACGCCGGATCCCTCTGCGGATAACGGTCCTCAACTCCAGTCGGTGATGAAGGCCGGATACCGCTGGATTCAAATCAATGGCACTGACTGCCCAATCGGGACAACAGTCCTGCTAAACCGTGATGACAATTGGCCCTACAGTGGGCAGATCATCGAGCCAGCACCAGGGATCGATAAGGTCACTATCGACGTTTCAGGGATCGGTCGTAACCCGCTGGACCCAACAGATCCGAGTTATGCCGCCATCGACTACCAGGGTAATGTTCGCCCGGGCAGTTATCTGACCGCGCCGGCCTACGTCAATACGACCGAAATCTCCGTGGCTGATACCACTCCGTACACAAACGGTTCCTGGATCGTCATCTCGGATGCTTCAACCGATTTTGCAACCTACCCGATGCCACTCGACGGCCCGCTGGAGGTTCGCCAGGTTATTTATGTGCTGGCTAACTCATTGATTGTTAATCGCGTAATCAAACGTGATCATCCCCAGGGCGCAATCGTGGCTTTATGTGACCCGATTAAAAACGTGTACATCCGCAACCTTGAATTCACCGGGGACGCTGCGGTAGGGCTGCATCTGCACTACGCACAACACTGTGTGATCGAGAACATCACGTCGGTCGACTGGACTGGGCGCTGCATGCTGCTGCTGGACAACGGTGGTGAGTACAACACCATTCTTGATAGTTATTGCACGGCTACAGAGCCAGGTGTCGATCCTGAACAGACCGCCTGGGGTGTCGTCATCGAGGGGCAGGACTCTACCCGCGTGATTAATTCAGGTGGTGAAAATTGCGGCTTGGGGATGGGGATGAATTACAGCATTGATTGTGTGTCGATTAACGCAAGGGCTCGCCTCAATACAGTAAACGTTGGGGTCTATACCGCATCCATTCGTACGGGGTTCCTTCGACCTGCGACCGAATCCCCTCTGATCCTGGATAACGTCATCACTTCAGACTGCGTTGATTGCTATATGGTTGAACCCATACCTTTTTCCGGATAATCATGGAAAAAAAGCCCGCATTGAGCGGGCTTTTTTATTGGAAATATTTATTCCCAGGGTATAGGTTCGCGGCCAGCGCCGTTGCGACGCCCAGCAACAGAGCGGCCGCAATTGTCCCTTGGTAATCATTGGCCAACACAGAAGCACGGCCAGGTAGGGCAGATTCGAATGGGCGCTGAGTCGGCAGGATGCCGCGGAACCTGTAAAGCGCCCGTCCAGACGCAGTTCTGCAGCCATTGTCATGCACTCGATTTTCTCGTCGTGCCCCTTCAGATTGCGCTTCGCAAGTCTTTCGCCTGAACGTCCTGGGGATTCCGTTCGGCAACGTTAGGACTTTTCCGAGGTTAAAGATGGCGTCGTACTACTACTCTTCCTGTGTTGTTCCGAAGGATCGATAGGCATGCCCCGATTCGTCATAAATAACTACAGAGAGCTGCCCCATGCTTCAACTCGACTTCTATTCAACGCTGGTCGCCGCCTCCCTGGTGCTTTTACTTGGGCGCGGGCTGGTCGCTCGAGTCGGTTTCCTGCGCACTTACAATATTCCGGAGCCGGTGGCCGGCGGTTTAGTGGTGGCGGTGCTGCTCCTGGTCCTGCGTATGCTCGCTGGCATTGAGGTCCGGTTTGATTCGTCGCTGCAGACGCCACTGATGTTGGCTTTCTTTGCCACCATTGGTTTGAATGCGGATTTCGCCAGCCTGAAGAAAGGCGGGCGGGTGCTGGGGATTTTCCTGCTGGTGGTGACGGCGCTCCTGGTGGTCCAGAACGCGATGGGGATTGCGCTGGCCAAGGCGCTGGGGCTCGATCCGTTGATGGGGTTGTTGGCGGGCTCCATTACGCTGTCGGGTGGGCACGGGACCGGCGCGGCCTGGGGCGCGGTGTTCAGCGAGAAGTATGGCGTGGCGTCGGCGTCCGAACTGGCCATTGCTTCCGCGACCTTTGGCCTGGTGCTCGGCGGCCTGATTGGCGGCCCGGTCGCTCGCCTGCTGATCAAGCGCGTCCAGACGCCCGCCCTGGCGCCGGTACAACCGCTAGGGCCAAAAGGATTCGAGCAGCCGAATCAAGAGCGCATGATCACCTCCTTCTCGTTTATCGAGACCCTGGCGCTGCTCGCCATCAGCCTGCAAGTGGGCACGTTCCTCAGCGGTTTTATCCAGGGCACGGCCTTTGAGCTGCCGACGTTTGTGTGTGTCTTGTTTGTCGGTGTGGTGTTGCGTAATGGCCTGTCGGCGCTCGGCTGGCACCAGGTATTCGAGCGCGAAGTCTCGGTGCTAGGGAATGTCAGCCTGTCGTTGTTCCTGGCGATTGCATTGATGTCGCTCAAGCTCTGGGACCTCGCCGCGCTGGCCCTGCCGATTTTCATCCTGCTGGCTGCGCAGGCGTTGATGATGGCGCTGTTTGCGATTTTCGTGACGTTCCGGGTGATGGGGAGCAACTATGACGCGGCGGTCCTGGCGGCGGGGCACTGCGGTTTCGGGCTCGGTGCCACGCCAACTGCCATTGCGAACATGCAGGCGGTGACCCAGCGTTTCGGGCCATCGCAGATTGCATTTCTGGTGGTGCCGATGGTGGGCGCCTTTTTCATCGATATCACCAATGCGATCGTGATCAAGTTGTACCTGGCGCTGCCGATCCTGGGCGTCGCGGGATAAACGCGGTTTACCGGATTTGCCGTTTAATGACTCGCCAGGTCCTGCTTGCCCAGGACCTCGTCAATCACCCCAAGCTGCCAGGTGAAATACGGATTGAACGTCAACCGCGCGTGCATCTTGCCCGGCTCACGGTAGCCCCAGTCCGAATACCACACGTCGGCCCCCTGTTCGCAGGCGCGGGTTGCGTCGTCCGTCTGGCCGTTCCAGCAAAACCGCAGGCTGCCCTGTTCGCCATACAGAGCGTTGTCGGGTGAGAACAGCAACCCCATGTGGGAGAACTGGCTGATCCTTAACTCCGGCAGGTAGTCGGTACGCGCTTTTACACGGCGTGTATCCCAGGCGCTCTCTGGCAATGTGCCGTACCAGGCGAGGCGGCTATGGGGGTTGCTGAAGCGTTGCTGGAAGGTCGCCAGCACGTAGTGCGTATCGAGTACTGAGTCGTGGGCTGCGACGGCAATGAACACCGGCTTGTCATAGGGGCGCCGCTCCAGGTCCTGGCGGGCTAGCCGGCTGCTGCGGTAGAACTGGGCAAAACCGTTGGTGGGCACTGTCATGTAGCGCACCAGGCTCTGTTGTGGCCGGCTGGCGTCTGGCGCCAGCAGCCAGGGGCGCGCCCAACTGATCAGGGGTGTCAGCCAGTCGTAGGTCATGCTGGACTGGAACGCGGGAGAGAACAGCAGCAGCCCCGCGACGTCGTCGTGTTTGTAAGCGTAGTCGAGTACCAGGTTGGCGCCGGTGGAAAAGCCGCCGAGGTAGATTTCTCCCACCTCTGCGCGAAGGATCGCAGCCTGTTCGTCGACCACCCGGCGCCAGTCTTCCATGCGCACCTGCAGCATGTCGGCCGGTTGCGTGCCGTGGCCGGGCAGCAGCACGGTCCTGACCAGGAAGCCGCGGGCGGCCAGTGCGCTGCCGATATCGTGGAAAGACCAGGGTGAGTCGCCCAGGCCATGCACGAGAATGATCCCGCGCTTGGGGGCACCCGCCGGGCGCCATTCCTGCGGGGCGTTCCAGTTGAGTTCGGCATCCTTGTCGGTGCCCTGGAAATCACGATGGTCCCGCAGCCATTGCAAGGTAGCGGCGCGATACGCTTCGAATGATTTCTGGCCAAGCGGCATGCCCGGTTCTGCGAGGGCTGTCGTGCAGAGCAATAGGGCGAGCATGCCGCAAGCAACGCTTCGGAGCGTTCTGCGCATCGATGGACGGTGCTGCATACAGGTGTGGTTGTTCAAGGCAGGTTCTCAACGGAGCGTAACCGTAAGGTCATGCACGATAATGACCTGCCTTGTATCGCCGAAAGTGCGAAACAGTAGCAAGACGTTTCCGATGATCTCAGAAACGATCCAGCCGGTAGGGCCCAAGTGCCGGCAGCTCGTTGGACGCGGCCGCAGGCGATGCCAGCCGTGCAATCAACTCCGCCGTCACCGCAGCCTGCGTCAGGCCCAGATGCTGATGCCCAAAGGCAAGCAGCACCTTGCCCTTGCACACCTTGTCGATAATCGGCAGCGAGTCCGGCAGGGAAGGGCGAAACCCCATCCACGGCGTCGCGTCCTCGGCACTCAAGTCACGACGAAACAGCCCCTGGCTCAGCCGATGCAACTGCCACGCGCGTTCCATGTTCGGTGGGCGATCAAGGCCGGCGAACTCCACGGTACCTGCCAGCCGCAATCCGCCGTCCATGGGCGTCATGATGAACTTGCGCTCCAATGACGTGACCGCAAACGGCAACCGTCCATGCTCATGGGGCAACATCAGGTGATAGCCGCGCTCTGTATCCAGCGGGACCTTTTTGCCAGTCAGTGCGCCGGTCAGGCTGGCTGAGTGCGCACCGCATGCGATCAACACCTGGCGCGCGGCCACGGTGCCTTGGTCGGTCCGCAATGAAACACCGTGCTCGTCCAGCTTCCCGCCCACGACCTGGCGCTTGAGAAATTGCACCCCGCTGGCTTTGGCCGCTTCCATCAGCTCGCAAACCACCCCATAGGGATCGAGAAAATGCCCGGTGCGAGGAAAGAACAACCCGCCCTGAATCCCTTTGCTGAGTTGTGGCGCCGCGTCCTGCACCACGCTGGCGTGCCAGTGGTCCACCGGCACTTCCTGCTGACTCATGCGTGCCTGCAATGCATCAATGGCCTGTCGCGACTCGGCGCGCTCGAAGACCAGCAACGAGCCGTCTTCGCGCATCAGGTGCGGGCGCTCGATGCTGCCCAGCAGCCGGTGCCAGGCGCCCAGGCTGCCTTCATTGAGCGCGCGGATCCCGGCGACGGTGCGCTGGAAGGGCGCCGGGCGCAGGTTCAGCAGCAGCCGGGTAAACCACGGCAGTGCACGCGGCAGGTATTTCCAGTCCAGGCGCAGCGGGCCCATCGGGTCCATGAGCATGGCGGGCAAACGCGTCAGGATCGACGCATCCGCGATGGGGAACACTTGCTCGGTCGCCAGGTGGCCGGCATTGCCGAACGAGGCGCCGTGGCCGGGTTCCTGCTGATCGATGATGACCACCCGCCGGCCCTGGCGCGCCAGTTGCAGCGCGCAGGCGACGCCGATGATGCCGGCGCCCACTACGGCGACGTCTGGCATGACGTTATCGGACATGTTCTAGGCTTCCCTCTGACCGTCGAGCAAGCGCCGCAGCAGCAATGGGTTGCCGTGTTGCAGGGCCGTCGGCAGCAAGCTATCCGGGAAATCCTGGTAGCACACCGGCCGCAGGAATCGCAGGATCGCGGCGGTGCCCACCGAGGTGGTGCGTGAGTCCGAGGTGGCCGGGAATGGTCCTCCGTGCACCATCGCATCACACACTTCAACGCCGGTCGGCCAGCCGTTGACCAGCAGGCGGCCGGCCTTGCGTTCCAGGGTCGGCAGCAGCGCGCGGGCAGTTGCCAGGTCGTCGTCATCCAGATGCAGGGTTGCGGTCAGTTGGCCCTCCAGGTGTTCGCTGACCTGGCGGACCTCATCGACGTTGGCACATTGCACGATCAATGACGTGGCGCCGAATATCTCGGCTTGCAGGCTGTGATTGGCGAGAAAGTCCCGGGCCTGGGTCACGAACAAATGGGCCTGTCCCTGGTTCGGCCCTTCTGCCGGCAGACCGGTACCTGCGAGCTGAGCATGCCGGGTCAGGGCGCTGACGCCGTCTTCGTAAGCCTTGAAGATCCCCGGTGTCAGCATGGTCTGGGCAGTGCTGTGTTGAAGCAGGTTGGCAGCCGTGCCGACGAAGTGGTCCAGCGCTTGCCCTGCAACGGCAATCACCAGCCCGGGGTTGGTGCAGAACTGGCCGGCACCCTGGGTCAGGGACGCGACAAAACCTTGTGCCAATGCTTCACCGCGTGCGCTCAACGCAGCGGGAAACAGGTAGACCGGATTGATCGAACTCATCTCTGCATACACCGGGATCGGCTCGGGGCGAGCCTGGGCCGCCTGGCACAAGGCAATACCGCCGCTGCGCGAGCCGGTGAAACCCACGGCCTTGATGCGCGGATCGCAGACCAGCGCGATACCGACCTCGCGGCCCGAGCCATACAACAGCGAAAACACACCCTCAGGCAGGCCACATTGCTGAACGGCCCGGGCCACCGCGCGGCCCACCAGTTCGCTGGTGCCAGGATGCGCGCCGTGTGCCTTCACGATCACCGGGCAACCGGCCGCCAGTGCCGACGCGGAATCACCGCCCGCCACCGAGAATGCCAGCGGAAAATTGCTCGCGCCGAACACGGCCACCGGCCCCAGCGGTACGTGGCGTTGACGCAGGTCCGAGCGAGGCAGCGGCTGGCGTTCCGGTTGTGCAGTATCCACCCGCACATCCAGCCATTCACCCGCGCGCACGGTGCGGGCAAAGGTGCGCAATTGCTGGCAGGTGCGCCCGCGTTCGCCCTGGATGCGTGGGCGGGGCAGGCCGGTCTCGGCCATCGCCCGTTCAATCAGTTCATCGCCCAGGGCTTCGATTTCGTTGGCGATGGTTTCAAGGAATTCGGCGCGAGCCGCCAACGGCGTTTCGCGATAGTTATCGAAGGCGCTCCAGGCCAACGCACAGGCGTGTTCGACATGTTCGGCGGTGCCGCCGGCGTAGGCGGGTTCCAACGCAAGGTTGGTGGCAGGATTGATCGCCCGGATGGCCTCGCGGCTGCCTGGAATGGAGTGCTGACCAATCAGCATGGTGCCCGTCAGAGTCATGGCGTAGTCCTGGAAAGTAAAGATGGGCTTGGCGAAGAGAATCCACTGTGGGAGCTGTCGAGCCCCAGCGAGGCTGCGATGCAGGCGCTGCGGTCTGGCAGGTACACCGCAGTGATCCCATCGCAGCCTCGCCGGAGCTCGACAGCTCCCACATTTGATTTTTGCTGCCTTGAATAGTGTTAAACGACGTTCTGCTCGGCCGACCAGTTGGCGTACCACTGGCGGAACAGCGCGTACTGGTTCTCTGCATAACGACGCTGGGCATCGCTGAGGGCATCGGTCTCGTTGAAGTGCAGGGTGTATTCCTTGTCGCCGTTGAGCACCATCAGATGCTTGTAGAACAGCACCAGGTCGCAGCCTTCGTCGAAGGACGACAGCACCGCCAGCGCCGACTCCAACTCCCGCGCCTGGCGACGTGCAGTGGCGTCGCCCTTGGCGGCTTTCTTGCTCAAGGCCACCAGTTGCAGGACTTCCCGTGGCAGTGCATTGCCGATGCCGGTGATTGCGCCGGTGGCGTTGCAGTTGACGAAGCCGTGCACCACTTGGGTATCCACGCCGACCATCAAGGTCACGTCATCGTCCTTGGAGGTGATGTGTTCGGCCGCGTAGCGCAGGTCTGCAGCACCGCCGAATTCCTTGAAGCCGATCAGGTTCGGGTACTCGCGACGCAGTTCGAAGAACAGGTCGGCGCGGGTGGCGAAGCCGTAGTAAGGGCTGTTGTAGATCACCGCCGGCAGGTTTGGCGCCGCCTTGAGGATGGCTGCAAAGTGATCCTTTTGCGCCGTCGCCGATGCGCCACGGGACAGCACCCGCGGGATGACCATCAAACCATGGGCGCCGACCTTCGCCGCATGCGCTGCATGGGCCACGGCTTCACGGCTGTTGACTGCGCCGGTGCCGACGATGGTCGGCACACCGGCGGCCACCAGGCGCGCCACGCCTTCCTGGCGCTCGGCCTCGGTCAGCAACGGCCAGTCGCCCATGGAGCCGCAGTACACCACCGCGCTCATGCCGATATCGATCAGTTCGCGGCCCTTGGCGACCAGTGCGTCAAAGTCCGGTTTGCGCTGGGCGGTGCACGGCGTCATCAATGCAGGGATGCAACCGGTGAAGATAGTGGTATTCATTGTTTCAGCTCCAGTTTGATTGAAGGGGCGGGGGCGGTTCAGATGCCCCACGCGAAGGGGTCCTGTTCGTCGATCAGCAAGGTGCTGTCGGCGGTCATGTAGGCGCGGCCGGTGATGGAAGGGCGCACACGTTCGCCCTCCCATTCATAGCTGCCTTCGAATTGGCTGCCGGTGATGCTGGCTTGTATCCACGGCTCACCGGCGGCGAGTTTCCCGTCGGCCGCCAGGCATGCGAGCTTGGCGCTGGTGCCGGTGCCGCAGGGCGAGCGGTCGTAGGCCTTGCCTGGGCACATGACAAAGTTGCGGCTGTCGGCCTGGGGGTCGTCGGCGAACAGTTCGATATGGTCGATCAGGGCGCCGTCTTCGCCGTGGATGCCCTGGGCTTCGAGGGCCTTGAGCATTGTCCAGGTGTAGTCGGTCAGTGCTTCGACGTTGTTCATTTCCAGCGCTTGGCCATGATCGGAAACCAGGAAGAACCAATTGCCGCCCCAGGCGATATCGCCGTAGACCAAGCCATGTCCAGGCACTTGCACCGAGACATGCTGGCGATAGCGATAGGCGGGCACATTGCGCAACGTGACCGCGCCGTCGGCGTGCAACGTGGCGCTCACCGGGCCGACCGGCGTGTCGATCTTGTGCACCCCCGGCGCGATCTGCCCCAAGTGGTGCAACGAGGCAACCAGGCCGATGGTGCCGTGGCCGCACATGCCGAGGTAGCCGGCGTTATTGAAGAAAATCACGCCGCAGGTGGCATCGGCCGAGACCGGCGCGCAATACAGCGCGCCCACCAGAACATCGTTGCCACGGGGCTCCAGCAGGCACGCCCTGCGCCATTGGTCATGCCGGGTGCGCAGGTCGTCGAGTTTGTCGACCATGGTCTCGCCGGCCAGCGTGGGAAACCCCGTCATCACCAGGCGCGTGGGCTCGCCGCCGGTGTGGGAATCAATGATGTGCACTCGTTTCATAGAACAATCCATCCAGTGGTTGGCTGAGGCTCAGGAAGCCAGCTGTGCCCGGCCGATATCGGGCTCAGGGGCTTCGCTTTCGTCGTCTTCGGTTTCCAGGCGAACCAGGTGCGCCGGCACGCCGGTGGCCGCGCCCCAGTAATAAATCCCCAGCGCGCAAGCGGCGACGACCACGGTGTCGAACGGGTGGCTGAGGATGCCCAGGCCACCGAAGCTGCCGAGTTTCGACAGGATGATGGTCACGGCGTAGAAGCCGATCAGCCAGGCGGAGGAGCGAACCTGGCGGCCCAGGCTCAGGTGCAGGGTCGGCACAAAACGGCCGCACAGCAGGTACACCACGAACATCAGGATTTGCAGGCCGAGCAGCCACGACACGGTGCTCCAGCCGGACCAGTAGACGATCAGCGCGGCGATGATGAACGACAGCGGGCCGAGCAAGCCCATCCACTTGACCCGGAACGGGCGCGGCAGGTCAGGTGCATTGCGGCGCAGGGCGGCCACGGATACCGGCGCCACGGCGTAGCTCAACACCAGCGCGGCGGACACCACGTTGATCAGCGCTTCCCACGACGGGAAGGGCAGGGTCCAGAACACCGACAGGCCAAAGGTCAGCCACAGCGCCGGGCGCGGGATGCCGGACTTTTCGTCGATGCGGGTGAAGATCTTGAAGAAGGTTCCGGTTTGCGCCCAGCCGTAGATCACCCGTGGCGTGGCGTTCATGTAGATATTGCCGCAGCCGCTGGGGGAGATCACGGCGTCGGCGACCACCAGGTACGCCAGCCAGCCCACGCCCAGGGCGAGCGCGATGTCGCGGTACGGCAGGGCCAGTTCCTTGGCGACGCCGGCCCAGCCGTTGGCGAGCATTTCGGTGGGAATGCCGCCGAGGAAAGCGGTCTGCAACAGCACGTAGATTGCAGTGGAGAGCAGCACCGACAGGATCAGTGCAATTGGAATGGTGCGTTGCGGGTTCTTCACTTCGCTGGCCACCGAGATGATCGGCGTCAGGCCCAGGTAGGCGAAAATCACCCCGCCGGCAGACACGGCCATTTCAATCCCCGACAGGCCGAACGGCGCGAAGCCCTGGGCGTGGAAATTCTCCGGCTTGAAAAAGGTGAACAGCACGCCGATCACCAGCAGCGGCACGATGAACTTGAACACGCTGACCAGGTTATTGGCCATGGCGAAGGTCTTCACGCTGCGGTAGTTGAGGGCGAAAAACAGCGAGAGCAGCGCAAACTGCACGAACCAGCCGAGGACGGTGGGGTTGCTGGAACCCGCCTGCGTCAACTCGGGAAACCACGCCGCGGCGTATTGGCGCGAGGCGACCACTTCAATTGCCACCAGGCTTGAAAACGCGATCAGCGTGATAAAGCCCATCAGGTAGCCCAGCAGCGGGCCGTGGGAATAGACCGGGTAGCGCACCACGCCGCCGGCGCGGGGCAATGCCGCCCCCAGTTCGCAATACACAATGCCCAGCAGCAACACGGCGAAGCCGCCCAGCAACCAGGAAAAAATCCCCGCCGGCCCGGCGATGGCGGAGACGTGACTGGCCGCGAACAGCCAGCCCGAACCGAAGATCGCTCCCAGTCCGATAAAGGTGAGGTCGATCAATGAAAGCTGTTTCTTGAACTTGCCTTGGGCTGACATGGCGGCGCCTTCTTGTGGGTTATTGGATAGGCATGCAGTGGCCATACAGTGAACCCATCAACGGCGCCGCGATTGATGTTTTGCGCAGGCTGCGATGACGAAATCAGCACAATTGCGAGTGCTCGACAGGGCCACCGCCATGCGGCAATCTGCTCGCCAGGCACCGCCCGCCGGGCGCCTGGCCTGTCCGCAAAATGCAGGAGAGAGCGTCATGATGCAGAGCGCGTTCGCGACCCTATGCCAAGGGAGCGAGTCGAATCGTCCACAGACCATCGAAGAATTACTGGCCGGCGTGGGGTTGCTGTTGCCGATGCTGGACGTGATTCCCAATGCCGCGATCTTTATCAAGGACGTGCAGGCGCGCTACGTATTGGCCAACCGCACCCTGGTGCAGCGGTGCGGCTTGAAGGACTTGCAACCGCTGTTGGGAAAAACCAGCGCCGAGGTATTTCCCGCGCAGTTGGGGCCCGGCTATACCGAGCAGGATCGGCGGGTGCTGGAGCAGGGATTTGTCCTCGAAGACCAGTTGGAATTGCATTTGTACGGTACCCGCGAGCCGGGTTGGTGCCTGACCCACAAATGGCCGCTGTACAGCCGCGACGCTGCAATCATCGGCCTGGCGGGCATCTCGGTCGACCTGCAAACCGCCAGCGAAACCCACCCGGCCTATCAACGGCTGGCGGCGGTGGACGAGCACATCCGGGCGCATTTCAATCGGCGGGTCACGTTGGGTGAACTGACGCGGATCGCCGGGATTTCCGTGGCGCAACTGGAGCGCTACTGCAAGCGCGTGTTCCACCTGACACCGCGCCAGATGATCCAGAAGGTACGCCTGGAACATGCGCACCGGCTGCTGCATACCGAGCTGCCGATCACTGAGGTGGCGTTGCAGTGCGGGTATACCGACCACAGTGCGTTTACCCGGCAGTTCAAGGCGTTGACCGGGTTTACGCCGCGCCAGTATCGGCAGGCGACCAGTGTGCGGTGATGTCTAATTGGATCTACGTGAATGTCATGAGCAGCGGTGGCGCCAACAAGGAGGGCGCCAACGCTCTTCGCAGTTGCGCAAACCTGGTCAGTTTTATCCCTGCCGTTGGTGCGACTTATCAAGTCATCCAGTCCGTGCCGGTGAGTGGCTGCGTGGTGGATGTCACCGACAAAAGCACCGGGGGCTCTCCCGATTCGTTCAGAAGAGAAGCGGTTATCGGTGGGTGTTCGCCTTGACTCAGTAGGACGGCGTCACCTGGGTAATCACTGACCGGCCTTCAACGTTTCAAGCATCGCCTGCGCTGCCAGCGCATGCACCTTGCGCGTCGGATGCCATTCATCCCAGTAGTAATGCGCATCCGGGTTTTCACACACCGGCTTCACGTCCGGATAGGTGTGTTGGCAGGGCGTATCCAGGTCTTTCAACCCCGCCACCTGGGGAGCTGCGCGCAGCTTGTCGCTGAACGCCACGTGGTCGAAGTAGCTGATGCTGACCTGATGCGCCTTAGCCAATGTGCTCAGCACAACCGGCAGTTCTTGTTCCAGTACCTGCTGGTAGTTTTTCGCGTTCTCGACTTGATTGCCCTGCACCACGGCTGGCACATGACTCAAATCCGTGGTGCCCACTACCATCACGTGTTTTGCGCCCGCTGTAATCAGTGTCTCGGTGGCTTTCTGAATATTTGCCACGCTGTTCTGGCTGAGTACGGCAACCGACTCTGGGTGCGAGAAGTCGGCCCATTCAAAAAAGTCGTTGGCCGAGATGAAAATGAAATACAGCGCCTTCGGGTCGGCTTTGTGTGCCTTGGCGGACTTCAGGTAGTCAGCGATCTGGCCTGAAACGCCGGTGTCGCGGGCGGGCTCCATCCAGGCGTAGTAGTTGCCATTGCCACTCTTGGCGCCGCCCACTGCGTAGTCGGTCAAGGGTGTTTTCAAGGCGTGGGCCAGGTTCTCGACGGCAGTCGGGCCATTGCTCCAGCGGCCCTTCCAGTACAACGAGCCGGGCAGTTCCTGGGCATCCTTGACCTTCAGAGTGGCCAGGGTCTTGGTGAAGCGTTCACCCGCACCGTTATCGGAGTAGCTATCGCCGAACGCATAGAGGTGATCGTAGCGGGGAGCGCCAAAGGCGGTGGAGGCGGTCAGTACCAATAGAGCGGCCAAGCAAGCGCGTAGAGTCATTGGAAATCTCCCGGGTGGTGCTCCAAGAGTACTGGCGGTGAAGTGCATGCCCGCGGGCGGTTGCGACCTGTGTGTAGCTGAGGGCGCAAAGACTGTCCTGTATGCGACAGGTGGCTATCGCTGGTAGTGTCCGCAGAATTGGGCATTCACATCAGGAAGATTGAGATGGCATCAGCGATAGAGTTGTCTTTTGAAGTTACGGCGCAAGAGCGCCAGGCCATCCTTCAGCCGCTGAGGGCATACAACATCAGCCAATGCGGCGAGAACCCGTTCGAAACGTTCGGGCTGTTACTGCGTGATCCCGCCAGCCAGGAAGTGGTGGGCGGCCTGTACGGGAAAATTTCCTATGGCTGGATGTTCATTGAGCTGTTGAGCGTGCCTGAGTCAATGCGCACTCAAGGCATGGGCTCGCGGCTGATGCTCGCGGCTGAGGAGCTGGCACGGGAGAAAGGGTGTGCGGGGATCTGGCTGGACACCTTCAGCTTCCAGGCGCCCGGGTTCTACCGGAAGCTGGGTTTCAGCGAGTTCGGGCATATTGCCGAGTACCCGCCAGGACACACGCGCCACTTTTTCCAGAAGCACCTGGGCTGAGGGCTAGCGGGTCACCGACCGCCACGTGACCAAGCCGTCCAGCCCTTTATCGGACTTCAAGTACCTGAGCACGTTCTGCACCTGGGCCTTCTCTTCAAACGGGCCGACAAATGCCCTCTAACGCTTCAAACACCCACAAACTTTATTGGATTGCAGCAACAATTTTTCTTGTTGGACACCTCCCTCCCCAAGCAGCAAAGATGCGGCCACTGACGCTCGACCTTCCAGGTCAACAATAAAAAATCGAGCCGGGCTGCACGCCGTTTTCTTGCAGTGAACCCTTTGTTCACTACCTGCTTTACTGGCGCCGCAGCGCGCACTTAAGGACCTCACCACCATGCAAACTGTTGTGAACCTATGGCCGCTGATTGGCGTACTCGTCATCGTGGTCGGCTTTGTGTTGCGCTTCAATCCGCTGCTGGTCGTCACGGCGGCAGCGATTGCCACCGGGTTTGCCGCCCACTTTCCACTGGAAAAGATCCTCGCCACCATGGGCGACGGCTTTCTCCAGACTCGCGCCTTGCAATTGATCCTGTTGTTGCCCCTGGCTGTCATCGGCTTGCTGGAGCGCCATGGCTTGCGCCTGCATGCGCAAAACTGGATCGCGCGCTTTGAGCGGGCCACGGTTGGGCGCTTGCTGATCATCTATCTGTTTGTGCGTGAATCCACAGCGGCCATGGGCCTGACGAGCCTGGGCGGGCACCCGCAGATGGTGCGCCCGTTGCTGGCGCCGATGGCGGAAGGTGCGGCGGAAAAACGCTATGGCAAACTCCCCGACAAGCTTCGCCACAAGGTCCTGGCCATGTGTGCCGCGACCGACAACGTCGGGCTGTTTTTTGGCGAGGATATCTTCGTCGCCTTTGGTGCGATTGCGTTGATGCACACCTTCCTGCTGGGTTCGGGGATTGATGTCGAGCCTCTGCACATTGCGGTCTGGGGCATCCCGACGGCGATCTGCGCCTTCATCATTCACGCCATCCGCTTGCACCGCTTTGACCGAATGCTGACCCGAGAGCTGTTGCCGGCCAACACAGCGGAGGCGGCGCAATGATCATTTCCATTCAATACCTGTACTGGCTGGCCGGCGTTCTGCTGGTGATCACCGCCGGGATGATCCTGATGGATCGCACCCACCCCAAGCGCTGGTCGAGTTCGTTGTTCTGGCTGCTGTTTGCCATTCCGTTCCTGGTGGGGGAGCGCCTGCCCTCGGTGGTGGTCGGCGTGGGCGTGGTGGTGATGGCACTCATCGCGGGCCTGGGCGGCGTAGGCCGCGGCGCGCATGCCCAGTTGCATGACAAGGCCGCACGGGCCAGCGCTGGTCGCCTGGGGCATAAATTGTTTATCCCGGCATTGGCCATTCCGTTGACCACGGTGATCGGCTCGGTATTGCTCAAACACACCGAGATCGGCGGCGTGCCGCTGCTGGACCCGAAGAACACCACCTTTGTTTCCCTGGGTATCGGCTGCCTGATTGCACTGGCGCTGGCCTGCTGGCTGACGCGGGACACCCCGGTGCAAGCCCTTCGCGAATCCCGGCGCCTCACCGAAGCGCTGGGCTGGGCGATGGTGCTGCCGCAGATGCTGGCGATGCTCGGGCTGTTGTTCAACGAAGCGGGCGTGGGCACAGCGGTGGCGCACATCACCACCACCTATATCAACCTGGATTACAAGCTGGTAGCGGTGATGGTGTATGTGTTGGGCATGGCACTGTTTACCGTGATCATGGGCAATGGCTTTGCCGCCTTCCCGGTGATGACCGGCGGCGTTGGCGTACCGGTGCTGGTAGGCATCTACGGCGGCAACCCGGCGGTGATGGCTGCCATCGGCATGTTCTCCGGTTACTGCGGTACGCTGATGACACCCATGGCGGCCAACTTCAATATTGTCCCGGCAGCGTTGCTGGAGCTGCCGGATAAAAACGCGGTCATCAAGGCACAGATGCCGACCGCGTTGATGATGCTGGTGGTCAATATTGTCCTGCTCTACCTGCTGATGTGAGGCTGTAATGCGCACTGTATTGCTGACGGGTTTCGAACCGTTTGACCAAGACCTTGTCAACCCGTCCTGGGAGGCGGTACGCCTGTTGGAGGGTGTGCAGCTGGGCGCTGATGTGCGGATTGTCGCGCGGCAGTTACCCTGTGCCTTTGCCACGGCGGGCGAGCGCCTGGCTCAGCTGTTGGCCGAACACCGCCCGCAGATGGTCATTGCTGTCGGGCTGGGCCCCGGGCGCAGTGATATTTCCATCGAGCGGGTCGCGATCAACCTCAACGACGCGCGGATTCCGGACAACCTGGGTGAGCAACCTGTCGACACGGAAGTGCTGCCCGGCGGCCCTGCGGCCTACTTCGGCACCTTGCCGAGCAAGGCCATGGTGAGGGCCGTGCGCGAGGCCGGCATTGGGGCCAGCGTGTCGCAAACCGCCGGCACTTTCGTGTGCAACCAGGTGTTCTATCTGTTGCAGCACGCGCTCGCCGGGTCAGCGGTGCGCAGCGGTTTCATCCATGTGCCGTGGCTGCCCGAACAGGTGGCGGGCCGAATACCCGAGCCGGCCTCGATGGCATTGCCGATGCAGGTCGAGGGCTTGCGGATTGCGTTGCTGACGGCCTGGAATACCTTGGTGGATATCAGTGAAACGGGTGGGCAAGTCAGCTGAGGTTTTCGGCTTCGCGTCCCGGGAAAAACAACGCGAAGCAGGTCACACCGTTCTCGCTGCTCACGCTGTATCGGCCGTTATGCAACTGCATGATGGTCGCGACAATCGACAGCCCCAATCCATTGGAATGCGCCGAACGCTCCCGTGATTCATCCACGCGATAAAACCGCTCGAACAACCTGGGCAAGTGCTCCGCCGGGATGGTCGCGCCGTGGTTGGTCACCGTCAGGTTGATGCCTTCGGCGCAGGGTGTGGCCTGGATCAGCAGTTCAGAGGCGGGCGCACCATATTTGATGGCGTTGGCGCACAGGTTGGCCAGGGCACGGCGCAGCAGCATCGGTTCGGCCCAGATCACACCGGCGCCCTGGGCGAGGATGCTGATATCGACATCGCCCGCCAGGCCTTCGAAGTAGTCGGCCATGCGTTCCACTTCATCGGCCGCGTCCAGTTCCTGGCGCTGGCGCAGCGCACTGGCCGGGTCGGTGCGGGCCAGGAACAGCATGTTGTCGAGCATGCGCGCCAGGCGTTCGAGTTCTTCGACGTTGGAGGCCAGCAGTTGCTGGTAGGCCTCGATGCTACGGTGTTGCTGCAGCGCCACCTGGGTTTCCCCGAGCAAGTTATTGATCGGCGTGCGCAGTTCGTGGGCCATGTCGGTGGAGACCTGGCCCAGTTGCACAAAACCCTTGGCCAGGCGTTCGAGCATGGTGTTGAACGAATCAATCATCGGCAGCAGTTCTTTGGGGGCGCCGTGGCTGTCGAGGCGCGCGGCGAGGTTGCCGACGCCGATGCCCTGGGCATGCACGGCCAGGCGCCGCAATGGCAGCAGGCCGCGATGCACCATCAGGTAACCGACCACCGCCAGTACCAATGCCGCGATGCTGGCGAGGATATAGACACTCAGCCGGTAGCTGGCGAGCACTGCGGTGCGCTCGGTCATCAACCGCCCGGTAGTGACTTGCAGGCTGCCCAGGTCGCCTGAATCGATGGTGGCGGCGAGGGTGGAGAAGGGGACGCCATTGACGCCGGGTAAATGCTGCACGTCGGCGAATTCCAGGGCGTGGTCCCGGGGCACCGGTGCAACGTCGGGCATGTCGATGTTGCCGGGGTTCACTTCCAGCAGCGGTTTCTGCCCGGGTGCGGCGATGCTCAGTACCGATTCGCGGTTGCCGAGCATATTCTGGAACAGTTCGGGCTTGGTCTTGATCAGGTCCAGGGTGTTGCTGTCGTTCAGCAGGTTGCGCAGTTGGTCGACGCGGTAGATCAGCGCAGCGTCGTCACGGTGGATCAGTTCGCGCTCAAGGTCGCGGTACAGCGCCACGCCGAGGGTTGCCAGCAGGGCGAACGCCAGCAGGGCGAAGATCAGCGCCAGGCGCAGCGTCAGGGAGTAATGCCGGGGCTTGCTCATGGTTGCGTATCGAAGCGATAGCCGATGCCGCGCACGCTATGGATCAGCTTGAGCTGGAACGGGTCGTCGATTTTCAGGCGCAGGCGGCGCACGGCCACGTCGACCACATTGGTGTCGCTGTCGAAATTCATGTCCCACACCCTTGAGGCAATCAGCGAGCGCGAGAGTACCTGGTCCTGATGGGTGGCGAACAAGTGCAACAAGGCGAACTCCTTGTTGGTCAGGGTGATGCGCACGCCGCCACGGCTGACGCGGCGCTTGAGCACGTCGATCTGCAGGTCGGCGATCTGCAAGTGTTCTTCTTCACGGCTTGGCCCGCGCCGGGTCAGGGTGCGCAGGCGCGCCACCAGTTCGGCGAAGGAAAACGGCTTGATCAGGTAATCGTCGGCGCCCAGTTCCAGGCCCTTGATGCGGTCGGCAATATCGTCCCGGGCGGTCAGGAACAGCACCGGCGTGTCGGCTTCCTTGCGCAGGCGACGCAGCACTTCCCAGCCGTCCATCTTCGGCATCATCACATCCAGCACGATCACGTCGAACGGGGTTTCCAGGGCCTGGTGCAAACCGTCCACGCCATCGCGGGCAAGGCTCACGGAGTAACCCAGTTCCTGCAGGCCGTTAAGCAGGTAGTTGCCCGCCTTGGGCTCGTCTTCGACTACGAGGATATTCATGGGATTCGCCCTGGTGATGTGCAGTTCTTGCGTGGCGCAAGTGTAGCCCGATCAATTGTCATTGGGGCAGCCGATGCCCTGTACTTGATAGTCCAGCACGTGTTCGCGGCCCTGGCTGTCGAGGTAGTCGAGGCGCGCAGGGACAATGCCGCACTGGCCGTAGGTATCGGTGCTCGACAGTACTTTGGCCACGTCCATGTGCATGAAGAAGCCGGGGGTGTCATGGATCACCGAGGTGGTGGCGGTGGTATCGGCAAAGGCCGAGCCGGTGGCGAGGAGGGCAGCAAAGCCGAGGATAAACAGTTTCATGGCGGTATCTCTCTTTAAGGGTTGGCTGCCGGTATCCGGCAGTGAGTTCACAGTAACCAGGCGACACAAACAGCCAGCCAACAGGATGATGACAAGATCGTAATGAAGGGCTTAAGGCTGGCGGCCGGACGCTTCGAGGATCAGGTCGGTGATTTCCTTGGCGTGGGAAACCAGGGACAAGTGGCTCGATGGCACCTCGATGGTGGTGGCGTTCATGCGCTTGGCGAGAAAGCGTTCCAGGTCCGGGTTGATGGTCTGGTCGTTGCTGGACACCGCATACCAGGACGGCTTGGTGTGCCACGCGGCGTTGACGGTGCGACCGCTGAACAGGGTCTTGGCGATCGGTTGTTGCACGGCGTACAGCTCCATGGCCTTGGCGTGGGGTACGTCGGCGGCAAAGTACTTGAGGAAGGCGTCCTGGTTCAGGGTCAGGTAACCGTCGTGCTCCACCACACCGGCCCGCACGGGTGTGCTTGGGTACTTGGCGGACAGGGCGACGAAGTCTTCGTTGGCGTCCGGAGCGCGGGCGGCGACGTATACCAGGGAGCTGACCTTGGGGTTGGCCCCGGCGTCGCTGACCACGGTGCCGGCGTAGGAATGGCCGACCAGCACGGTAGGACCGTCCTGTTGATCGAGTACGCGATTGGTGGCAGCGACGTCATCCGCCACCGAGGTCAGCGGGTTTTGCACGGCGGTTACATGCAAGCCGGCGGCCTGCAGGCGGGTAATCACTTCGGACCAGCTGGAACCGTCGGCCCAGGAGCCGTGTACCAGCACTACGTTATTGGCTTTCACCGGTGCAATCGGGCCGGCCACGGCGGCGCCGGTCCCCAGCATCAACAGGCTGGCGGCGATCAGGCAGAGTTTGCTTGCAGGTTTCATGGGCGGGCTCGCTTCATTTTCAGTGGGAAGTTGGGTCACCCGCTGTGGGTGACTGACGACTTCACTGTATGAAGTGAGGGTGAGGGCAACACTGACAGCTTGATGACAAGTTTGTAATGCAATGGGCAGCCGGAAGGCTGCCCTGGTTGGACGGTGACCCATCAGACAGTACGGGTTGCTTGCAGGCGTTCAGCGCCGCCTTCCGCCAGGCCGCGTTCGTGCAGGCGATCTGCGCCGCCCTCGGCGAGCAGGTGGGATGGCTGGTCTTTGACCGCGCCAGCGTGGGTGTCGGCCGACGCCATGGATGACAGCCCGAGGCCCGCGATGACAGTCAGGCCGAGTACCAGGGACGAAGCTTTCGAGAGATTGAACATGATGAGGCTCCTACGCGTGAGTCAGCCGGATTGGCTGGTGGTCGTAGTTAATCGCCGGGGTGTATCTGCCATGTGTGCCCAGGCATGGCGAAATGCGGGTTCGCGTATCCAGGCGGGGTTCCCATACAGTCCGATACAAACCACGGGAAGGTTTACAGCGTTTGGGCCGATCCGTAGATTGCACCAGGCAAGTGGTTCGTCAGCGCCCAAGACCGGGTGACGAAAGCAAGAGGAAGCCGAGCAGTGTCCACCCGCGATTCAGCTGTATTCGCCCACCGTTACCGCGCCTTTCTGTTCGATATGGATGGCACACTCCTGAACTCCATTGCCGCCGCCGAGCGCGTATGGGCCACCTGGGCTGAACGCCATGGGCTGGATGTCGAGGCTTTTCTGAAGACCATCCATGGTGCCCGGGCCATCGATACCATCACCCGCCAGGCGTTGCCCGGTGTGGACGCGCAGGCTGAGGCGCAGTGGATTACCGAGGCTGAACTTGAGGATGTGGAAGGGGTGGTGGCGATTGCGGGCGCGGTGGAATTCCTCAACGCATTGCCCGGCGATCAATGGGCGCTGGTTACGTCTGCCCCCAAGGCACTGGCTCTGCGCCGTATGCAGGCGGCCGGGATCAACCCGCCGGCGGTGCTGGTCACCGCGGAGGATGTCGCCAGCGGCAAGCCGGATCCGGCCTGTTATGTGCTCGGTGCGCAACGGCTGGGAGTACCGGTACAGGACTGCCTGGTGTTTGAGGATGCCAGCGTCGGGATTCGCGCCGGCGAGGCGGCGGGGGCCGATGTGATGGTGGTGACGTCGACCCACCTTGTGCCCATGGTCACCGCGCATCCGTCGATTGACGGGTATGAGCGTCTACAGGTTCAGCGGGACGAAGCCGGGCTGTTGCATCTACAGCGCCTGGCGTAAAAAAAAGGCCGACCCGGTTACCCGGATCGGCCTTCTTCGTAAAGGGGCGGTTCAACGTTGGAGCTGTTTCCAGTCAGCGTCTGCAGGCGGTTGCCCTTGAGCCCCTGGCGGGACAAGACCATTTCCTTGAGGATTTCGCTGGCAAGCCTGGCAATCGCCTCCGGCCCTCGATGGTGTGCGCGGACGATGCCGGTCACCGCAAAGTGATCAGCTTCCGGGCCGCTGAGAATCGCGGAAAGCGTGCCATCGGCATGCAGGGTGCAGACGATTTTGTAGCTCGGCAGGCGCGCTGCCAGTGCTGATTCGATTTCGCTTTTACTCAGTGTGTCCATCAGCGCTACAACCTTTCACCGACCGTGCATGCCCAAGCATAGGTTGTGTCGCGCAGCTGTAAATACCGGCGATCTGATAGCAACTGCGGCGGCGGTTTCAACCCGCTTGCGGGATACACCGCGCTGGGGCAACGAACTTCAAGATGAAACCCAAAGCCGTCAGGATGAGGCTTTGCGGCGATCACTGTGAGGCGCGCGCCGGCACAGTCTGCGATGGACGGCGACCTGAATGGGCTTGAGGCAGAAGAAAAACAAGTACGCGCTCAGGAACAGCGTCAGGTCCAGCCATGAGTAGGCTTTGTCGGAGGAGCCTTCGATTTCGAACTTGAGGCCATACTCCAGCGCCACAAACGCCACGCTGATCAGCGTGACAATCAACCAAGACTTGGATAAGTAAGGCTGTTTAACGGTACGCCTCATCAACGTGCTCCTTGGCGCGCTGCAGACTGTAGGGGATTTGTCACGAGATTCGGCCCTGGAAAACTCCACAAGTTCCCTTTGTTTGCAGGCTGTTTCATGCGTTGAACGCAGCCAGCGACTATTACTGAGAAGTGTTCCTGCCATGTGTCATACAAAAGGGAGTACGCCTTATGTTGGTTCAGTGGTTTCTTGCAGCAGTCCATTTACTGGCATTCGCCATGGCTTTGTCGGCCGTGCTTGCGCGTGGCAAGGCATTGCGCGGTGTATCTGATAGTGACCCATCCACCCTGCGCCGCGTATTGATCGCGGACAACATCTGGGGAATCAGTGCCCTGGTGTTATTGGTAACCGGTGGCCTGCGGGCCTTCGGCGGCTACGAAAAGGGCAGTGATTATTACCTGCACCAGCCGTTGTTTCACGTGAAGATGACGCTGCTTGTATTAATTTTGTTACTGGAGCTCGCGCCGATGATTCGCTTTATCAAATGGCGCATCGCGTTGGCGCGTGGCACGCGCCTCGATTTGCACAAGGCAGGTCTTTTTGCGCGCATCAGCCATGTGCAGGCGTTACTGCTGGTGCTGATGATGATTGCAGCGAGTGGCATGGCACGCGGTGTCGGCCTGGGATGACGCTGGCCTGACGCTGGAACAAGGGAATAGGGCGCGCTGGCCGCGGGAAGCCGCGAACAGGCTGAAAGAGGTTTTCGCCAGCCGTTACAGTGAACGAAAGGGCTGGCTACTGGAGGCGCTTCAAGGTGTCTGGTTTTTATCCGGAGCCGTCAGGCCCGCCTGGATACGTTGGTAGATCTCCTCGCGATGCACGGCAACGTCCTTTGGAGCATTGATGCCGATTCTTACTTGCTGGCCGCTAACGCCCAGGATGGTGATCGTGATGTCATCACCGATGTTTATGCTTTCACCGACTTTGCGGGTGAGTATCAGCATGGACTTCTCCTTGATTGCTTTGAAGGACACATGTTTCAGACAGGGCAGATGTCGGATGTGTGTAGCTTACTGCGAAGCGCTTCCCTGTGGCTGCCTCTTTTAGGACGCATAGAGGCGGCATTAATTCCCATGCCGCCATCATACAGGTCTGCGATACATCATTCGCATTGTTTAAGCCAACGTTTATGACGGCCAGAATAGACAGTGAATGATAAAGTCGCCTCTTTGATCCTCTAAGGAGCAGGGTAGTGCGTAAAGTAGCGATGGCAATTGCGGTGTTGGCATTGGCCGGTTGCGGTGAAGGTAAAAGTGTCGACGCCCCCAAGGCCAGGCCTGCCGTTGCCGAGGCGCCCGCCCAGGCGCAACCTGCGGTCGGCGCGATCGCCTCTCAAGAATGGGATGTATGGGTGGGGCCGCCGGATCACAAGCTGCAGGCGATGACTGACCTGACCGCGTGGTTGCTGGAACACGGCTTCAGTTTCTATCTGGCGAAGGAAGACGGTAAGGACCAGGTGCTGCTGGGCCCATTCAGCACCAAGGCCGAGGCCGAGGCGAAACAAGCGCAGTTGACCGAGAAACTGGCCACTGCGAAGAAGAATGACACGGTGTCCGAGGTCATCGAACACAAGGTTGCGCAGTAAAGAGTCGACAAGCGGGAGGCCATGGCGCTCCCGCTTTTTTCGTTCAGCCGCAGGCTTTCAAGTTCACCGGGCCGACAAATTCATTGCCGCGCCCCATCACGCACGCCACGGTTTGATTGCGCTGGCGTTCCCAGGGCTGTACCGGGTAGGTCTTGTTCCAGGCTTCATACAGCTGGCGATCCTGTTTCGACAGGCGCAGGCCATACTGCTTACTCATATAGAAATACGTTCGGGCGATCATGCCGCGAATGGAAGGGCGGGGCATGACCTTCTTGGCCTTGAAGTCCACCTGGGTCAGGCATGATCCATATTGGCCGCTTTGTACCGGCAGCCAGCCAAAACTGAAATTGTTTCGGTCGCCATTCACCTCGCCGATGCTCGGCACCAGGTTGTGCAGGTCGGCTTCGGCCCGCTTGTAGACCGCGTCCTTGCGGGTGCAGTTCTTGCGCCCGCCATCCTGCCAGCACTGGCGCTGATGGCCGATCTGCCAGGCCGGAACAATGTGTTCCCATTCAATACGTGCCGCCCGGTTGGCGTTTTTGCGCGGGATATAGCCGCAGGCTTTCAGGTCTACCCGGTTGCCGTTGTATTTGCAGCCGCAATAGAACTCTGTGGATTGCGGTTCATACAGTTTCCAGGCGATTTTCTTGGCTTCGCTGAACGTCCTGGGGGCTTGGGCGTGAGCGGTGACAGCAAAAAACACGAACAACACACTGATAAAACGGACACTCATTGACTCAATCTTCCTTCGGCACAACCCAGAAAATCTGCACGCCACCGTCATCGCGATAGGCGAGGGTGACGTTGTCGTTTTCTGCGATTTCCTCCAGTAGTCGTGCCCACTCGTCTTCCGGTTCCTCCGGCAAACGGAAGATCAACGCCGCCTTGTTCTTCTGGGCGTTGGTGGAATTGATGATTTTTTGCACGCGAACGGCCAGGCGTTGATAGGCGTCAGGCGCTGCGGGTGCTGCGGAAGAAGGCTTTGCCACGGAGTATTCCTTATTAGGCTGTACGTGCATACAGTATTTAACTGTGGGCAATTTCGCAACTGCTTAAAATTCAAGAAGTTCTTCTGACAGTGGTTTTGCCGATTTTGTGTAGGAACGCTTTGTTTTTCAAAGGTTTTTTTGCGCGGGGGATAAAGCGGGGGAAATCAGACCCGCTCGCGGTACGCCACGAGCGGGATGGCCCAACCGTTGCCGGCCGGGCCCGGGAGCGATCAATATTCCCAGAACATCCGTTGCAGTTCCTTGCTGTCCTGGGTCTTGGTCAGGGCGACCATGGCCAGGATGCGGGCTTTCTGCGGGTTCAGGTCATGGGCAACTACCCAGTCGTATTTGTCGTCTGGTTGTTCGGCGTTACGCAGAACGAAACCACCGGCATTCACGTGGGAAGAGCGAATGATCTGTACGCCTTGCTTGCGCAGTTCCTGCAGGGCAGGCACCACCTTGGACGACACCGAACCATTGCCGGTACCGGCGTGGATGATGGCTTTCGCGCCGGCCTGGGCCAGAGCCTTGTAGGCGGTGTCGCTTACGTTGCCATAGGAATAGGCGATTTCGACGTCCGGCAGGCTTTTGATGGTCTTGATGTCGAATTCCGAGTTCATGGTGTGACGCTTGGCTGGCAGGCGGAACCAGTAGGATTTGCCTTCTACCACCATGCCCAGCGGGCCCCATGGGCTCTTGAACGCTTCAGTCTTGATGTTGATCATCTTGCTGACGTCGCGACCCGACTGGATCTCGTCGTTCATGGTCACCAGTACGCCTTTGCCGCGGGCGTCCTTGCTGCCGGCGACGGCAACGGCGTTGTACAGGTTGAGCATGCCATCAGCCGACATGGCAGTGCCTGGGCGCATCGAGCCGACCACGACGATTGGCTTGTCGGTCTTTTCCACCAGGTTGAGGAAGTAGGCAGTCTCTTCCAGGGTGTCGGTACCGTGGGTGATCACGATGCCGTCGACGTCCTTGCTGTCGGCCAGTTCGGCGACACGACGACCCAGTTGCAGGAGGTTTTCGTTGGTGATGCTTTCGGAGGCAATTTGCAATACTTGTTCGCCGCGGACATTGGCGATCTGGCTAAGCTCAGGAACACCGGCGATCAATTGTTCGATGCCGACCTTGGCGGCCTGGTAGGTCGCACTGTTGGCCGCGCTGGCGCCGGCGCCGGCGATGGTGCCGCCGGTGGCAAGGATCACCACGTTGGACAGTTTTTGCTGGGTTTCAGCTTCTTTTGCCTGAGCGGCAACGGGGAACAACAGCAGGAGGGCTAACGCGCCCGGTACGAAAGTTTTCAACGCAGATTTCATTATTCTTCTCTCTAGTTTTGATGAGTGCTGATGCAGGTTCATCTAGAAACACCCGGGCGGTTCTGAACGCCACGAGGTGCTGAGTAAGAGCAGGATTTGTACCAGCGGGATTTTGTTTGGCAATAGAATTTAACCTATTGATTTATATCTATATTTGTTTGATTTGTAAGTAAATGGCTTGGTCTTCTGTCCGGCTTTCCGAACAAAGCGGTGCGCGGGTGTTCGGTTGTCCGAAAAGGATGACGGAAAAGTTTGGTTTTAAACGCAGGAGGCACGCCGCGACCTGTCGTTTCAGAGAACGATCCAGCAACGCGGATGTTTAAAGGGGGTACCGGATGGCTTCGAGGGCAGGGCGTAAAGCGGATTCAACAAAAGGCAGTTTTCTCCCGTTGACAAATCTCGACAAGCTTCTCATAGTTTGACCTAACGCAAACGTTTGCGAGATGTTTCACGGGGTGCTCCTCGAGTGTCGTGAAAGCTCGTATCAGCCGCCCGGGTGGGTTGGCTGCCGAAGCGTTCTTCGGTGCAAGCGTTGCTCACAATAATCATAAGATCGGAGTGAACCCATGAAGCTGCCATTTGCTGGACGTCTTCTTGCTGTCGCTGTGCTTGCTGCCGCATCCGCTGCCCTGCCTCTTTCCTCTGCATTTGCTGCCGAGACCGCCGCCAAACCCAAGGTCGGCCTGGTCATGAAATCCCTCGCCAACGAATTCTTCGTCACCATGCAGGACGGTGCCAAGGAATACCAGAAAGCCCACGCCGCCGACTTCGACATGATCACCAACGGGATCAAGAACGAAACCGATACCAGTGCACAGATCGATATCGTCAATCAGATGATCCTGTCCAAGGTTGACGCGATCGTCATTGCTCCCGCCGATTCGAAAGCCTTGGTCACCGTGCTGAAAAAGGCCTCCGACAAAGGCATCAAGATCGTCAATATCGACAACCGTCTTGATGTGGATGTACTGAAAAGCAAAAACCTTGATATCCCGTTCGTAGGTCCAGACAACCGCAAGGGCGCGCGCCTGGTCGGTGAAGAACTGGCCAAGCACCTCACCAAGGGTGACCAGGTTGGCATCATCGAAGGTGTGTCCACCACCACCAACGCCCAGCAGCGTACCGCTGGCTTCAAGGACGCGATGGATGCCGCCGGCATGAAGATCGTCTCCACCCAATCCGGTGAGTGGGAAATCGACAAGGGCAACGCGATTGCCGCTGCCATGCTCCAGGCAAACCCGAACATCAAGGCACTGCTGGCCGGTAACGACAACATGGCACTGGGCGCAGTATCCGCCGTACGTGGCGCCGGCAAGGCTGGCAAGGTGCTGGTCGTAGGCTACGACAACATCGAGGCCATCAAGCCGATGCTGCAGGACGGCCGTGTCCTGGCCACCGCCGACCAGGCTGCTGCCCAGCAAGCCGTTTTCGGTATTCAGAACGCACTGAAGCTGGTCAAGGGTGAAAAAGTCGATGCCGTGGATGGCATGATCGAAACCCCGGTCGAACTCATCCTCAAGAAGTAATTCCCCGGCAGCACAAAACAGCGTCCGCTCACCCGAGCGGACGCCTGGAGACGTTCCTATGTCATCTTCCGCACCGAACGCTGTCCTCTCGGTCAGCGGTATCGGCAAGACCTATGCCCAACCGGTTCTGTCCGACATCACCCTGACGCTCAATCGTGGGGAGGTGTTGGCGCTTACCGGTGAGAATGGCGCGGGGAAAAGCACCCTGTCGAAAATCATCGGCGGGCTGGTCACCCCGACCGACGGCCAGATGCAGTTCAATGGCCAGGCCTACACGCCAGGCAGCCGGACCCAGGCTGAAGAGCAGGGCATCCGCATGGTCATGCAGGAGCTTAACCTGCTGCCAACCCTGACGGTCGCTGAAAACCTGTTCCTCGATAACCTGCCCAGCCACGGTGGCTGGATCAGCCGCAAGCAACTGCGCAAGGCCGCCATTGAAGCCATGGCCCAGGTCGGCCTGGACGCTATCGACCCGGACACCCTGGTCGGCAGCCTCGGCATCGGCCACCAACAGATGGTCGAGATCGCCCGCAACCTGATTGGCGACTGCCACGTACTGATCCTCGATGAACCTACGGCGATGCTGACCGCCCGTGAAGTCGAGATGCTGTTCGAACAAATCACCCGCCTGCAGGCCCGGGGCGTGGCGATTATCTATATTTCCCACCGGCTCGAAGAACTGGCCCGGGTTGCCCAGCGCATTGCGGTGCTGCGTGACGGCAAGCTGGTGTGTGTCGAGCCGATGGCCAACTACAACAGTGAGCAACTGGTCACGCTGATGGTGGGCCGCGAACTGGGCGAGAAAATCGACCTGGGCCCGCGCACCATCGGCGCGCCGCTGTTGACGGTAAAAGGCCTGACCCGCTCGGACAAGGTCCGCGACGTGTCGTTTGAAGTGCGTGCCGGCGAAATCTACGGCATCTCCGGCCTGATCGGTGCGGGTCGTACGGAATTGCTGCGCCTGATCTTCGGCGCCGACCTGGCCGACAGCGGCACCGTGGCCCTGGGCACACCTGCGCAAGTCGTCAGCATTCGCTCGCCCGTCGACGCGGTTGGCCATGGCATCGCCCTGATCACCGAAGACCGCAAGGGCGAAGGCCTGCTGCTGACCCAATCCATCGGCGCCAACATTGCCTTGGGCAACATGCCGAAGGTGTCCAGCGGTGGCCTGGTGAACAGTCGTGACGAAACGGCCTTGGCCAAGCGCCAGGTCGACGCCATGCGTATCCGCAGTTCCAGTCCGGCGCAACTGGTGTCCGAGCTGTCGGGTGGCAACCAGCAGAAGGTGGTGATTGGCCGCTGGCTGGAGCGCGATTGCGCGGTGATGCTGTTCGATGAACCGACCCGAGGCATCGACGTCGGCGCCAAATTCGATATCTATGCGTTGCTCGGCGACCTGACCCGCCAGGGCAAGGCGCTGGTGGTGGTGTCCAGCGACCTGCGTGAGTTGATGCTGATCTGCGACCGCATCGGCGTACTTTCCGCCGGGCGCCTGATCGAGACCTTCGAGCGCGACAGCTGGACCCAGGACGAATTGCTTGCCGCTGCTTTTGCCGGCTATCAGAAACGTGATGCGCTGCTCAACGACGCAGCGCCTAGGAATACCCCATGAAAACCACTTCCTCCCCCGCAAAACGTGGCGGCAACTTCTATGGCCTGGGCACCTACCTGGGCCTGGCCGGCGCCTTGCTGGCGATGATTGCGCTGTTCTCGTTCCTGAGCGACCACTTCCTCTCGTACGACACCTTCAGCACCCTGGCCAACCAGATTCCCGACCTGATGGTGTTGGCGGTCGGCATGACCTTCGTGCTGATCATCGGCGGCATCGACCTGTCGGTAGGCTCCGTGCTGGCCCTGGCCGCATCGGCCGTCAGCGTGGCGATTCTCGGCTGGGGCTGGAGTGTGTTGCCGGCAGCCGTGCTGGGCATGGGCTGCGCCGCGTTGGCCGGGACCATTACCGGTTCGATCACAGTGGCCTGGCGGATCCCGTCGTTCATCGTGTCCCTCGGCGTGCTGGAAATGGCGCGCGGCGTGGCGTACCAGATGACCGGCTCGCGTACCGCATACATCGGTGATTCGTTTGCCTGGCTGTCCAACCCGGTGGCCTTCGGCATTTCACCTTCGTTCATCATCGCGTTGCTGGTGATCATCGCCGCGCAGCTGGTGCTGACCCGTACCGTGTTCGGTCGCTACCTGATCGGCATCGGCACCAACGAAGAGGCCGTGCGCCTGGCGGGTATCAATCCCAAGCCCTACAAGATCCTGGTGTTCAGCCTGATGGGCCTGCTGGCGGGTGTGGCGGCGCTGTTCCAGATTTCGCGCCTGGAAGCGGCCGATCCCAACGCCGGTTCCGGCCTGGAGCTGCAAGTGATCGCTGCGGTAGTGATCGGTGGCACCAGCCTGATGGGCGGGCGTGGCTCGGTCATCAGTACCTTCTTCGGCGTGCTGATCATCTCGGTACTGGCGGCAGGGCTGGCGCAGATTGGCGCCACCGAGCCGACCAAACGTATCATCACCGGTGCCGTGATCGTGATCGCGGTGGTGCTCGATACTTACCGCAGCCAGCGCGCCAGTCGGCGAGCCTGAGCCATGGCAACGATCAAGGATGTGGCCGCGCTGGCGGGGATTTCCTACACCACGGTGTCTCATGTGGTGAACAAGACGCGCCCGGTCAGCGAGCCGGTACGGATCAAGGTCGAGGCGGCCATCAAGCAGCTCGACTATGTGCCCAGTGCGGTCGCGCGCTCGCTGAAGGCCAAGACCACAGCCACCATCGGCCTGTTGGTGCCCAACAGCCTCAACCCGTATTTTGCGGAACTGGCCCGGGGCATCGAGGATTACTGCGAGCGTAACGGCTATTGCGTGATCCTCTGCAACTCCGACGATAATGCCGAAAAGCAGCGCAGCTACCTGAGGGTGCTGCTGGAAAAACGCATCGACGGCTTGATCGTGACCTCGGTGGGCGGCGACGACAGCGGCCTGGCGACAGGCCTCAAGGCGGTACGCACGCCGATGGTCATCGTCGACCGTGCACTGGACGGGATTGATGTCGACCTGGTGCGCATCGACCATGAACAGGGCGCTTACCTGGCGACCCGGCACTTGCTCGATCTGGGTCATCGCGACATTGCCTGCATTGGTGGCCCGAGTCATACCCGCGTGGCGCAAATGCGGATGGCGGGTTACTACCGCGCCCTGGCCGAGGCGGGGCTCGAAGTGCCGGCCGGCCGTGTGCTGGAAAGTGATTTCACCAGTACCGGTGGTTACGCGGCCGCGGCGCAATTGCTGGCGGATAATCCCCCCAGCGCGATTTTTGCCGGCAACGACATGATTGGCTTCGGCGTCTTGCGCGCCGCTGCCGAACGTAATATCCGGGTGCCCGGTGAGCTGTCGGTGATCGGGTTTGATGATATCCAGATGAGCCAGTACGTGTACCCGGCGCTGACCACCGTGGGCCAGTCGATCCTGCAGCTGGGAGAGATGGCGGCCGAGCTTTTACTGCGACGAATTGCGACACCCCAATTGCCGATCGATCAACGCATCGTGACGCCGAGTATTGTCCTGCGCGAGTCGACGGCGCCGTTGGCCGGTGTGTTTGCCCAATACCGCTGAACCGAATTGATGAGTATTGATGTATGCCAGCAAAAGTAGTGGTAATAGGCAGCCTGAACATGGACCTGGTCACCCGGGCCAGTCGGCTGCCCCGCGCCGGTGAAACCCTGATCGGCCAATCGTTCTCCACCGTTCCCGGCGGCAAGGGCGCGAACCAGGCGGTCGCTTCGGCGCGCCTCGGGGCTGAGGTCGCCATGGTCGGCTGCGTGGGCACCGATGCCTATGGCGCGCAATTGCGCGACGCGTTGCTGGTGGAGGGCATTGATTGCCAGGCCGTCAGCACCGTCGACGGTTCCAGCGGCGTGGCGCTGATCGTGGTGGATGACAGCAGCCAGAATGCGATCGTCATCGTTGCCGGCAGCAACGGCGAGCTGACCCCGGCCAGACTGCAGACAGTTGACAGCGTGCTGCAGGCTGCCGACGTGATCGTCTGCCAGCTTGAGACGCCGATGGAGACTGTCGGCCATGCCCTCAAGCGCGGTCGCGAGCTGGGCAAGACGGTGATCCTGAACCCGGCGCCGGCCAGTGGTCCGCTGCCCGAGGATTGGTACGCCGCCATCGACTACCTGATTCCCAATGAAAGCGAAGCCTCGGCCTTGAGCGGCGTGGTGGTCGACTCGCTGGACAGCGCCAAGGCCGCCGCCACACGCCTGATCAAGGCCGGTGCTGGCAAAGTGATCATTACCCTCGGCTCCGAAGGCGCGTTGTTTGCCGATGGCCAAGGCTTCGAGCACCTGGTCGCGCCCAAGGTCAAGGCGGTCGATACCACGGCTGCCGGTGACACCTTCGTCGGCGGTTTCGCAGCCGCGCTGGCCAACGGCAGGAGCGAGGCCGAGGCCATTCGTTTCGGCCAGGTAGCCGCCGCGCTGTCCGTGACCCGCGCGGGTGCGCAACCCTCTATTCCCACATTGCATGACGTCCAAGGTTTTGTGCCCTCATGAAAAAGACTCCCTTGCTCAATATCGCGCTGTCGCGGGTGATCGCATCCCTTGGCCATGGCGACATTCTGGTGATCGGTGATGCCGGCTTGCCGGTGCCGCCGGGTGTCGAGCTGATCGACCTGGCGCTGACCAAAGGCATTCCGGATTTCGTCAGTACCTTGCGCATCGTTCTCAGCGAGATGCAGGTGGAAAGCCACGTGCTCGCGGAAGAAATCCTGCTCAAGCAACCGCCGGCCCTGGCGGATCTCAATACCCTGACCGAACAGGCCGCCCTCGGCGAGCGCCGCCTGGTCAGCCATGAAGAGTTCAAGCAGCTCAGCCGCAAGGCGAGGGCGGTGGTGCGCACCGGCGAGTGCCAGCCCTACTGCAATATCGCGCTGGTTTCCGGCGTAACGTTCTAGAATTCCCCAACGACAAGGAGTGCGTCATGCAACGTGGTACCCAAGCCCTGCGACACCTGTTCCGGAGTGTGCTGCTTTTGTCCGTGCTAACTGCTGCAAGCGCCCACGCGGCGGAAAAAATCGACCTGATCATCGACACCGACCCCGGTGCCGACGACGTGGTTGCCTTGCTGTTCGCCATGGCTTCGCCCGATGAACTGCAGATCCGCGCGCTGACCACCGTTGCCGGTAACGTGCGCCTCGACAAGACCTCCCGCAACGCACGCCTGGCCCGCGAATGGGCAGGGCGCGAGGACATCCCGGTATATGCCGGTGCACCGAAACCGATGCTGCGCACGCCGATCTACGCTGAAAACATCCATGGCAAGGAAGGTATCTCCGGCGTCACCGTGCATGAGCCGAAAAAAGGCCTGGCCGAAGGCAATGCCGTTGATTACCTGATCAAGACCCTCAGCACCGCCAAGCCCCACAGCATCACCATCGCCATGCTCGGTCCGCAGACCAACCTGGCGCTGGCATTGACCCAGGCGCCGGAGATCACTCAAGGCATCAAGGAAGTGGTGGTGATGGGCGGCGCGCACTTCAACGGCGGCAATATCACGCCGGTGGCCGAGTTCAACCTGTTCGCCGACCCGATCGCGGCCGAGATCGTGCTCAAGAGCGGCGTCAAGCTGACCTACCTGCCGTTGGACGTGACCCACAAGGTCCTGACCAGCGACGCACGCCTGAAGCAAATCGCTGCGCTGAACAACAACGCGAGCAAGGTGGTGGGCGATATTCTCAATGAATACGTCAAGGGCGACATGGAGCACTACGGCATCCCGGGCGGCCCGGTGCATGACGCTACCGTCATTGCCTACCTGCTCAAGCCTGCGCTGTTCAGCGGCCGTGAGGTCAACGTGGTGGTGGACAGCCGTGAAGGCCCGACCTTCGGCCAGACCATCGTCGACTGGTACGATGGCCTGAAACAACCGAAGAACGCGTTCTGGGTTGAAAATGGCGATGCCCAGGGCTTCTTCGATCTGCTGACCGAACGCCTTGGTCGCCTGAAGTAAACAGCCTGCCGGTCGACGTTCGTCGGCCGGGTCTTATTCGCGCTCGGGGTCTGGCGCCCCCATGTGATCGGCCGGGTATTTCTCGAATACCTGGCCGATGAATGCCTGCGCGGCCTGTGTGCCCAGTTCCTTGACCAGCAGGTCGATACCGATGATTGCCAACTCCTCCGGGCTGCCCGGGCTATAGGAGCTTTGCCCTTGGGGCCACTTGGCTTTGATGTCGGCGTGGATCGTGACGATGGTCATGGGTGTCTCGCGAGGCTGAAAGGCGGTTAGTGCGTTCTGCGTGTGGAGTTAACCATTTTGCGCCGTGTTTGGCACTGCTACTTAGGCATGAGGGGAGGGCTGTGCGACACTGTCCGCTTGTTTAATTGCCAGGGCAAACCGCGTGCAGATCGACTTGAACAACCCCGTCAACCTGACGCTGGACGCTGTGCGGCAGCTGCTTGCGTCCGCCAGTGACAACGTTCACACCCAATTGCGCGTTACCAAGGCCGGCATTGCCTACATTTCTTCGGGCGTGGTGGGTGGCGTCGATATCGACGGCCTTCTGTTTCGCCTGGAGACCTGGGCGGCGGGTTCGGGTTATGTCGGCAACGTCGCAGCCAGCGACGAGGTGTGGGTGATGCAGATTTTCAACGCGCTCAAGCAGAATTGGCCAACCCCGCCGTTTGATTACATCGACATCTACTGAGTGCGTTCATATCTGGTGACGATTGATTCGCCAGCGCCCGGTGTCGACTCAGGCAGACTGGCCCACAGCCAATTGTGACAATTCTGAAACCAATCGGCCAAACCACGGTCGCACGATCTCTGTCCATTTTTTCTCAAAGGAGGCTTCATGCCTTGGAAGCTCGCATCATTCGGTACTTTGTTGGCTGCGCTCGCCTTGTCGGGTTGCAGCACCCCGGGTACCTCTGAGCCAGCCAAAGACACTGCTGTGACCGATGCTGGTCATAGCCGCTGTGAGGCGAAGGCTGCCGAGTTCGCAATCGGCCAGAAAGCTTCGCCACAATTGCTGGAACAGGCCCGTAGCCGCGCCGGAGCGCAGAACGCACGCATTCTCAAGCCAGATGACATGGTCACGCTGGAATACCGCTCCGATCGCCTGAACCTCAATACCGATGACAACCTTGTGATCAATCGGGTCAATTGCGGCTGATTGCTCCAGCGCTTTTCTCCAGGCCATAAAAAACCCCGTCACATGGACGGGGTTTTTTTAGTTCGGCGCAGAATTACTCTGGGCGAACCTGTGCAGCTTGCATACCCTTTTGGCCTTTCTCAGCCACGAAGGAAACGGTTTGGCCTTCTTTCAGGCTTTTGAAACCGTCGCTTTCGATAGCTTTGAAGTGTACGAACAGGTCGTCACCGCCACCTTGAGGAGTGATGAAGCCGAAGCCTTTTTCATCGTTGAACCATTTAACGGTGCCGGTTTGGCGATTAGACATGGTGTATCTCCAAGAAACATATATTTTCAGTAGTGCTGTGCTGCTCAGGCCAACTGGGCACACCGAGCTATCATAGTCGAAATGTTCGGCTTGGGAGCCCCCCCAAGGCATTGTTTGCTAATCAATCGCGTTGTGTTTCATGCCTTGGTTGGCTGAAAGCCCCGATCTACGGGGCTTTCAGGCGAAATATCAGCTGTTAAAAAAAGCCGTAAAAGCTGCGTAATTTGTGAGAAATGGCAGTTTTCATGGCGATTTCTGGTCCTTCAGCCGGTCTGGCAGGGTGTAAAAATTACTTTTTCTTCACGACTTTGCAGGACGAAATAGCCGTCACAGCTTTGGTCTTGAGCGCAGGATCTGCGTTCTGGTTGGTCATGAGTTCCTTGATTTCGGCACTGCTCAATTCGGCATTGATTTTGTCCGCGCCACATTCACAGTGGTCTTTGGCGGTTTTGGCATCAACACTTTGCTGGGCGGCTGCGCTGCAATCCTTGATGAAGCTGTCCCGCGCACCGGCAGGCCAGTTCGACGGGGCTGCGGCGTGCGCACCCAGGGACATGAGGGTCAGGGATGCAGCAAGGGCGAAAGTCGAGGTAAAACGCATAATCAAATGCTCCTGGAGTCGTGGACGAACGGCGATTCTCGGTGTGTTTGAGGGCTGCCGTACAGTTCAAGTTCACTTTTGCCCTTAAAAGCCGGGAATTTTCGTTTCGTGAAGCGGCTTCGGCGCCATGACCGTTCATCTGTGCTAGCATCCTCCGCTTGGCTATTTTCCGGCGCGCCCTATGCCGCCTTGCCAAGGTCTTTTTTGTTTAACTCCAGTCACTCTGGTTCGATTATCGGTTGGCCGAAAGGCTCCTGCCGCTGTAAGGCAGGCGTTCATCACTGAACGGCCTGGTATTGGATCTTGTACTGGCTCATCCCAACCCACGTGACCTTTGGTAGGGGTCACCACTAGGAGAGGAGGCGCCATGCCAACTATTACTCTTCCCGACGGCAGTCAACGTTCATTCGATCATTCGGTTTCCGTAGCCGAGGTCGCCGCATCCATTGGTGCCGGCCTGGCCAAGGCCACCGTGGCCGGCAAGGTCGACGGCAAGCTGGTTGACGCCAGCGACCTGATCACCGGCGATGCCAGCCTGCAAATCATCACGCCCAAGGATCAAGAGGGGCTGGAGATCATTCGCCACTCTTGCGCGCACCTGATTGGCCATGCGGTCAAGCAGCTGTACCCAACCGCGAAGATGGTCATCGGCCCGGTCATCGACGAAGGCTTCTATTACGACATCGCCTACGAGCGTCCTTTCACCCCGGACGACCTGGCGGCTATCGAACAGCGCATGCACGCGCTGATCGAAAAAGATTACGACGTCATCAAGAAAGTCACTCCGCGTGCCGAAGTGATCGACGTGTTCACCGCCCGCGGCGAAGACTACAAGCTGCGCCTGGTGGAAGACATGCCGGACGAGCAGGCCATGGGCCTGTATTACCACGAAGAATATGTCGACATGTGCCGTGGCCCGCACGTGCCGAACACACGCTTCCTCAAGTCGTTCAAGCTGACCAAGCTGTCCGGTGCCTACTGGCGCGGTGACGCGAAGAACGAACAGTTGCAGCGGATCTACGGCACTGCCTGGGCTGACAAGAAGCAGCTGGCGGCCTACATCCAGCGCATCGAAGAAGCCGAAAAACGCGACCATCGCAAGATCGGCAAGCGCCTGAACCTGTTCCACCTCCAGGAAGAAGCGCCGGGCATGGTGTTCTGGCACCCGAACGGCTGGACCCTGTACCAGGTGCTCGAGCAGTACATGCGCAAGGTTCAGCGCGACAACGGCTACCTGGAGATCAAGACGCCGCAAGTCGTTGACCGCAGCCTGTGGGAGAAATCCGGGCACTGGGCCAACTACGCCGACAACATGTTCACCACCCAGTCGGAAAACCGCGACTACGCCATCAAGCCGATGAACTGCCCGTGCCACGTACAGGTGTTCAACCAGGGCCTGAAGAGCTACCGCGAGTTGCCGATGCGCCTGGCCGAGTTCGGTGCCTGCCACCGTAACGAGCCATCGGGTGCACTGCACGGCATCATGCGCGTGCGCGGCTTCACTCAGGATGACGCCCACATCTTCTGCACCGAAGAGCAGATGCAGGCCGAATCCGCTGCATTCATCAAGCTGACCATGGACGTGTACCGCGATTTCGGTTTCACCGAAGTCGAGATGAAGCTGTCCACTCGTCCGGAAAAACGCGTCGGTTCCGACGAACTGTGGGATCGCGCCGAAGCTGCACTGGCCGCAGCGCTGGACAGTGCGGGGCTTGCGTACGACTTGCAGCCGGGCGAGGGCGCGTTCTACGGTCCGAAGATCGAGTTCTCGCTGAAAGATTGCCTTGGTCGCGTCTGGCAGTGTGGTACCCTGCAGCTCGATTTTAACCTGCCGATCCGTCTGGGAGCCGAATACGTCTCCGAAGACAACAGCCGTAAGCACCCGGTTATGCTGCACCGGGCGATCCTCGGCTCGTTCGAACGGTTCGTCGGGATCCTGATCGAGCACTACGAGGGTGCATTCCCTGCGTGGCTGGCTCCGACCCAGGCAGTGATCATGAATATCACTGATAAACAGGCAGATTTTGCCGCTGAAGTTGAAAAAACTCTCAATGAAAGCGGATTTCGTGCCAAGTCCGACTTGAGAAATGAAAAGATCGGCTTTAAAATCCGCGAGCATACTTTGCTCAAGGTTCCCTATCTTTTGGTTATCGGAGATCGGGAAGTCGAGATGCAGACTGTCGCTGTGCGTACTCGTGAAGGTGCTGACCTGGGCTCGATGCCCGTCGCCCAGTTCGCTGAGTTCCTCGCGCAAGCGGTTTCCCGGCGTGGTCGCCCAGATTCGGAGTAATTATTATTAAGCGTGAAATGAGACAAGATAAACGAGCTGCACCGAAAGCCCCGATCAACGAGAATATCTCGGCACGCGAGGTTCGGTTAATTGGCGCTGACGGCGAGCAGATTGGCATCGTCTCGATTGATGAAGCGCTTCGTATTGCTGAAGAGTCCAAATTGGACCTGGTGGAAATCTCCGCCGACGCAATCCCACCCGTTTGCCGGGTGATGGACTACGGCAAGTCGATCTTCGAGAAGAAGAAGCAGATTGCCGCGGCGAAGAAGAACCAGAAGCAGATTCAAGTAAAAGAAATCAAGTTTCGTCCAGGGACGGAGGAAGGGGATTACCAGGTAAAACTGCGCAACCTGGTACGTTTCCTGAGTGATGGGGACAGGGCCAAGGTATCCTTGCGATTCCGCGGCCGTGAGATGGCCCACCAGGAGCTGGGGATGGAACTCCTCAAGCGGGTTGAAGCTGACCTGCTCGAGTACGGTTCGGTCGAACAGCATCCTAAGATGGAAGGACGCCAGCTTATTATGGTCATCGCCCCGAAAAAGAAGAAGTAATCAATAGGGCACGGCAGGCCTTCTGATTATGTTTATCAACTGAATGCGGAGTACCGAACATGCCAAAGATGAAAACTAAAAGTGGTGCTGCTAAGCGGTTTCTGAAAACTGCTAACGGTATCAAGCACAAGCACGCTTTCAAGAGCCACATCCTGACTAAAATGTCGACCAAGCGTAAGCGTCAACTGCGCGGTAGCAGCTTGCTGCATCCGTCTGACGTGGCAAAAGTCGAGCGCATGCTGCGCCTTCGTTAATTTTAGTCAAGAATAGAGGAAGTAACTCATGGCTCGTGTAAAGCGTGGCGTCATGGCGCGTAAGCGCCACAAGAAAATTCTGAAACTTGCTAAAGGCTACTACGGCGCGCGTTCACGCGTATTCCGTGTTGCCAAGCAAGCGGTTATCAAGGCTGGCCAATACGCCTACCGTGACCGTCGTCAGAAAAAACGTCAGTTCCGCGCTCTGTGGATCGCTCGTATCAACGCTGGTGCACGTGTTAACGGTCTGTCCTACAGCCGTTTCATCGCTGGCCTGAAAAAAGCGTCCATCGAGATCGACCGTAAGGTTCTGGCTGATCTGGCAGTGAACGAAAAAGCGGCGTTTGCTGCGATTGTCGAGAAAGCTAAAGCCACCTTGGCTTAAGTACCCCCGACAGTCACCCTGGGTCGCTTCCGCGGCCCACGGTGTTAAACGTCTTAAATAGGGGAAGAGCCTTCAAGCTCTTCCCCTATTTTGTATCTGGAGTCTGTACATGGAAAACCTGGATGCGCTGGTCTCTCAAGCACTAGAGGCTGTGCAAAGCGCAGAAGATATCAATGCCCTGGAGCAAATCCGGGTTCACTACCTTGGCAAAAAGGGTGAATTGACTCAGGTGATGAAGACCCTGGGGAATTTGCCGGCTGAAGAGCGTCCGCAAGTCGGTGCGCTGATCAACGTGGCCAAGGAGCGTGTTACAGAGGTTCTCAATGCGCGCAAGGCGTCGCTCGAGGAGGCTGATCTTGCGGCCAAGCTCGCCGCCGAATCCATTGACGTGACCCTGCCTGGCCGTGGCCAGACCTCGGGCGGCCTGCATCCGATTACCCGGACTCTGGAACGTATCGAGCAGTTCTTCACCCACATCGGCTACGGCATTGCCGAAGGCCCTGAGGTTGAAGACGACTATCACAACTTCGAGGCGCTCAACATCCCAGGCCACCACCCGGCCCGGTCGATGCATGACACCTTCTATTTCAACGCGAACATGCTGCTGCGCACCCATACCTCGCCGGTACAGGTCCGCACCATGGAATCGCAGAAGCCGCCGATCCGCATCGTCTGCCCAGGCCGTGTGTATCGCAGCGACTCCGATATCACCCACTCGCCGATGTTCCACCAGGTCGAAGGCCTGCTGGTTGATCGCGACATCAACTTCGCCGACCTCAAAGGCACCATCGAAGAATTCCTGCGGGTGTTCTTCGAGAAGGAGCTGGCGGTACGTTTCCGTCCTTCATTCTTCCCGTTCACCGAGCCATCCGCTGAAGTCGATATGGAATGCGTGATGTGCAGCGGTAAAGGCTGCCGCGTCTGCAAACAGACCGGCTGGCTGGAAGTGATGGGTTGCGGCATGGTTCACCCCAACGTACTGCGCATGTCCGGGATCGACCCGGAAGAATTCTCGGGCTTTGCCTTCGGCATGGGCGTTGAACGTCTGGCCATGCTGCGTTACGGCGTGAACGACTTGCGTCTGTTCTTCGACAACGACTTGCGGTTCCTCGCGCAATTTCGCTAGTCGTAACGGATCTTTAGGAGAGCAGGATGAAATTCAGTGAACAATGGCTGCGTGGCTGGGTAAGCCCGCAGGTAAGTCGCGACGAGCTGGTTGCTCGTCTGTCGATGGCCGGCCTTGAGGTCGATAGCGTTACGCCGGCCGCCGGTGTTTTCAGTGGCGTGGTAGTGGGCGAGGTGCTGAGCACCGAGCAACACCCGGACGCTGACAAGTTGCGTGTGTGCCAGGTCAGCAACGGCGCGGAAACCTTCCAGGTCGTGTGCGGAGCGCCAAACGTGCGCCCGGGCCTGAAAATCCCGTTCGCCATGATCGGTGCCGAGCTGCCAGGCGACTTCAAGATCAAGAAGGCCAAGCTGCGTGGCGTTGAGTCCAACGGCATGCTGTGCTCCCAGGCGGAACTGCAGGTCGGTGAAGGCAACGATGGCCTGATGGAACTGCCGGCCGATGCGCCAGTGGGCCAGGACATCCGTGTCTACCTGGAACTGGAAGACGCCAGCATCGAGGTCGACCTGACCCCGAACCGCGGCGACTGCCTGTCGCTGGCGGGCCTGGCGCGTGAAGTCGGCGCACTGTACGCCGCGACCGTGACCCGCCCGGTGGTTGCAGCGGTACCTGCCGTGCACGACGAAGTGCGTTCGATCGAAGTGCTGGCCCCCAACGCCTGCCCACGTTACCTGGGTCGCGTGATCCGTAACGTCGACCTGTCCAAGCCAACCCCGCTGTGGATGGTTGAGCGCCTGCGCCGTTCCGAAGTGCGCAGCATCGACGCTGCCGTCGACATCACCAACTACGTGATGCTGGAACTGGGCCAACCGCTGCACGCCTTCGATCTCGCCGAAATCAACGGCGGCATCCGCGTGCGCATGGCCGAGGAAGGCGAGAAGCTGGTACTGCTCGACGGCCAGGAAGTCAGCCTGCGTGCCGACACCCTGGTGATCGCTGACCATTCCCGCGCCCTGGCGATTGCCGGCGTGATGGGGGGTGAGCACAGTGGCGTGTCCGCAACCACTCGCGACATCTTTCTCGAAAGCGCTTTCTTCGATCAGATCGCCATCGCTGGCAAGGCCCGTTCCTACGGCCTGCACACCGACGCCTCGCACCGCTACGAGCGTGGCGTGGACTGGCAGCTGGCCCGTGAAGCCATGGAGCGCGCCACTGGCCTGCTGCTGGAAATCACTGGCGGCGAAGCCGGCCCGATCATCGAAACCGTCAGCGAACAGCACCTGCCGTCGGTTGCACCGATCATCCTGCGCGCCAAGGCCGTTGAGCAAATGCTCGGCCTGGTGATCGAGCCGGTTGAAATCGAGCGCCTGCTGTCGGCACTCGGCCTCGGCATCTCGGCCGGTGAAGCAGGGCAGTGGCACGTAGAAGTGCCAAGCCATCGCTTCGATATCAGCCTGGAAGTCGACCTGATCGAAGAACTGGCCCGCCTGTACGGCTACAACCGCCTGCCGGTTCGTTACCCGCAAGCGCGCCTGGCGCCGCAGCCGAAAGCCGAAGCCCGTGCACACCTGCCGGAACTGCGTCGCCTGCTGGTTGCCCGTGGTTATCAGGAAGCGGTGACCTACAGCTTCATCGATCCAAAGCAATTCGAACTGTTCAACCCGGGTGTCGAGCCGCTGTTGCTGGCTAACCCGATCTCCAACGACATGGCCGCCATGCGCTCGTCGCTGTGGCCGGGTCTGGTTAAGGCGCTTTCCCACAACCTGAACCGTCAACAAGACCGCGTGCGCATGTTCGAAAGCGGGCTGCGTTTTGTCGGTCAGTTGGATGGCCTGAAGCAAGAGCCGATGCTGGCTGGCGTGGTTTGCGGCAGCCGTCTGCCGGAAGGCTGGGCACAAGGTCGCGACACCGTCGACTTCTTCGACGTCAAGGCCGATGTGGAAGCGGTGCTGGGCTTTGCCGGTGCGCTGGATGCCTTCACTTTCACCCCTGGCAAACACCCGGCGTTGCACCCGGGCCAGACCGCCCGTATCGAACGTGAAGGTCGCCTGGTGGGCTTCGTTGGCGCGATTCACCCGGAACTGTCGAAAACCTTGGGGCTGGACCGTCCAGTCTTCGTTTTTGAGCTAGTCTTGGCTAAAGTGGCCTCGGGCAAAATGCCTAAATTCAGCGAGTTGTCGCGTTTCCCTGAAGTACGACGTGATCTGGCGCTGATTGCCGATCAAGGTGTTGCGGCCAGTGCTGTTCTGGACGTAATCCGTGAAAATGCAGGGGAATGGCTGACAGACCTCAGGCTATTTGACGTCTATCAGGGTAAAGGCATTGATCCGCATAGAAAAAGCCTTGCAGTTGGCTTGACCTGGCAGCATCCATCGCGCACTCTTAATGACGATGAGGTGAATACGACGACGCAAAATATCCTCACCTCGCTCGAACAAAGGTTGAACGCCACGTTAAGGAAGTGACGTATGGGGGCTTTGACGAAAGCTGAGATGGCGGAACGTCTGTATGAAGAGCTGGGCCTGAACAAGCGCGAGGCCAAGGAATTGGTCGAGCTGTTCTTTGAAGAAATCAGGCACGCACTTGAAGACAACGAACAGGTCAAATTGTCCGGTTTCGGCAATTTTGACCTGCGGGACAAACGCCAGCGGCCTGGCCGCAATCCAAAAACGGGAGAAGAAATCCCGATCACGGCTCGCCGTGTGGTCACCTTTCGTCCAGGGCAGAAGTTGAAGGCCCGAGTTGAGGCTTATGCTGGAACCAAGTCATAACGACGAGCTGCCCGTCATCCCAGGCAAACGCTACTTCACCATTGGTGAAGTCAGCGAGCTCTGTGCGGTAAAGCCGCACGTGCTGCGCTATTGGGAGCAGGAGTTTCCTCAACTCAACCCCGTCAAACGCACCGGGAACCGTCGGTATTATCAGCGCCAGGATGTGCTGATGATCCGACAGATCCGTGCGTTGCTGTACGACCAGGGGTTCACCATCAGCGGCGCGCGCCAGCGTATGTCCGGTGATGAAGCCAAAGACGACACCACCCAATACAAGCAAATGATCCGCCAGATGATCTCCGAACTGGAAGATGTGCTGGTGGTTTTGAAGAAGTAATTCCGGCTTTTAAAATACTTCCACATTTCAAAAGCTTGCGGTATATTCCTGATCGCTTCGTTGCGAAGCGAACCCAGTAACACGCCTAGTCGGGGCGTAGCGCAGTCCGGTAGCGCACTAGCATGGGGTGCTAGGGGTCGAGTGTTCGAATCACTCCGTCCCGACCATATAATTCAATGACTTAGGCCAATGTTCACAGCATTGGCCTTTTTCATGTGCGTGACTTTTGCGTGACTTGTCGTTTTCTCACGCCTGCTTCCTCTTCAAAATTGTCAGAACCGGCCCTCGGGAATCGGTTGCTGATACCATGTTCGCAGCTTCGATCAGATGCCCGAGTTCAGCGCCCGAGTAGTGGCTGGTGATGCTGCCGTTCTTGTGCCCCAAAAGGGCCTTGCGATCTTCTTCGGTTACGCCTGCTGCACGCAGGCGGCGGCCAAATGTGTGCTTGAGGTCGTGAATCCTTATGGATGCATAACCTGGGTGAGCGGGGCGAAGGTTTTCCTCCTGCCAGAGTTTCGCCGCTCTCACCCGCGCCTTCTTCCAGGCCGAATCGTTCATACGGTGCATCGCGGTACCGTTGTAAGGGAAAACCCATTCCTTGCTGATACCGCGCTGCTTTTCAATGATCGACCTGGCCACGCTATTCAGCACCACCAGCCTCTCGTCACCGTTCTTGACGCCGGAGCGCTCATGCCGGCCACCGAAGTCGGCCGGTATCAGAAATACGCTGGTGCCCAGTTCCGGTACCGCGATCTCCCAATCCCACCTCAGCTTGCAAACCTCCTGCTCCCGCGTCCCAGTGTTCACTTTGAACAGCGCCATCGTTTGCAGGTGGGCCGGCAACTCTCCAAAAAGAATCGATTGCTCCGGCCACGACATTGGGTACGGCTTGCGGCTCGATTTCTTCTCTTCCAGTTTCGTGAGCATCGGCACGCTATCCAGCCACGGCCTACGCTCATCATCTCGCCACTTCCTGGCACACAACGACAAAACCCGAACCACACGCTCGATCGAGATATTCACCGTTCTGTTGCTGACACCTTTCTTCACCTTTCCGCATTCCAGCTTCTTTGTCGCCAGCCTGTCCTTGATGAAAGGCACAAGGGCCTGGTCATCAATGTGGGTCAGCGGCATGTCGCCAATGAAAGGGTCCAGCTGTGAAAGGTGATGGGCGGATAGCTTGATTGACGGCTGGTCTTTGAACTCCAGCAAGAAGCGAGTCGCCGCCTCCCGCCAGATCCTCACCTTCTTTACTCCATACACCTTCTGTTGCCGAATCTGCTCAAGCCGGTAGATCAAGTAGCGCTCCGCTTCCTCCCGGTCACCAGTTCCAGTGCTTTCGTAAAGTCGTTCTCCGTTGATTTTCTTGTCGATGTGCCAGATACCTTTCCGCTGAGAGAGGCCTGTGATCGATTTTCGCGCCATGATTTATCTCCTTTCTGGCGCTCGCTGCGGGGCGATTGTTGCTCCGTTGCGCCTTTTTTATCAATCGACTTTGCCTCGACGTACGCCGTTGCCCAGTCGTCAAGCTCCTGCCGATCGAACCCTACGCCGCGGCCGCCAATGGGAAATTCGCTGACGTAAGGCCTGACGGTTTCGTCGAAAATTGCGCGACACATACCTAAATAGCCTGGCGCTTCCTTTGCTCGTATGAATCGGGGTATCAGTTGCTGTGCCCCCATAGCTACCTCCCGCCGGCCGCTGTGGGTCGCGCCGTCTTGATGATGTGAATTACCAGGCTGAAGGTGATCAGCATCCAGCCGCAGGTGCCGGCGAAGGCGTAGAGGATGTCGGCTGTGTCGCCGTCCGCCAGAAGGCGTGGGCCGAGCCAAAAGAACCAGCCGGCGCTGGCGAACGCATACAGCAAAGCGCCCAGCAGGATCAGGGTGAGTTTGATTGCGAACATGTGGTGTCCTTGCCGCGCTGGGCGGCAGAAGGTGGGTTAGTTGGTACGTTTGCCGTCGGCGCCGAGGCGGTAGTAATTGCGGCAGTTGCAGCGCGGGCATACGAGGTCGCGAACACCTTTGAGCCAACTGCTCGGCACGCTCTTGCGATCGCTGTGAAGGTGCTTGTTCCGGCAGCGGGTACACTGCACTTGGCTTTCTTCGTCCACGGGAATACCTCGCCCGCCGCTCACCGGCAGGCATGTAGGGGAATGGAGTAATGGCTTTTTGCTCGGGTTTCTCAACCCTTTGGATGGGTGTACAACAGGTGTTCGATTCGTTGCGCCTGTGGGAGGACGCGTGTCACATAATCTGGATGTGCCGATTGCTCATGAGTACCGAGGTCACACGGTATTCCTCAAGTTCGTCTGGAAAAGGCCGAACGACCCGGTGCCTACATCCGCGACAATCATCGAGCCCGTGGACATACACGGAATGGGTGAAGTCGCTGCTGAGCTTTCAGGGCCGTGGGCCGATTACCCAGCCGCATTGGACGAAGCAATGACAGCGGCAGAGCGCTGGGTTGATAGTCAGCTTCCGTGATTCCTCCCGCCGCTCACCGGCAGGCATGTAGGGGGATTGGGGTTAGGCTGCTGGGTGTTGCGCTGTGTCGCGGAAGACATCCATCTGCGCCGCGCCGTCGAGCCAGGCTGCTGCGATACGCCGCTCAGCCATTGCGGCATATTCCGGGTTCAGTTCGCACAGGATTGATCTGCGGCCTTCCTGCATGGCGACCACCGCCGTCGTACCGGCACCGCCGAAAGGGTCAAGCACGATGCCGCCGAGTGGCGCGCCGGCCAGGACGCATGGGCGAATCAGGTCAGGCGGGAAGGTGGCGAAGTGTGCGCCCTTGAAACTGTGCGTCGGCACAGTCCATACGCTGCGTTTATTTCGCTCGGTGGGCATAACGGCGAGGGCTGAGTTCATCGAATCGTTGTCCTTGATTCGCCCCCGCGCTCTTTCTTCACTGTCGGTACCGTGACCCCAGCCCACGCCGTTTGACTTCCTAGCCACCGCCTTCATGTTACCGTTGCTCTTGGCCCCGCCGTTGGCGCGCTCACTCCCGATCTGCGAGAGAACGTCTTGTGAGAGGCGGTTGTGGGTGTTGGGTGAGCATGGTTCAAGGATTGGCGCCTGGTCGTAGTAGTACTTCGCCGACTTGCTCAGCAAAAAAATGTACTCGTGGGCCTTAGTGCAGCGGTCGCGGACACTCTCCGGCATTGGATTTGGCTTATGCCAAATGATGTCTTGGCGCAGATACCAGCCATCGTCCTGCAGGGCAAAGGCCAAGCGCCAGGGCATTCCCATCATGTCCTTGGACTTGAACCCAGGTACGGCGTAGTCACTGCGCGGAACGCTTTCATTATCCCTACGGCGGGAGGCAACGGTGCGGCGGGCCTTGGCGGCTGTAACGCTTTCATCGCGCCCGACGCCGGTAATTGACTGACTGTTGCCACCGCAGCGGGAGCCGGCATAGCTATCACCCATATTCACCCAGGCCGTTCCGTCGTCGCGGAGTACTCGACGCACCTCGCGGAACACATCCACCAATCGCGCGATAAATTCGGCAGGCGTTTCCTCCAGGCCGATCTGGCCCTCGACACCGTAGTCCCGCAAGCCGTAGTAGGGCGGGCTGGTAACGCACATTTGAACCGATTTATCCGGTAGCGTCCGCATCGACTCAATGCAGTCGCCGATCAAAACGCGATGCTGTTTCATGGCCTGGGCCCCTTGTAGATGAAGACGTAGGCGAACCTGAGGGGGGCGATCATGGCTGCTGCTCCTTTTCGAAGTGGAACACCACCGGCGCTCCGGTCTCGGCAATCAGTCCGTAGGACTTGGCCAGACGGTAGATGGAGTGGTAGCTGTTGAGGGAGTTGATGTGCCCGGTGCTCCAGGCCCGCCAGCCCTCCAGCGTCTGCCGGCCCTTGCTGATGTTGCAGGGCGCACAGGCCGGCATCATGTTGTCGAGGTTGTGATTCTCGGCCTGCTCGGCCACGCGCTCATCACTGACCCTGATGACTGGCTCTCGGTGGTCGGCGTGCCACCGGTCACCCAGCAGCACCCCGCAGTAGGCGCAGTGCCCGCCGTACTTCAGGCGCACTTGCTCGCGCTCAGCTTTCTTTAGGCGCATTTATCACTCCGTACCCATCAGGTAGGTGGGCTCAGTTGCTTCGGCCAACCAGTCGCGAAGGCACCCACATTCAGCGTGCGGCGGATCCTCGTCCGTCCACTGCCGATCAAGCATGGTTTCGCTGGTCAACTCGACGTCCCAGTCTGCGTAGTCGGTAGGGTCATCGCCGTTCATCTCAGCCAGCACACGCCGCGCTTCGTCTTCGCTGGTTGCCGCTACCCAGTCTTGATCGCCGACGCTGTAGCAGCGCAGATCAGGGCGTGCAGGTTGGGAGCCGTTCAGTTCGAACTCAGTGCTTTGGTTTTCAGTGGTCATGACTTCGTCCTTGCCGCTATAGCGGCAATCTTGGTTAAATGGATCAATAAGTAGCGATTTTGTATGGGCGGGTAATCAGTTTGAAATGGAGGGGTTATGATTTTTGGAGAAGATCGAAGAAAGATAACTAAATTTATTGATGAGTTTAAGAGTGAGTCAGATCGTGGTTGTGCGGTGCTTGTTCTTTGTGTGTTGGAAGATTTATTGATTGAAACGGTAAAGCATCGCCTACCTGTGTGTAGCAATGAAGAACTTCGGTCCATTGCGCCGTTTGGCAGGCTCTCAACCACTGTGAGCAATGCTTTCCTAATAGGCGCTATCTCTAGAAGAGAGCGTGATGAGTTTTCTCGCCTGATAAAAATCAGGAACAAATTTGCTCACAAGGCGCTCGAAGGGCTTAGCTTCTCTCATCCTGACATAATTGATATGTGTAAAAAACTTGAGCTTGCAGATGTGTTTGATGAGTTTAAGTCTGATGTTCCCCGTATTAGGTTCAATGTTTCTGCTTTGATAGTTTATAGCTCTCTTCACACATCTCTAGGTGCTTTAGATAAGTTAGGTGAGTTAGAAGCCAGAAAGCATGTGCTTCAATCCTATTCTGATTTTGAAGAGCAATAATCAACCTCTTCTAATTTGTTGATGTCTGCTAACCCTGATTCGGTCCGGGCGGTTTTTATGGCTTATGCCGCGCGCGCCTGGCGATCTTCTGAGCGCCATGGGTCGTTGGCCCGAGCCAGCGCTGCCATCGGCGGCGGGCTGACACTGTTGCCGCACATGTGCACCTGTTGGGTCTTGGTGAACGGCTTTCCGTCCGCGCCGTGGGTGATGATGTAGTCGGCAGGGAAGCCCTGGGCCTTGTACAGCTCGGACGGCTTCAGCATCCGCAAGCAGATGTCGACGATCACATAGGGCGTACCCTTGACCATCACGGTGACCATTGCCAGGCGGTCCTTGGTGGTGATAGTCGGCGCCGGAGAGTCGCAAGCGCTGATGTTCTCGGTGCCGTAGTAGCTGATCAGGAAGGCGGCGACACGCAGGGCGCCGGCTTCATGCTCTGGCGAAAGGGTGAGCGACACCAGTGAGCTCTTGCCGCCACCACCGGCAGTGATGGTCGGCGCTGGTTCTTCCAGGCCCTGGCCAATGCTGCCGCCGAATGCCCGCTCCATGAATGCGCTGACCAACCCGTGGTGCTGGCCGCTGGCGCTGATGGTGTGCAGCGGGTCGTTTACGTCCCGTGCATCGCAGTTGCCACGCAAGTGCACCAGGTTCGCCGCCACCAGCTGCTGCTGGCTGCCGGTGTTGGTCACAGTGGTCATCGGGTCTTCGATGCTCTTGGCGACGGTGGTGTTGAAGCCGCCATTCATCTGGGCCATGAAGGCGGTGGCCACCGCGCGGTGACTGCGTGTCATGAGCGTACCGACTGGCTGATCTGCTGTAACTGGGTGACCGGCATACACCGGCCCACCAGCACCCACCAGAATTGAGCTGGTCAGTGCGTGCTTAACGCCGCCGGCTACCACCGTTCCCAGCGGTTGGTCCAGGCCTGGCACTCGCGGCTCCTGCTCGGGGCGCTCACCGTAGCCCGACTGAATCAACGTAGGACTGATCAGCGTCAGCTCGCCGCGGTTCGCGCAGGTCACAGTGGGCAGCGGTTCAAGCGGGTCATTGATTCGGTCGCTGCCCTGGTGGGTAGCCGGGGCAATGATAGGGCTGACCACCGAGAAGGCGCCGCCCTTTGGGTAGGAGGTGATCGTGCGCAGCGGCTCTTCGGCTGACTGCACTGCCTCGCCGGACCAGTTGGCAATCGGGACAATGAACGGCGCCGGGTTGTCGATGACAAACTTCTTCATGCCCTTGGCAACGCGGCGTAGGGTGGCCGGCGCCAAGTCTTTCTTGCGGCCGAATATGCTTTTGCCCAGATCAGTGAAGTCGATGCAGTCGGCGGCGGTCTTCCACTTCTGCTGGCCCTTGGTGGGGTTCTTGGCGTGGGTTGGCTCGGGCCACACGATTGGCTGACCGTCGCACCGGGCAATCATGAACAGGCGTTCCCGGCTGGTCGGCGCGCCGAAGTCGCAGGCCTTGATGACCTTCCATTCAACGACGTAGCCCATGCCTTCCAGCAGGGCCACGAAACGGCGCCAAGTACGGCCGCGCTGTTTCGGGTCAGGGATTAGGAACTGCTGGCCCACCGGTACAACCTCACCAGGTGCCGCCACGTCGCCGCCGAGTTTCACCACGCGGCCGGTGACCTTGTCGCGCTTGGCGATCAGCCGGCCCCACTGAAGGATCTGCTTCACGTTCTCCAGACTGATCACCCGGGGCCGCTTCATGCCCGCCCACTTAAGGCCGATCCACGAAAGGTTGCGGATCTCGCGCTTGCGCGGCTGGCCTCCGGCAGCCTGGCTGTGGTGGGTGCAGTCCGGCGACATGTGGAACCAGCCGACGGCCTTGCCACCGCACTCGGTGTCCGGGTCACCATCGAATACGTCGGTGGTGAAGTGCTGGGCACCCGGGTGGTTCATGGTGTGCATGCTGATTGCCTGGGGGCTGTGGTTCTTCGCCACGTTCACCGCGCGGCCCAGGCCGATCTCCAGGCCGGTACCGGCACCACCACCACCGCAGAAGAAGTCGACAACGATCTCATCGTCCTGAGGGTTGAAGCCGAGTCCGTATTGGGTTTTGAAATCGAAGGGGTGTTTCTTCTGTTGTGCGGACATAGAGGATCCTTATTGGTATATTTGACCGAATTGATTTCACGGGGGGCGTTATGATTTGCGCACTTTGCAGGGAAGAAAAAGGCAAGCTTATCGATAGCCATTTTATGCCAGCGGCTGCCTATCCTCATGTTCGAGGAACCGAAGAAACTGGTAGTGGACCACCCGTATTAATTAACTTACGAAGAAAAAGCGCGATCCAAACAGATAGGCAAATTAAGCGTCCGCTGCTTTGTTCTGAGTGTGAAGACCTTTTTTCAAAAAATGGGGAACGGAGGATGGGTCACCTTTGGGCTACTGCCTCCGGGTTTCCTTTACTAGACATGCTAAATTCTGAGGCAGCAATTTCTAAAGGTGAAAGATTCGATATTTACGACAGTCGTTTGTTGGAAGTAGGTGTTGTGGACTCAATCTTCTACTTTGCAATGAGTATATTTTGGAGGGCGCAGGTCTGGGATTGGGGCCATGATGGGGATGCCTATAATCGTGCGCTTGGGCAGCATTATGAATCCAAGTTCAGGAGTTTTTTGTTAGGAAAAACAGAATTGAATAACGTGTTGTTGTTCGTCAATGTGAACTCTGACTTAGATACCTCAGCTATTATGACGTTTCCTAGGTCAGGGAGAATCGGCTCAGATCGGATTCATTCTTTTAGTCTGCTGGGCTTGAATTTCGATATGTATGTCGGCCGAAAAATTAGTTCTGTGACTCGAACTCCTTTTGAATTTCATGATACGCAAATCATGTTTGTTTCTTCTGATCTGAAAAAGTCCGCTGCATTTAAGAAATTGGCATGCAGAGTTCGAACAGAAGTAGAGGCGAAGGGGAAGTTGAAAGCCAACCCAACGAATAAATTCAATCATTCACAAAGACCATAAGCAGATGAACAGCTGTTCTGGCTATCGGTGCGCGCGATCAGGTCGACCATGTCGAACTGGCGGCCGCCGCGCGCGGTGTTGCTCCAATCGACTATTCGGTCAATGCCATGCGTTACGGCGTTCACCTTGTCATCCGATCTGACGGTGGGGTCTGTGACGGTGGCGAAGAACGTTGCCGCTCCACGCTTGCTGGCAATGCTCACCAGTCGCTCCCATTCGCGCACCCGGTCAACTTCCTCTGGCCACCTGGCTGCGATTTGTCGGAGCTCGTCTTTCGCGCACATGATGCAGGGCATGCAGCCGACGCGATTGCAGCCTTGCAGGTACAGCGGATTGGGTTTGATGCCGGCGGCCCGGTGAGCCTCGAAGACGGAGTCAACCGTCCACTTCAAGATGGGCCGGTAGTTGAACAGGCCGCCCCCAACCTCGTCGCACTCAGGCAAGTACTTGCGGGCCGGCGACTCATCGGCACGTACACCCTGCCAGGATAGCAGCATGTTTTCGCCGTCCATCAGCGGTAGGTAGATCTGCTCGATGATCGGGTTGCGCTTGAGTTCGTCGGTGCAGAAGCGCGCCTTGGTGCTGGGGAATCGGCCTTTCCACAGGCACAAGTCCAGGAACGGGTTGCCGGTAGGGTGGAGTACTTCCAGAGCACCCAGCACCACCGATTCCGGCACACCCTTTTCGCGCCACTTGGTCTCGATGAATTTTCGCTTACCGGCGATCTGCCTGGAGAAGTCTGCCTTCACCCAGCGGATGGGAACACCAGTGGCTTCAGCCAGGTAGTGGATGTAGTCGTACGTCTCTGGATGCTCATGCCCGGTGTCAGCCACTACAGCGCTGAGGTTTGGCACCTCCAGCTCCCTGGCGACCAGCAGCATAGCCGTGCTGTCTTTACCGCCGCTCATGCTGACGATGTTGTGAGTAGGCATAGGGGATCCTCGCCGGGTATATTTGCCGGTTGGTAGTCACGGTGGAGATTTAAGATGCTGAATGATTGCGGAATAAGACTGTTGAAGCCCTGGCTTTCAGTACAGAACGTATTGTTGGTCTGCGCGTTGATTTTTACTGTTGCTCTTTTGAAGCCAGGAAGCAGTGAGCTTGCTAGTTGGGTTCAGGCAATAGGATCAATTGCCGCTATCATCGGCGCCACATACATTGCGGGAGAGCAACGGCGCCAGAAAATAGAAGATGATGCCAAAGAGAAAGATCAATATTTGATTAAAGCATTTGGAATCGCCGAGATATGCTTTGGCTTGATCGAGCGTATAAGCCGTATCGCGCATTCAGGGGGGATGTATGACCCGAGGGAGCTGCTTCCAAGAGCAATAACAACATTGTCTGACTGCCAGTTGATGCTTGCTGCAGTTGACGCACTCAGGTTTGAGATGCCAGAGCACACGTCTGCTTTCGTAGAGATAAGATTTAACGCTTCCATCGTTAAAGGTTTGTGGGAACAGGTAGTTGCTGGCGGTGATTATAACGCTGGCCTTAACCAGCTTAACCTGGATTCGAGCGTTGAGGCGTGTAAGGAAGCTATTCAAACAATGCGATCTTATTTGTACCCCGTTGAGATTATCTAGCAGCGGACGGAGGCGCCCGAATTAAGCGCGGCATAGTGCAGGCACTCTTCTTCGCTCAAAGCACTTGCAGAGATGCTCATAGATTGTCTCCAAGCATGCGTCTGCGTAGCCGGCTGGCGTGATTCGTTGATATGGGGTATTACGGGTGACCGGCATGGAGCCGGATCAAGGAGAAATACGATGAGTCACAAAACTGGAATCGTTTTTACTGTCAAGGAAGCAGCCGATGGCGCGCCCTATCTGCACATGGAGTTCCACGATCAGATCCCGGGCCTTCAAGATGAACCGCCAGCTTTTGACTTAAAGCCAGGAACCGATTTGGCGCAGGCAAAAGAGATCGCGAAGTACCTGAATGAAAATCTCACCTCGTATCGCCCTTTCCCTTCTCGGCCAACTCACGGATTTCAGACTTTCGTAAGGTAGTGCCGTCCTCCGTTAGCAGATGCAACAAAGGCGGATTGGAAATTTGATTTTTGGTTGGGATTACCGGTGACCGGCATGGATTCCGATCGGGACGTCTAGCCCTCAAAAGGCTAGGCGTTAGGAGAGATCAAACTAGTAGTGGCCAATTGCTCTGCTTTCAGGTATCACAATATCTCGGTATCTCGCCGACGGGAGAGTGAAATGGCAGTTTTGATTTCAGGAAATCAGATTATCGGCGCAATAACTGGAATTTTAGCTCCAGCGGATGCGGACATGCAGGTTATCTCCAATAGTTTCCAAGGGGTGAAAACGGCTGTTCAACTTTATCAGCCTCTACCGCTAAAAAAGCTGGGGATTCCAGCCAACGCACCAATGGACCAAGTCAATGAGGCGCTTGAGGCGTTTAAGAAAATCCCAGATGCATCGGTTGAACAAGCTACTTCGGCTATTTCGGCATCAAGACTTGGCCAGTGGCTAGGCAATGCTGAAAAGATAGCGAAGGTCGCAAACAGCCTTGTTCTCATGGCTAAAGCAGGGAGTGATTTCCTGAAGTAGTGGTTTATGCATGGCCCGCGCTCCGAAAAGTCAGAGGCTACGAACAGGTTGAGTTATGCGGTCTTTCGATTTCGTCGCCAAGTTCTGGCGGGTCGTCGTCGAGAGAGTTGAGGCCCGCGGCCCGAATGAGTTGCGACACCTTTTCAGTAACAACAAAAGGTGTCGTGACTCACTCAAGTGCCTGCCTGGCGGCGTTGAGTCTCAAGGTCCGATTCGCGAGTTACATCGACAACTCTCTCAGCTTCCTTTCCGTCGCACGATCAAACTGGAGGAGAAGGGCTTCAGATTGCTCCTCAGTGATGGCGCCAGTGCAAGTCAGCCCGATCACAAAGCCATTCGCTTTGGCACCGCACTTCACCGCAACGATCATTGATCCAGCATTGGCTATTTCGCTCAGAATTTTTTCAGCGGGGCGCAATGCTGCGACTGGTAAGTCGAAACTGAAACTGTTCATCATCTACTCCACACACGCAAAGTTCTAAGGCTCTAGGCCTCCCGGGGCTTTTTGCCCTCTATAAATCACGACTGCTGCAGTAAAGCGGGGTTCAAAATAATGAAAGGATCCGGCTTATGAGCTCAGGCTGGCGAAAAATATTCGTCGCCTGGATCGTTGTGTAATTCTCGCAGACTTTCGCTATGAAAGGCTCGCGCCACGTTTTCGCTAATCACGATTTCGTGGCGCGGATACAGCAAGAACTCGATCAACTCGTCGTCGCCCATCAAGTCCATCTTCATGATGGCGATCTGCAGAACCTCGCTGATGATCGGCGTCTTGCCTCTGGTGCAGATCCGCTCCATGGCCTGCTCGATTCCAGGCCTGACCTTGTGCCGCAATTCCTTCTCGGCGACCGCCAGGCGCTTCTGCGCTGCTTTGGCCGATCGTTCCTGAACAGTCTTGGCCATGGCCTACCTCTTCTATTCCTCTGGCCGGCAGTGCGAGCCAGGTTTGACGTTTGCGTTGCTGGGTGCGGGCTATGCGGCGCATCGAGTGGCCCTCCGGACCAGCTTTGGATAGTCGATCCCGTGCGCCGCGATGATCCGCTCGAATGCCTTGTTGCTGATCGCCAGCTTCCCGCAGCACTGTCGGCGGGAAATTCCCAACTCCTTGAAAGCCTTGATGCGCTCGGCGAACTTCGCGTCGCGTTCCTTATCGACTGTGTTGTGCACCAAGTTCCGGGCACCGCCTCTCGTTGGCGCCTTGAACGTGATGTCGTACCGGGCGGCGTAGTTGTAGATGAGCCGACGGCTGACACCGAGTGCAGCAGCTACTTCGGTTTGGGTGTGCGTAACGCCGAGTTGACGTATTTGCTCAGCGAGCTTGAGTCGTTCCTGGGTGCGGATATCGTCCTTATCGAGTGGTAGGGGAGACGCTTCAACCCGCCGCCGAACAAACGGCTTCGGCGCTGGCGGCTCCTGAGGCACATACACGACGGGCTTCGGTGGCGGCGGAGGCTCGGCAATTTCGATTTCGCCGCCGGCCGCCACAAACTCGGCGACCTGGGCCGCGAGTTCATCCGAGGCCGGGCGTAGTGCCTCGACCAGGCTGAGGTTGTTGCTGATCATGATGGCCTCACTTGATCCGTATCGAACTGTCGCCGCGCTCCAGATGAGCCCAGGTTGGTTCGGGTAGTAGTTCGTGTTCGGCGTCTTCACCGGCGGCCATCCGCTTGCGCACAGCCTCGTTGTGATCGCGGATTTCCTTGAGCTTGGAGGCGATGGCTTTTTTGTCTGGGGTGATGCTTGATTTCACAGAGGTCAACTCATCCGGCACCGCATCCTCGTTGTCAACGATCACCCGTTCGCTGCCCATGGCCAGGGTGATGGTGAACAGCGGCCGCTTGATCGACTTGATGTTGGCGGCTTCCATGTTGCGGCGCAGGTAGTCGCTGATCTGCGAGACGCTGTTGGACTTGATCCGTTTGAGTTCGGCCAGGCGTTCGATCTCGTTGTCGATCGCTGTCACGTCGCTTTCGATGTTCCGGCGCAACATGACGATGGTGTCGGCCTTGTCGTTGAAGTCGCCTTGAACCTCGTCCATGGCGTGCTGCAGGGCCTCTTTCAAGCCTTCGTCGTCGGTGTCGGCCATGGCCTGGAGTTCGGCGAGTTTGCCGGTGAGTGCGTAGAGTTGGGTCATGCTGCGGCCTCCGTGCCTTTTTCAAGCACAGCTTTGCGCTCCTCGAATGCTCGAGTGATTCGCGCGATGAAGGTGGGTTCGTTGCGACGAGTTGCCTCGCGGATGTATTTCACGTTCAGAAGCTTGAGTTCGTGAGTCGTGACGGCCTTGCCGATGGTTTCGACCGCTGAGGCAAGCCAGTCGACACGCTCTTGTTTTTGGCGAAGTATCTCGGCGTCCTTGTCCTCGGCTTTTTCAAGCTTGAACTCTTCGGTGATGGTGTCGACGTAGGTCGGATCGTCGAACATGCCCATGTAGATGTCGGCGGCGAACCCCAACGGCTGCAGGCATTTACCGATGGCGTCCGTCAGTGATTTTTTCGCTGCGTCCCAGTCAGTAAGAATCTTTCCCTGCTGCAGGTAGATAAATGGCGTATGGCCGTAGTGCTGAACCGTGCATTTTTGCCCGGCGTTGCCCAGGTACCAAAGTTCGATTTTTACGGTGTGCAGCTTCGCGCAGATCATTGGAGCCTCTGGCCACTCTTTTGTGGGTGCCTGGAGCGGTGCACCCTCGTCGAATCGATCCTCAAGGACGCTCCAGCCCCAGCCCTCACCGCATGGTCCGAAAATTTCTGTTGCCTTGCGCATTAGGTAGGTTGGCCTGATCGCAGTGCCCTTAAAGCCACCTGCGCCAGTGTATTTTTTAGTAGCGTCAGGGTCGGTTGTGTTGACCTGGTCCCAAATTCTCGTGTTCTCGGACATTACTTATTCCTCCAGCCGTCAGCACGCTTGACCAGCTCCTTGAAGGAGGCCGCGGGCAGCCTGCTCATGTATTTTTTGTTGTCGCGATACCATTCTTCCAGGGCAGCTTTGGGCGTCTGGATGGCCACGACGTGGGCGACCTGCTGTTTGTATGAGGTCGAGTTGGCGACTTGCGAGTGGAATGTCCGGCTCACCACTACGGTGTTGGTCATTCCCTGCTTGACCAGGGTGTTCAACTCTTCCTGGGATTGAACGGCAATGGCGCCCGGGTGCTTCTGCTGGAACAACCTGTAGCAGGCCTCTCTCACAAGCTCGGTGCTGCCGTACTCGACGTATTCAACGTCGGGAATTCCGGCCTCGATCTTCTCCGCCACTTCATCCAGGCGCCCGGTGTCGATCCAGGCGTTTTTGGATACCTGTTTCAAATCCCAACCGCTGACCGTCTGGCGGTCACGCTCAAGCTGCAGGTGTTCGGGGAGGATGTCGTAGCCGTAGGTCAGGTCGGTGTCGCAGACGAAGAGCGTGCCGACGTACAGCTTGCCAGGCCGGGATGGCAGGATATGGCCGTACTTGGTGCCGATCACGTCGCTCATAGGCGGCTGCATGCGCAGGCACATGCTGCGGATTTCGGTTTCATCTTCCTCGGTGAGGCCGGAGACAACGAACTCAACGCCCTGATTCTGCCGATGCGCCGGCGTCTCGTTGATGCACAGCACCTCTGCGTCGAACTGGTCGCTATGCCGGAACTCAGGTACCCACTGCTTGTTTCCGTTCCAAACCTTCACGTCGTAGCCGTTGCGGGTCAGCACCAGCAGGGCGATCTTGTAGCCTTCGCCGAAGCTGCCGATGGCGTCGGATCGGTCGGCCTTGGACGTGCTGCCCAGCACCAGCGTGCTGGCTTCCAGCCTTGCGAAGCGGCTGGTGATGAACAGTTGACCTTCGGCAAAGGCGTATTCGAAAGGCGATTCACTGTCCAGGGCGTTCTGTACCAGCTCCCGGATAGCCTCTTTCAGACCCCAGTGGCGGACGTAATCGCGGGACAGGGGAAGTTCATAGGATTTGGAACGGATGCGATCTGCAATTGCTGCGAGCATGACTATCTCCCGCGCCATCCTTGCGGTGGGCGCTGTGCGGAATGGTTTATTGAGTGATCAGGCCGCCGATGGCGGGGCCCAGGAATACAACTGCGATGAAGGTCAGGCCGACGATGGCCGAGGTCAGGCGGATGGTTTGGCGGGTCGTCATGGTATGCACCGCTCGCTACCGCCGCAGTAGCTGTAATCGGGGTGGAACTCACGCGCGTCGCAGTCGAACACGTAGTCATTCCCGCACGACCTGCACTCTGCTTTCCAAACTTTGCCGATCCGCTGCAAACCCTCGGGCTCCCGCCCCTGAGAAGCTTCGTTGCGGTAGTTGCGCTCGATTCGATTGTTACGTTTTCTCTGCGCTGCGCGAATGCGCGCGGTGTCAGTCGCGTCGAACCTTCTGAGCTTCATACCTTCACCTCATAAGCTACTGTCCACTCACCGCACATGCAGGCCCGGCCGCTCCAGGCGTGAACATTGGGGATGCCAGCGTCATGTGCCAGCGACAGGGCGCCCAGCCATTTGGTGTGGGTGAAGGCCAGGATCATGCGGTCTGCGGGTAGCTCTTCGATTTGCTCGTCGATCAGCGATTTCACTATTGGCGTGGTCATGCAGCCTCCTTGTGGTGCCTGGTGATTTTCAGCAGGCGCTGGCAGTAGTGGTTGAATTCTTCGACGGTGATCGCGTCGCCGGTGAGCATGTTGGTGATCATCCGCACCACCACCGCCTGGGCGCCGGGCTCGCTGGCGGGATGCTGCAGGGCCTCCAGCGCCTCATCTATCAGGATGTGCGGGCTCATAGGTCTGCATCCACGTCGTCTTCGCGCTCTTCCCGTTCCGCTGCTACGGCGTCTTCGGCGTAGGGCCTCAGCAGCGCTACAGCGATCTTCTCGACCGCTTCAATGGGCCGTTGCTGACCCAGCAAGTCGGCAGCGTGGGCCCGCGCATCGCTCTGGCTGCCGATCATTGCCGACAGCAGCAGGCGGGCAAACGCGTCACGCTGATCCAGGCCGTCGATCTGGCGCTGGTTCAGGTGGCCTTGCAGAACAGTGCAGAACCGGTCGAACGTCACCACCTGCGGCTGCCCGTAGCGGCGCTTCCACTTGATGTCGACGCCGCACACCAGGCGCTCCGCCGAATGCTCGAGCCAGTCAGTCACCTCGTCGCTGTCGCTGACCTCTGGAGGCAACCGAGCGTCGTAACGCTCCTGGCATATCTTCAATGCTGCGTTCATGGTCGCCTCCAAGGTGGCGGGTTGTTCACCTGTATTCGTCAACACTCATGCCTTCCGCTGGTTCCCGATAAGCGCGGGAGGGGAGAAGTGCTCGCAGCTAAAGACTGGGTAGTTGAGCTGTGGGGTAAATGGGCTAAGATGGAGAATCAACAAAGTGGAGTTACGTGCCTTGGCTAAGCAAATGAAAGCGGGAATTGACAAGCAACTTGCGGAAATACGTTCTCGTTTGCAGTTTGGACATGTAGAAAGCTCCTACTACGAAACAGCATCTAGGATTTTTTCTTTAGGCCAAGTTCTAAAGAGGATTGAAAATACTGGCGAAAGAGAGTTGTTTCGTTATTTTCCTGTAGCTGCAATTGCTATACTTGAGTCGCACTTTAGAGCGACGATATCGTTGATAGTTGATCAAGGGACGCCATATTTTGAGCGAGGTTTGAGTCTTGTTGGTGAAAAATTAAAGGCAGTTGAAGTTATACCAATGATTCACAACAGAGCGGTAACGGTTGGAGAACTCGTTGCCTATAGCCTGCCATTCAGCTCCTTGGGCCACTTGGTGACCGCCTATGACGAAATTCTTGGCAACGACATAAAAAAGTTAGCCACAACAATAGAAGACCCTTATTTCGCCCGGCAAGGGAAAGGTGACAGGTCGCCATTAATAGACGACGTTTCCGCGCTTTGGGGCGATTTGGCGAAGTCCTTCGAGGCCAGACACATCCTGGCGCATGAGTCTGCATCTCAATACGAAATTAGCTTTGAAAGAGCATCCGCAACGGTCGAAAGTGTGAAGAGCTTTACGGAGGCTATTGATGCGATTTTGTGGTCGACCGCATGGAAGGAAAAACCGTTAACCCAGTATGAGATGAATGTAAGTGCTTATGAAGAATATAAGGCTACAAGGAGATTGTTGGCTAAAGCAATAAAGGCTAAGAAGCAGGAGCTTGACGAGGTAGAGGATAGGGCTAGATTCCGACGTTTACATTTACAATGGAAAAAGTGGACTTTTGAATGGTGTAATTTTGATGCGGACAGGTTCATCGGTGGCTCAATGAGGCCAATGATTCTAGCTGGCTGCCTTCAACAAAGCGCGAAGAATAGATTAAAAGAAGTTGTCAATATGACTGGTGTTTGATTTTGGAGTCGAGCGTCAGCCTTAGCGCTCACGCGACTACCGCCTTCGAGCATCATATTCAGACAGCCATAATTTAGCCTTAGCGTCAGGCGATCAATTCAGGGTATTCCGTTCGGCGTACCATCCGCACCTGAGCCATTCGCCTTTCCGGCGTCCGTCGATCACAACGCAACGAGTCGTCACTGATCATCGAGTGCATGGCAATCAGCGCCGCCAGCACAATGCAAACCGGCGTGATGATCTGGCGCTTCATGGCCTCGGCTAACAAAGCAGTGCGCTTCGTGACGCCCAATTTGAACATCGCATTGGTCAGGCGCTTCTTGACTGTGCCGGCCTCTATGCCTGCCTCCAGGGCGATCTCTTTCGAGCTGAAACCCTGGGCAATCCAAAGCAGAAACTGAAGCTCTCGCGGCGCCAAGCCACGTCCGAGGTGGCCCTTCCATCCGCAGTTGATGATCGTTGCTTCCATCGTCGTGATCCTGGGTTGGTTTCCCGTTAGGCCCTGTTGCCAAGGACTATCGGTGAAACCCCCGACCTCGCTACTGGCGTCAGGCCGGGGTTGTTGCGTCAGCGGTGTGGCCCGTTGCCCGCTGCTGATTGCAGGGCTGGCCGTTCGTCTTCGGTGTGGGCTTCGAGCTTCCTACTCACAGCGTCAAACAGCATCTGTTCGCCATGGATCACAGGTCCTTACAACATGCACGCTACAGCTCTGAATGCCCTGGCTGAGTGGGGTAGGGTGCATGAGGTCCGGCGTTCCCAGCCGAGGCTATCGGGATCGCTAATTCTTGAATTCGGTGTTTCATCTCCACCACGCGCATCGCCCGATTCATATCTCTGGCCGGCGTCACACATTTCGTGGACGGTGTTATTCGCCGACCGGCTTGCGTGGTTTCGCGTACTCACATCTGGTGAGCACGGCCAGTTCCAGAGCTGGCGTGGAGATCGAATTTATTGCTCGCACTGTGCCCATTGCTGGGGATCGATCTGCGAGGTTCCCGTGCTGTTAAAGAGCGGCGGGCTGTGAGGCCCTTCGCAGTCCCTCGTAAGTCGCTGCGATGAAGCAAATATAGGTAATCCCATATTTAACGTCAATGGGTATTCCCATATATTTTATGGGAGGCGATAAAAAGCCCGCTCACTGGCGGGCTCATTTAGGATTCGCAGTACTCGCGCCAGCCGATCCGGACGGCTCCGTCTTCCAGGTGCTCGACCCTTATGCCGGCGGTGTCGCCGATGTCTTGGATGACCTGGCGCCACGCTTCAGGGCTTTCGTCGTCGCGCCTGGATACCTCCACCAACTGAATCCTCTGGACCCGGGGAGAAGCGATCAAGCCTTGCAGGCGGCGGCCAACAAGCTCGTAGGAATTTCGTGGTTTTGATGCGGAGTAGGGTGCCTGGTTCATGCTTCGCTCCTTGCAAATACTGTATGCATACACAGTATTGGTGCTGACATATCTTGGCAATAGTGCGGCGCGAAGTTTCATGCATAAATGCATATTTTTAAGGAGGTATTTTTCGGCGGGCATGAAAAAGCCCGCGCTTGGCGGGCTTGAGGTTGATCGGGAGAGCTACGCGTCAGGTGCCACAATATGGATTTCGCCGAGAAGGTCGCTCACTGAGCGGATGTTGTCGCGCGCACATAGCGCCTCAGCCTCCGAGGCAAATGGTCCGACAGCGACGTATTTGGCCGATCCTTTCGTGGTCGGGAGCCCCAGGCGCTTCACTGACCGGGTTGCCTCTGCGTGAGCCCATGGCTCGCATTCCACCCGCACAGTCCATCCTGACATCAAGGGTGCTTGTGAGGACAGTACTGGGAGCACGTCACCACCACAATGTTTGCACTTGATGGCTGCTCTTTTGATGTTCTCTGCACAGAGCGGGCAGAGGCGGGTATCTGTCTCAGCCGCTGATTGCGGCGCAGTGGATTTTCCGCCGAGAAGCACCATAAGCAAGCCGGCGAGTATGATCACTCCGCCGACAATCGTGTGCACCTGGCGGTCTGCCATGAGGCCTAGGTTGTTGACCCGGCCACCCGCGCCGGTCGAGACGGACACATCCATACTCAGCGCGAATATGAGCCAGCAGATGCCAGCTATCAGCGCGAACGTCCCAAATCCTTTCATTGGATCCCTCCGTAATTGAGCTCGCACTTTACCATTCATGGCGTACAGCCACCATCAAAGAGGCAGGGCGTGCAGCCAACAAAAAGCCCGCTCGATTGCGGGCTTTCTGTAACACCTGGGGCGCCGATCCTTCAGCACCGCTAGTGTGCAATCTGGCGGATTGCCATCTCAATGGTGGCACTGCGAAGGGCAAAGTTAAGAAATCCGGAACTGGATTTACTTCGCGCGACTTAGTCCCCGGCAAAGAAAAGCCCACGATTGCGTGGGCTAACTAGATAAAAGTTAGAGCTAATTAACAACCACCTCAAAAGCCTTACTGAACTCGTGACCATTTATATCCATCGTTAACAAATGGAGGCCTGACTTCTTAAATTTGGTATTAATGAACTTGCCAGCAACCACAAGCATTGATGTTTTTTGATCCTTTGGGACAGGAACCACACCGTCTGCAATAAGTTCGCCATCCGGGTCAGTGATCTTTATTTCTACAGACAAAGAGTCCGAAAGCCCTTCAAATTCACCATACGCCGAGACGGTGTGTAGTGCATGATCCTGCCCTGGGATAAGGTCAAGTGAAATGGCTTGATGCGTAATCCCCATTATTGAAAAACGATCATTGAGCTCGGCTCTGATATCTTCAGCTATTAACAGTGTATAGTTTGGAGATTTTTTTTTCATTCTGTCCTGCTACCACAAAATTCAAAATTAATAGCGTTTAAGCCCAGTGGAGAGTTTATGGTTTGCTCCACTATTGTCGGAAGAAACGCAGTTTGTGCAGCCATGACGACCTCTTTGAAAAAAGAGAACACAGGACTGTCTGCTGGCTTTTGCGGTATTGCAGGCGGAATATAAATTTCCGTTTGAACAGAGGCGAGCGCACGCCGTTGCTCATCAGCCTGAACGAGTACTTCTATAAGGGCTGGCTTTAAATCTAGAACTCTAAGCATGTTATCAACTGCAACCGACTGCTTGATAACTCCCGATTCATACTTAGAGAAAGCATTCCCTCCTCCTCCGATTATAGAGGAGGCAACTCTCTGGGAGAGCTTTAGTTTTTTTCTGATTCTATGCACTTCGTGAGTTGATAGAAGCCCGTCAACTGCGCGTTGAAAGTTGATGTTTAGTAGCTTGTTGTATTTGGTTTGTGCATGCGTGGCAACACAAGAACCGCAAGTGTCACACTTGGACGACTCAAAAACGTCTGCCATGCAGGTTACATTTTTATAGCTTATCTCTCTTGAAAAGTGATAGCTATGGAGATGTCCCTCGCAGCACACCGGGCAAATCTCTAAATTGTTCATAACTTATCTCTATGAACTGAAAAAAATAAAATCATCGAACCTAGTTTGTTTATTGAGAATTTCAAATAATAACTACATTGACGAATATCTCTTTCCGAGGGAAGCTTCTCAGCTCTCCGAATTCGGTACGAATCTGCCTCGAACCATGGACTGATCGAGGAAAATTTGCACCACTCAGATCCGTTGTAATGCCTCTCTCGGAGATTCATAACCAGATCCGCCAAGTCTTGCTCATCCATGCAATAGTCAATCATTTCTCCTGATCCATCCTCTGTGGCAACGTGTATACCCTTGTATCCTTTTTGTCGGATGAGGGCGTGCACGGATGCCAAGTCGTGGCATGGTCCATCGTCGATTTTTCGATCTGCATCGCTCGGATGCGGCCTGGATGGCGGCAGGCGTTTTTGATTATTAACCATAATGGGTACAAACGCTAGACATCACCCACATCTTCCTTGTTCCCCTGTCCACCGCAAACCTTCCTATTTTTTCGGTTTGGAGCCTATTTTGATCAGAATTTCACGATAATCAGAAATTGTATGATGGCCCATTGATGCCTGTCGACCATCATTTGAAGAGGTGCTATTCGGAGACGCGTAAAGCACATCGCCACACAAAGCATTGAAAGAAATGGATCTGCGCTATCAGCTCAATCACGGCCACGAAAACGCAGAGCGCAATGGGGCCGGGGCTAAAGATGCGTGCGATCAGGTCAGCTTCCGCTTAGCCAGCCTGTGTCGAAAGCGTCAGGAATCGCCATGAGAAACGTCATCAAGAAAATGACTCTAACCCTTTTCAGAAGCTTTGCTTTCGCCATGAGGTCGAAGGTTGTCCAGCGGCGGAGGGCATCAGTAAAACTTCTGCAGCGCCTGCACAACCACGCCCACGATCCGGCAATTCTCGTCAACTGCCTCAATGGGGTAGCTCGGATTCAGCGGTTTTAGGAACAGCCGGCCGCCGTCGCTCACCAGCTTCTTGAATGTGGCTTCGTTACTGTCCGGCAGCTTGGCCACGACCAGCTTACCTGGTGCGGCTTCAGCTTCGGTGTCCACCAGGATCAGGGTGCCTTCGGCGATGCTCTGGCCGGCGGGCGCCGTCATTGAGTCACCTTTGACCGTCAGCCAGAACGCCGGGCCTTTGGAGTCGTACTCCGAAAACTCGTAGGTGTCCGAGATTCCAGCCGGGTAGGGCTCCACTGCTTCCGCCCAGGCGCCGGCGGCAACCCAGCTCACAACCGGGTAGCGGAATGATTTGGTGGGCTGGGCGGCAGGGGAGACGTTCGATTCACCAGAGCCGGACGTTAACCCAGGAGCCAGCATTGGCCCGATCTCGTCTGAGAGCCATTTGGCGTTAACCCCGCATGCATCGGCGATCTTCACGACGTGTGCGGTGGCTTTCGATTTTCCACGCTCAAGGTCAGAAATCGACGTCTGCGTGATACCAGCTTTAGCGGCCAATTCGCCCTGATTGAGCTTGGCGTGCCGGCGCGCTGCCTTTAAACGATCTTTGAATTCCATCCAGCGAGTATTACGGGTGATCCCATATCCTTGCAAATCGGTATTCCCATAACCTACTATATGGGTATTCCCGTATGGAGGGGCAGCATGAACACTATTTATAAGGACCTCGTTGCCTTCTTCGGCACTCAGGAGGTCACGGCTGAAAAGCTCAAGGTTGATCAAAGTACCGTTTCCGGTTGGGTTCGCGAGAAGCATGGCATGTCTCCAGTGGTTGCCAAGCGAGCGGAGGCGTTGACCGGAGGTGCCTTCAAAAAAGAATCCCTTTGTCCGTCGTTTCCATGGGCCGAGATGGCCGCCTAAGCGACATCCCTGTCCGCCGTTCCATTGAAGCCAGATTAGAAGAGAGCAGTCCCCATGCAAACGTCCAGTTCCAGACACAACGTACAAACCCGTGATCAGGTTCTGGTTGCCCACGCTGCAAACCAGATCGCGCGCACCAGCTTGAGCCAGGACGACTTCGCCCAGGCGCTGAGCCGCGAGCTTCATCTGTTGTGCCCGGAGAAGGCGATCGCCAAAGAGGTGCCGGACTTCGCAGCGCTGACCTTACAGAACGACGTTGCCGACTTCGTGAAGGCGACCGGCCGCTGGCTCAAGCGTGTTCAACGCTGGTTGTCCGGCGATCAAGAAATGCCGTCCTGGCTAGAAGAGTCGTGGGTCAACGCCCTTGAGCCTGAATTCCGTGACCACTGCGTGAATGAGCTGGCGAGCCGTCATGGCTTGACTGGCGCCCGCCAGATGACCAGTGACCAATGCGCGAACAAAACCTTCGGCGCGCTGATCCGCGCCCTGGGCGATGTGATCGACACCGGCAGCGAAGTCTTCGACGACCAGGTGATGTGCGAACTGGATCTGCCGCACTTACCGGCGTTCGCCAAGCAGTGCCGCCAGGTTGAAGCGAAGGCGGGGGAGTTGGGGCGTCGTGCGGAGCAGTTGCTCGCCGGGGCGCGGCCATTGAAATCCATCGCCTGAATTTCAGACACAAAAAAGCCGACGTACGAGGTCGGCTTCTTCAACAGCTTTAAGCGAGAGAAATCATGCCAAACATTTTTGCGTTACACAACCCTCGGGGATTCACCCGTATGGACAATAGCCTTATGGAGGCATTGGCTACGGTTGACCTGCCAGCGCGTGAGCTGCGCGTGCTCATGGCCATTGCACGCCAGACCATCGGCTATCAACTGGAAACCAAACGCCTGACTGCCGACGATATCGGCAAACAGACCAACTTGCGCCGTGACGTCACGTCGAAGGCGATCAGCCACCTCCTTGAGCGCCGGATCATTTTTCGCGTTGGTGGGAGCCGTGGGGATATCGGCATCGCGCCTGTCCGCGAGTGGTCTTTCTTCGAAGAAAAACAACCGAGTCTCACTGAGACCAAAACGTCTCACTCAGACAATATCGTCTCACTGAGACCGCCTGCGAGTGAGACCAAAACTGCTCACTCCCTTCTTTATACAAAGAAAGAACCCCTATTAACTCTTTCTTCGAAAGAGATTAATCCGCCCCAAGATCCAGTCGAACCTCCGAAGCCTGACCGCAAGACTCCGTTCGGCATGGCGCAGTTGTTGGCCGACAACCCGCACAACGTCCCTGAGCAACTGCTGGCCGACTGGCTGACTCAGCGCAAAGCCAAGCGTGCAGCAGTGACAGCCACTGTCTGGTCGACCGTGAACACCGAGCTGGCCAAGTGCGCCGAGGCCGGGATCACCCCAGACGACGCAATCACCGAAGCGCTGAATTCCGGCTGGCAGGGTTTCAAGGCTTCCTGGGTGATCAAGCGTCTGTCGGAATCCGCACCGGTGCAAGCGCCCCAATCGAGTCACACAGGCTTTGCCGAGCGCAACTACACCGATGGCCTGATTCAGCGTGAGGACGGTTCCTATGCGATCTGAGCCTGCCCAGCAAACCCCTGAACTGCCGCCAGGCACCCGCATCCAGCCCGCCGAGTGCGAGACCCACGGGCACTACGACCAGAAGATTTTCCCGGTGCTGGGCAAGGAGCTGAAGAGCGGTTGCCCTGAGTGCGGCCGGATCATTCGCGAGAAGGCTGAAGCTGCCGAACTGGCCAACAAGGCGATGGAGCTCCGCATGGCCATGGAGCGCAAGCTCGGCGCCGCGCTGATCCCCAAGCGCTTCGCCAGCAAGACCCTTGACGGGTACGTCGCCACCACGACTGAGCAACGCAAGGCGCTGAACACCTGCCGCCGGTACGCCGCTGAGTTCGCGCAGATCGCCGAGACGGGCCGCTGTCTTTTGCTGCTTGGCAAACCCGGTACCGGAAAGACGCACCTGTCCGTGGCGATCGCCAACGAGATCATGGCCAAATCCAGCGCGACCGCGGTGTATCGCACGATCGGTGCCGTGCTGCAGGCCATCCGCGCCACATACGACCACTCTGGTGACCAGAGCGAAAGCCAGATCCTGTCGAGCCTGATCAGCCCCTCGCTGCTCATCCTGGACGAGATCGGCGTCAGCAAGGAGAAGCCCAGCGACTTCGAGCTGACCACGCTGTTCGCAATCATCAACGGCCGGTACGAAGAGCTGCGCCCGACGGTGATCGTTTCCAACCTGGATGGGCAGGCGCTGCCAGGGGCCATCGGCGAGCGCTGCATTGATCGGCTGCGGGAGGGCGGGGTGATCGTCATTCCGTTTGACTGGGAATCGCAGCGTGGAAAGGAGGGTTTCTGATGTCCGACAAAATCAGCGTCAACTGCCAGGCCAAGCTCTCCGAAGTCATCACCAAAATCAGCGCTATGTACAAAGACAAGAAGTTTGTCGTGGTGACCCTGCGCCCGGGCAAGGACCGCACGCTCGACCAAAACCGGTTGTGGTTCGGGATGTACAAGCGCATCGCCGAGATGACCCAGATCGGCGATGCGGCCGACGCTCGCCGTTACTGCAAGCTGCACTTCGGCGTGCAGATCCTGCTGAATGAAGATGCTGGCTTTCAGGCCGAGTGGTACCGGGTAATGCGTCATCTGCCCTACGAAACGAAGCTGGCCATGATGGGGGAGTGCCACTTGTTCGGCCCCGACGGCTTTCCGGTGACCAGCCTGTTGAACCGTGCCCAGGGCATCAATTACACCGACCGCATCGCCACCTATTTCACAGGCCAAGGTGTGGTTTTTACTGATCTACTCAGCAAGGAGGCTGCATGATCGCCAAGCAACCCAAACCAAAGAAGTGCAAGAACCCGGCATGCGGCATCAGCTTCCCGCCGCAGCGCCTGGGCCAAGCCGTGTGCAGCCCGAAATGCGGCCTGGCCATCAAGGACGTGAACCAGGCGAAGGCCCGCAAGTCACTTGCCCAGGTCGAGCGCCGCGAGATCAAGGTCCGTAAGGAGAAGCTGAAGAGCCGCGGCGAACACATGCGTGAGGCTCAGCAGGCGTTCAACGAGTACGTCCGCACCCGGGACCAGGCCGCCGGGCACCCCTGCATCTCCAGCGGCAAGCCGTTGGACTGGAGCGGCAACGCAGTCGATGCAGGCCACTACCGCAGCGTTGGCTCCGCACCGCACCTGCGCTTCGATGAACGCAACTGCCACGCCCAGAGCAAGCAAGACAATCGCTTCCTTTCGGGCAATGCCGTGGACTACCGGATCGGGCTGATCGCGCGCATCGGGCAGGAGGCCGTCGACGCCCTGGAAGCTGACCAGAGCGTGCGCAAGTACTCCGTCGAGCAGATCAAGGGCATCAAAGCCTACTACCGGGCAAGGACCAGAGAACTGAAGAGGGCTGCAGCATGACCTATCGCAACGTTGTTTCAGCAGTAGTTCGAGCCCTTGCGGCGGAGACCATCAGTTCCGCCGGCGGCTGCGACTTTGAACCCAAGGTGCAGTGCGCCAAGCAGAAGGGGGAGATCGTCGGTAAGGAGGCGGCGTTTCTCCAAGACTGCTGGGTATTCGGCCGACTGCACAAAGCGCTCACCCCTGCACACTGGCGCGCACTGGTAGCGAAGTACTCCACTCACGAAGAGCGCAAGCACGGAGCCATTCTGGAGCTGCTGAATTCGGTAAAGACTCCAGCACCGAAGCGCTTTCGGGAATGCGCCGTGCTGACCTGGGCTATTCCTCAGATAGCAGGCGCCGACGGCAAGCGCTCCGCCGCGGTGCTGCCAGCGGCATGGTACGACATCACCAATTGGGACAATGACGGAAAGCCAGAGTCGACCCGATATCGTTGGCGTTCATCCATACGAAATTCTTTGGATGGCCAGGTGAATGAGGCGCTGATGGCCGCTCAAGAGATACTTGACGCCGAGGGGCTAATGGAGAAGTTCATGGCGTCATAATTTGCTGCGGCAATGAACTGGACAGATGGCCTGAGCGACATCAGCTTTAAGATCGGCGGGAGGTGATAACAGGCTTCCCGCCGACAGGTTTTGATGGACTACAAGGACTCGGTGCCTGGCGTTCTAGTCCCATCACATACCGAGCTGAAACCACCTTGCGCCAGCCATTTTTCTAATGGTTCCGCTTTCAGGGGTTTTGTTATCAGGTATCCCTGAGCCTCTGAACACCCCCAGAGCGTGATCAGGTCCAGAATGCTTTGGGTTTCGACGCCCTCTGCTACGACTCTATAGCCTAATCCTCTGGCAAGCTCGATGAGTGTCTTAACTAGCCGTTTATCTTTTTCGTTGGTGTTGAGGTTGCTGATTAGTGACTGGTCTAATTTAACCGTACTCACAGGCAGTTGCCTTAGATATGTCCAGTTGCTGTAGCCAGTGCCGAAGTCGTCCACGGAAACTTCAATGCCTAACGCGCGGGCGCGCTCAAGCTGCTCAATAACTGTCTTCGGGTCTGACATGAGCATGCTTTCCGTGAATTCAAGCTCTAAATTTTTCGACAGAAGGGCGCCGTTGTTTATATATTCTGTAATTTTATTTAAGAACTTAGAGTTCTCAAGATCACTGACAGTGACATTCATGGAAATTCGTAATTCAATACCTTTGCCGAGCCACTCCTTGGCTTGGTCAACTACGGCGTCAAGTACCCAGAAGGTAATTGCATGCATCAACGCAGTTTTCTCTGCAAGTGGTATAAATTCTGCGGGACTGATAGGCCCGAGCGTAGGATGATTCCACCGGATCAATGCTTCAACATTTTCACATGCTAGACTAGGTAATGTGACTTTCGGATGAAAAGTTAAGCTCAGCTGATCTTCAGACCGAACTGCATCAGACAGGGAGCTCAATAGGGTAAACGCTCGCTGCTGAGCTGCGTCCAACTCAGGTTGATACATCGCCCAGCCCAAGTTTCGAACCCTTGCGTCATCAGCTGCCCCTACGACTAACCGTAGCCAGTCCCTCTCTTTTGCATCGGCGATTTTCAATACTCCAATACCTGTCTGCATGAGTATTGGGATTCCTTGGCAATCAACCGGCTCGTCAAAATTTGAAAGAATCTTAAGGCAGAGACCTTCCACCGGATGGCCACCTTCTAACAGAAACCCAAAACGCGTTGGACTGATTTTGTACAAGAGAGAATTCTTAGGTAATAAAGACTGAAGTCTACCCTTAACGCTGAGCATTAAATTTTGAGAAAAGCTGTAACCAAGCGCTTTTACTACGTCATTCAAAAATTTTGGAGATATTACGTCCACAGCAAATAGATCGTGCTGAATGCCGCTAGAGCTTGCTAGTCGAATATCTTCTTCCAGTCTGAGTCGGTTGAAAAGTCCGGTTGGCTGATCAATAAAATTACGGGAACGTAAACCCATAATCCGCAAGACAACGAGTTGAGCGAAATAAACGAGCATTGCTGCATCTCGCGTGCTCATTGGTTGTCGAGGTGAAGTATCTATTATGCATAGGCTGCCCAGAGAGAAACCATCACTTGTGAGAAGTGGCGCGCTAGCGTAATAGCGAATGAAGGGCGCGCCGGTGACCATGGGGTTATCTTTGAAGCGCTCATCATTCTGCGCATCCAAAACCTCTAACGCCTTCCTGTCGCGTAGAGAGTGTGCGCAGAACGAAACGTCCCGAGGTGTAGTTTGCTGCTCAATCCCGATCCGTGCCCTGAACCACTGGCGGTGCTTGTCGACAATAGAAATCAGGGCGATGGGAGCATTGAAGTATTCTGAAGTCATTGAAATCATTTTTTCGAAGACTTCGTCGTCTTGTTCATTTTGCGGGCAAAGGGCCTCAACGCGTTTTAAGCGTTCTGCTTCGTACTCAGGGAAGTGGGTATTTGCGTCCATGACTAACCTCGTGTATCACGACCATGTGGCTAAACGGTATCAGATCACCGTTAACCCTACGACTTCATTTACTTATTGAGTCAGTAGGTACGACCCATTCATGCGAAGGGAATACGACAAAATACGGGCGTTTCGCTTCTCGAAAGGACAGAGCGCATTGGATCCGCTCACTCTGCATCTATAAATCACAATGCAGAATCCGAAGAAACGTTGCATTAATTGAGAAAATGAGAGAGTATTTATTCATCGTGCCCATACACTGCATTTCGAACGGTCTTCAGCGTTGAAATCAACCAATGAGTCCGGTCTAAAGAAGGCTCCGCCAAGTACGGGGCCTCTTTCGTTTGGTTTCAGGGAAACCTGGTCAATCTCAAGGCCTCGCCATCGTGCGGGGCCTTTTTCGTTTTCGGCCCCGCCACACCCTTCGCACTTAGTAGGGAGTGCCGCCGGGGCTGACCTATTTCAAACATGCCCCACGGAGTCGAGCGCATGGAGTATCTACAGCGCCTGCTCGACAAGATCGACAGGTTCGAATTGCTGATTGCGGGCCTAGTTGGCGCCGTGATCGCCAGTTGGTGGCACAAGGACGACTTGAACGACTGGCGTGCCTGGATGATCTTCCTGATCACCGGCATGGCCTGCTCGATTTATCTGACGAGCATGGTCAGCACCTATCTGGGAGTGACCGAGCCGAAGATCGTCGCCTGTATCGGCTTTCTGTTGGGTGCATTCGGCGGCTCGCTCCTGGCGGCCATCAATCGAGCCATCAAATCCGCTGACCTCTGGGCGCTTATTCGCCAGCGGTTCGGGGGAGGCAATCCACCATGAATCTTGAACTGATCAACTCCATCGCCTGCGGCCTTATCGCGCTGTGGGCCGCCTGGTGCGTACTGAGCGGTAAGGTGAGGGACGGCATCCTCGGGAAGCTGATCTACTCGGCCATTGCCATCAGCGGTTTCGTCGTTATGGCGCGCAGCCAGAACATCTTCTTCGGCCCGACCAGCGCCGGCCTGACGTTGCATGTCGCCCTGGCCCTGGCCGGCGCTCGCCACATCTTCATGGTCACGTACTGGCAGCCAGTAAAAGCCTGGCTTTGCCGGACGCTGAACTGTGAGCACTGCCTGCACTGTGATAAGGCGCCTGGCGGTGTCGAGCGCCGAGGTAAGTAATCCGCGCCACGTTTTCGAATGCGCCAAATCGTCGCGCGTCAGCTCATGTTATTCCCGCGAACAATGAATGCGGGCTCGATAAAACCTGTGTGCGCGTCCGGCGCGTAAAACAGAGTGTGCTTGCCCAAAGCAGCGATGGTTTCCTGAAGCTCCCATGGGTTATCCGGGACTTTTATGATTAAAGAAACAACCACCTCGTCGGCGTGGTCGCCTACAACCCTAGCCCAGTCAGATAGTTTCCCCTGAAGGCTGCGAAAGGGGTCGCTCCGGCATGGACCAATTTTATTGATCCAGCAGTCTTTTCCTAGAACCCAAGCAAATATGTATTCGTGTCGAGTAATTGCCTGGTCGTCTTGGTGGTCGGAGGCCGAGGTAGCCATTGGAGCCTTGGTGAGTACTGATTGGCTCCACTCCACCGATTTCTGGTAAGTCGATACACCAGTCATGAGCGAGCCATAACCGGTGCCAGAAGCTCCTGCTATTGCCAAAGCAAGTACTGACGCCCTAAAAAAACTGACGATCTTCATGATCCGATCCCTGTGTTCATCTTGAGTTTTAGATTCTAGGGCCGGAAACATTCAATAGCGAGGCACCAAAGTCTCAAGGAATCCCTATGGCGCTGACAGCAAAACAGCAGCGCTTCGTTGATGAGTACTTGATAGACCTGAATGCCACGCAAGCGGCTATCCGCGCTGGTTACAGCAAGAAGACGGCGCGGCAGATAGCGGATCAGAACTTGTCAAAACTTGACATCAAGGCGGCGCTCGAAAGGCGCATGCAGTCAAGGTCGGCCCGCACCGAGATCACCCAAGACATGGTTCTTCGTGAGTTGGCCAAGATCGGCTTTAGTGACATCCGTAAGGTGGTTCGCTGGGGCGAGACTCAAGTCCGCATGGTTGACGTCGAAGACGATGGGCCGGAGGACATGGTGCCTTACCACGGCTTGGCACTGATCGACTCCACTGAGGTGGACGATTCAACAGCGGCAGCTATTGCCGAGGTCTCTCAAGGTCGTGACGGGCTGAAGGTCAAGTTACACGACAAGAAGGGCGCCTTGGTCGATATAGGTCGTCACCTCGGTATGTTTACTGCGCCAGGTCACGCTGAGCTCGACGCTGAGTTGAAACGCCTTGAAGTCGAGAAGCGCCGCGCAGAGCTGAAACTGATAGAGAAGGGCGGAGGTAACTCAAACGCCCAACTGCTGGCTGATCTAATCGCGAGGCTGCCGTCATGATGGCCAACACCGGTAACCTGATGCTGGATCGTCAGCTATCACGCTGGTACCCGCTCAAGGATCACGCTGTACAGCTCGCATTGGTTGCGGCTGTGTCGGAAGGCATACGCTTTCCCCTGGTGCCTGCTGGTCGCCGGAGTGGAAAAACCGAACGGTTCAAGCGCTTCCTCGTTAAGCAGGCCTCGGCCTACAACGGGATGTACTTCGCTGCGGCACCAACGCACGCCCAGGCTAAGAAGATCTTCTGGGATGACCTGAAGGCCTTTACTCTGAGTTGCATGCATAGCCGTCGGCCTTCTGAGTCGGACCTGATCATCTACCTGGACAACGGTAGCGAGATTCACGTCATCGGCCTGGACAAGCCGCAGCGGATTGAGGGTATCCCCTGGACCGGCGGTGGCATCGACGAATTCGCCGACATCAAGCCGGACGCCTGGGAGGCCAACATTCTCCCGGCGCTGAACACCGTCAACCCAACCATGCCGGATTACCGGGCCTGGTGCTGGCTGCTCGGGGTGCCGGACGGCCTGAACCACTACTACGACCTGTGCATGCAGGCGGAGTCGGGCAATGACCCGAACTTCCGGGTGTTCCATTGGAAATCGGCCGAGATTCTGCCGGCTGACGTAATGGACGCAATGAAGCGGGCCATGTCGGCCAAGCAGTTCAAGCAGGAATTTGAAGCATCGTTCGAAACGGCGTCTGGCCGGATCTACGAGGACTACAGCAAGGCGAACATCACCGATGCAGCCATTGAGCCGCATGAGCAACTGATGTGGATGCACGACCAAAACTTTACCCCTCTGTCATCAGCGATCGGTGTCCGGCGCAATGAAGGCAAAGACCTCTATCTGCTGGATGAGATCGTGCTGATCAGCGCCGTTTCGAAGCAGTCAGCTGCAGAGTTCGTAGACAAGTTCAAGGATCACAAGAACAAACACGTCCTGATCTACGGCGACCCGGCGGGCAAGGCGGGCGAGAAGCACGGCCACGCATCCGACTACACCGACATCGAGGGCGTGCTGAAGGCCAATGGCTGGACGTACACGCGCAAGGTCAAGCCGGCGCACCCGTCCATCAAGGACCGGCAGAACGCCGTACGGGCGAAGATCCTGACCGCCTCAGGCGAAACAAGCCTGTTCATCAACCCAGTTACCGCGCCCTGGTGCCACAAGGGCTTGAGCACGGTTCAGCTTCAGGCCGGTTCAACGTTTCAGGAAGACCAGAAAAACGACTACCAGCACATCACCACGGCGATCGGCTATTGCATCGACGTTGAGTGGCCGTGCATCAAACGCACAGGCGGAACACGCCGAATTGGAGGCTTGGCCTGATGCCAGTGCAATCGACAAACCCCGACTACGACGCGCACATCGCTGAGTGGGAGATGATGGACGACGCGCTCGAGGGTGAGTGCGCCGTAAAGCGCAACGAGCGCAACTTGCCAAAGCCAAGCGGCATGGTCGAAGCTGAAAAGATCGACGGCGCCGGCAACAAGTATCTGTACGAGAACTACACGAACCGGGCTCAGTACGAGCATTGGGTGCGCGACTCGCTGCGGTCGATGATGGGCCTGGTCTCGCGGCTTATCCCGGAGATTGAGCTACCCGCCGGGCTGAAGGGGCTGGAGGACAACGCCACAGCCGACGGCTTCGGCCTGAAGCAGTTGTTCTTCCGCCTAGTGCGCCAGGCCATTTCCCATGGCCGGGTGCCCCTGGTGGTGAACATCGATGATAGCGGCGAGCCTTACTTCTCGACCTACGCAACGCGCAACGCGATCAACTGGGACACCGCTGATCAAGGCGGCCGGCAGGACCTGGTGCTTTCTGTGTTCCGCGAGTTCCGCAAGAAGGGCGGCGATCGCTACAGCCATGACTGCATCACGGTTTTCCGTGAGTTCTTCATGCAGGGCGAGGTCTGCTACACGGCCGTGCGCAACGAGGCTGGCGAGCTGATCGACGACGAACGCCCGCTGGGCACCACCGGTACCGACAACCGTCTCGTCAAAGGCCTGGCCTATTTGCCCGTCATCTACTGCGGCTCGACTGACAATTCACCGGACGTAGACGAGGTGCCACTGCTCACCATGGCGCGGGCCGCGTTGAAATCCTACCAGATCAGCGCTGACTATTTCAGCTCTCTGCATCAGACCAGTCATCCGCAGCCGTGGGTGTCGGGCTTGGATGAGGCGGTGGAGTTGAGCGTAACCGGCCCATCCGCTGCCTGGGATCTTGGGCCGAACGGAAAGGCTGAATACCTTGAATTCAAGGGCACCGGCATTGAAGCCAACCGCAAAGCCATGGATGACCAGAAGAACGCGGCGCTTGAGGCCGGTGCCAAGGTCATGGATGTAGCCGGCACAGAGTCGGGTGAGGCGCGCAAGACGCGTCAGAACGACCAGCACGCCACACTGCACAGCATCGTCATCACGGTGGCCGAGGCGGTGGAGCAGGGCCTGCGATACGCCGCCGAGTGGAAGGGCTATGACCCTAAGCAGGTCAAGTTCAAGGTGAACCCTGAGTTCGTGACCCCGGTGGTCGACGCCCAGGTGCTCGCCGAACTTCTCAAGTGCGTGATGGCTGGAACTGTCAGCGCCGACACCTACTGGCAGTACCTCACCACTGGCAAGTTGCCGGACCGCCCATATGACGAAGAGGCCGACCTGATCAGCGATGAGCGCGAGTCGGCCGGCATCAACCTGGACAACGACGATGCCAACGACAAGCCTGGCGCAGGCGGACAGCCAACTGCTGGAGCAGACGACCCGCCACTCGGTAATGCTGGAGCGGCTTAAGGCCGGCGAGGTCAAGAAGTTCGAGAAGTACTTGCGCCAGATCGACAAGCTGGTGCGGGAGCAACTCACCCGCAAGGAGCTGACCACCTACAGCCGGGACCGCCTTGAGCAGTTCCTGGCCCGGGTGGACGGCAAGCTGCTGGAGATCTACAAGGCCTACGGCGACCTGGTGCAGGCCGATCTGGTCGATATCGCGCTGTACGAGTCGAGCTTTGAGGCCAAAAGCCTGAGCAATGCACTGTCCATCGACGCGGTGGTGCCGACCAACACGGTCATCCGTGCGGCGGTGTTCTCCTATCCGCTTCAGGTAAAGGGCATCGACGGCGGCAAGCTGCTGAAGAGCTTCGTCAGCGGCTGGACGCGGACCGAGACGATGCGCGTCACGAACACCATCCGGCTCGGCTTCGGCCAGGGCCAGACCAACGCCCAGATCATCCAGGCGATTCGCGGCACCGCGGCGCAGAACTTCACGGACGGCGTCCTGGCGGTGAGCAACCGCAATGCTGCCGCCGTGGTGCAGACGGCAATCCAGCACGTAGCCACCACGGCACGAATGGAGACGCTGAAGGCCAACAGTGACGTGGTGCTGGGCTATCGCTGGGTGTCGACGCTCGACCGCAAGACCTCGCAGCAGTGCAAGGGACTGGATGGGATGCGCTTCGACCTGGGCAAAGGTCCGTTGCCGCCGGCGCACATCAACTGCCGGTCAACCACGGTGCCGACCACTAGGCTTTCGGAGATGTTCGCCAAGGACGCCACGCGCGCCTCGGTGGGAGATAACGGCGGGGCCCAGGTCGACGCAGGCCTGAATTATTACCAGTGGCTGGCAACGCAACCGGCGAGCTTCCAGGATCATGCTCTTGGGCCGGTCCGGGGTAAGTTGTTCCGTGATGGTGGCCTGACGCCGGAGAAGTTCGCCAAGCTGCAACTCGACAAGTCGTTCAAGCCGCTGACCTTGGCGCAGTTGAAGGAAGCCGAACCTGACATGTTCACCCGAGCAGGCGTTACACTCGGCGCTCAACCAGGTTGAGACAACGCATGCAGATCATCGTTGAGGACGGGAAGGGCAGGCCAGACGCAAATAGCTTCGTGCCCCTGGAGAAGCTGACCTTCTACCGCGACTACTACGGGTTCCGTATACCTGAAGCTGAGGCTGACCAGGTCGAACTGCTGCTGCGCGCTGCGGCCGACATCAACGTTCGCCAGTGGAAAGGGCGCAAGGCCAAGCCTGAACAGGCAATGGCCTGGCCTCGGCGTGACTGCAAGATCGAATACCAGACGCTGTCCGAGACGTTCGTGCCCTTTGAGCTGGAATGGGGCCAGGTACGGCTAGCGGTCGAGCTATACGCTGTCGACCAGGGCTTCCATATCGAGGAGCCAACGCATTGCACTGAGCCCAATGGCCGGCGCACGCGGCTCAACCGCGATACGCCAGGCTTTCGCATGCGGCCGCCGCCATACGCACCGAGCAGGACGCAATTCGCCGATTACCTGGTCATGCGCGGGCTCTCGATAGTCCGATAAAACACAGAATTCAAACCAAACCGCCCAATGGGCGGTTTTTTATTGCCTGCAAAGCGGGCCGACCAAACCCAAGGGGTGCACCAAGTGGCAGACGAAAATCAGATTGATCTTGAAGACCCGGCAGTTCAGACCGCCATTGCTGCAGCTGTTGAGGCTGCAACCCTGGGCCTCAAGAACAAAAACACCGAGCTGCTTGGCTCGCTCCGGACCACCAAAACCGAGCTGGACGGCTTCAAAACCCAGTTCGAAGGCCTGGACATCGCAGCCGTGAAGGGGTTGCTGACCAAGGTTGGACAGGATGAAGAGACCAAGCTGATTGCCGAGGGCAAGCTGGACGAGGTCATCACCCGCCGTACCGAGCGCCTTCGCACCGACTACGACACCAAGCTGGCCGCCGAGAAAGCCCGAGCCGACAAGGCCGAGCAATTCGCTGCCAAGTACAGCGACAAGGTGCTGGCCGATTCCATCCGCGCTGCTGCCATCAAGGCCGGCGCGCTCCCTGAGGCTGCTGAGGACATCATCCTGCGCGCCCGGGGCACTTTCAAACTCAGTGAAGACGGTGAGGCGATTGCCACCGACCGTGACGGCGAGGTCGTTTACGGGAAGGACGGGAAGACCCCGCTGTCGCCGCTCGAATGGGCGGAATCTCTGCGTGAAACAGCAACACACCTGTGGCCAAGGGCTCAGGGTGCCGGGCAGACCGGCGACAACGGTGGCAAGGCCACGAAAAAGTGGGGTGAGTACACGGAAACCGAGCGCGCTGCGATCGCCCGTGACAACCCTGAGCTCTTCAAGAAAATCCAGGCCACCAAAGGAACCTAATCCATGGCAACTACCCAACTGACCGACATCTTCGTCGGCGACTACTACGCCTCTCTGGCACCGGTTAACAGCCCGGAAAAGACCGCTGTGTACGAGTCGGGCATTGTGACTCGCTCGCCAGTGCTGGATGCGATCGCTTCCGGCAGCCAGGGCACCGCCGAGATCAGCTACTGGCAGGATCTCAATGCTGATGAAGCCCCGAATATCAGCAATGATGACCCGAACGACCAGGGCGAAGTCGGCAAGGTCACCCAGGACAGCATGCGTGCCCGCGTCTTGTACCTCAACAAAGGTTACGGCGTCACCGACCTGACTGCTGAGCTGGCGAACACTGAACCTCAGCAGCAGATCCGCAACCGCTTCGGTACCTACTGGACTCGCCAGTGGCAGCGTTACACCCTGGGCGCGGCTCGCGGCATCATCGCCTCGAACATCGCGAACAACGGCGGTGACATGGTCATCGACGCTGGCGCGACCATCAGTGCGAACGCCTTCCAGGATGCCGCGTTTACCGCCGGCGACGCAGCCGACCAGTTCGGCGCGATCGGCGTGCACTCGGTGGTGATGAATCAGATGGTCAAGCAGGACCTCATCGAGTACCTGCGTGACTCCGACGGCAAGATCATCCTGGCCACCTACCTCGGCAAGCCAGTCTTCATGGACGACGCGCTGGTTTACGGTGCGGGCAAGTACCTGTCCGTGTTCTTCGGCCAAGGCGCTTTCGGTTACGGCGAGGGCACGCCGAAGGTGCCGGTAGAGCTGGAGCGTAAGCCGGGTGGCGGTAACGGTGGTGGTGCCGAAGTGTTGTGGGAGCGGAAGACTTACATCCTCCAGCCCGCCGGCTTCAGCTGGAAGGGCTCCGAGGCTCAGAACCTTAGCCCGACCGCGACTCAGTACGCCGCCGCTGCGAACTGGCAGCGTGTGTTCAGCCGCAAGCAGGTCCCGTTCGCCGCTGTGATCAGCGGTACCACCACGCCGTAATCCGGCCCACACAGCCTGGCGCCCTTATGGCGCCTGGATGCTTTTGAGGTGACTCATGAAAGTGATCTACACGGACAAGCCGGGCAAAGAGCGCGGCGTGTGCTACCGCCTGCTGAGCGAATTCTTCGGTGTAATCGGTTCCGCCACTGAGGTGGTCGTCGATGGCGTTGCGCCGGATATCTTCGATGCTTACCAGGCCGCCGGCATCGAGGTTTCCGACGGCAAGGAGCAGGAAGCACCTGAAACCGACCCTCTCAAAATGAAGGTCCCCGAGCTGAAAGAGTGGCTGACCGCGAAGGGCATTACCTTCGACGCGACCGCCAAGAAAGAAGACCTGCAGGCCCTGGTGCCAGCGGAATAAGGACAAGCACATGACCGACTTCATCACCGTTGCCGATGTTGATGCCTCGCTGGGTCCTGACTGGGCCGGCACCGGTGATCCGGTCCTTGCTGTGGCCATGGCCAACGCCTGGCTCACGGCCAAGATTAAGCGGGCGGTTCCCGATCCGGTCCCGGCCGAGATCAAAACAGCCGGCGCCCAGGTCGCCAAAGAGGCGGCGGCGGGCAAGCTGTACACGGCAACGCAGAAGGAAGTGCAGAGCAAGACGGTCTCGGCACAGTCCGGCACATCGGTAAGCAAGACCTATGTGGCAGGCTCTGCCGATCAGTCGGCCGGTGTCAACTTCGCCTTGGCGCTGCTGGAGCCTTGGATCAAGCGCTCCGGCGTGATGATGCTGAAAAGGATCTGATCATGGGTATGCGCGAAGAAATTCAGGCCGATCTGGCCGAGGCGTTCGACGATCCCGATGGCCTGGCCGATGCAGTCAAGCCGGTGACAGGCGTGCGCAAGGTCGCTGGCGAGTATGACCCCGATCTGGGCGGCGAAACGCCGGAGACCACGGTGACGTACACAGGGCGCGGTGTTCTGGGTAGCTACTTGTCCAAAGAAATCGACGGCTCCCTCATCCAGACCAGCGACAAGAAGCTGCTGGTGCTGCAAAACGAGCTTTTCGTGTCGGAGGCCGGCGTTCCGACGGCGGCACCGTTCGCCCCGGCTATTGGCGATATCGTCAACGGGTTGCGGGTGATGAACGTGTCTGCGGACCCTGCTGAAGCGACGTGGACGGCGCAACTGAGGAAATGATATGGCGACCCAATCCGGCAGCTTCGCTCTGAGCCTTGCCGAGTTCGCCGCCCAGACGGGTGAAGCCATCGATGCCAGCGTGCGCGAAATCATCATCGAGGTCGGAAGCAGCCTGATCCGCATGTCTCCCGTGGGTAACCCGGAGATCTGGGCGCAGAACGCAGTGGCCACCCAGTACAACAAGGCCGTCGACGATCACAACAGCGCGCTGCGTAGTGACCCGGCCAACCTCACGAAGGGCGGCAGGCTCAAGAAGGGCCTCAAGCTCAACGACGGCATGGACATCAAGGCGCCTGAAGGCTACGTCGGCGGCCGGTTCCGTGCGAACTGGCACATATCGCTCGGCGTGGTCGAGAACGTAACCTTTGACGAGGTAGACCCGAGCGGCGCCGAAACCACTGCCGCGCTGGTGGCCGCGATGAGCGATTTCACCGCCGGCCAGATGGCCTACATCATCAATAACTTGCCCTACGCGATCCCGCTGGAGTTCGGCCATTCGACCCAGGCGCCCGGAGGGATGGTCCGGGTAACCGTGGCTCGCTTCCAGCAGATCGTGCTGGAGGCCATTAGGAACAACCAGGTATGAGTCACGCAATCATCGCTTCGATCTACGAAGCAAAGCTCATCGCCTGGAACGCTACCAGGTCGGAGAAGCTTAAGATCGTTTTCGAGAACACGGCCTACACGCCAGCGGCGGGCGAGACCTACCTGCGAGCCTTCACTATCCCGGGCGACACCGTGAGCAACACACTCGGCGGTGATCACCGGCTGTTCACCGGCGTTTTCCAAGTGAGCATCATCGCACCGGCGGGCACGGGTAAGACCAAGACGAACCCTATAGCAGCTGAACTGACAATTCTGTTCCCACTATACGGAAGGGACACGAAGGGCTCGGTCACAGTGGTGACCATGTCCCCGGTCGACCCAGGACCCGGCATCACCGGCGATTCCACCTACACCGTCCCGGTCTCGTTCTTGTACCGAGCCGACACCAACTGATCCCGCCCATTGGGCAACCCCACGAACCCGCCTTTGAGCGGGTTTTTCATATCTGCAAAGAGGAAATACCCATGGGCTACAAAATTCCAGACGGCGGCACCTTCCAGCACGGCGCCACCTATGGCCCGGACATCCCGTTTTCGGCACTGAGCAACGCGGCTGAGGCCGTGGCCACTGTGACTGGCGGCACACTGTCGGCTGGCGACATCGTGATCGTCACATCCGGCTGGACTCGCCTGGGCAACCGGGTTGTACGCGTGAAGGCGGCCACTGCCACCGCCATCACCCTCGAAGGCATCGATACCACCGACGTGCAGGTCTACCCGGCCGGCTCCGGCATCGGTTCGCTGAAGAAGGTGCTGACCTGGGTGCAGATTCCGCAGGTAACCGATCTTGCGTTCTCCGGCGGCGATCAAAACTATCTTCCTATCGCGTTCCTCGAGGATAAACAGGGCCGAGAACTTCCAACCGATAAGGCAGCTGCTCGGCTTACGCTGACTATTGCCGATGATCCGGTTCAGCCTTTCAACGCAATCCTGCGCGCCGCCGATGCCAGTCAGACCATTCAGGCCGCGCGCCTGAACCTGCCAGGCAACGACACGCTGTACTACGGCGCTTTCACCTCGTTCTCCAATCAGCCGACTGTGTCCCGCAGCAACTTGCTGACCCGCACCGTCAACCTGGCGCTGCAGGGCGAACCGACCCGTTACCTGACAGCGGTGGCGTAACCCATGGCAAAGATCAGAATCGCCCAAAACCCGACTTTCAAGGCCTTCGTGTCGATCCCTATCGTTGGGGGGGAGCCCGAGAAAATCGAGTTCACCTTTAAGTATCGGGATCGCCCGGGGCTTGCCGCGCTGTTTGATGAGTGGAACCTGAAGCGCGATGAAGCTCGGACCTCCCTGGGTGAAAGCCCAACGCTTTCCGAAATCGTTGCTGCTGACACTGAGCAGCAGTCGCAGCAGATCAAGGACCTGGTAGTCGGCTGGGGCTTTGACGACAAGTTCGACGACAAGAGCATTCGGGCGCTGGTGACGTCCTGCCAGGGCGCTGCTGAAGCGGTTGTGAGTGCCTACCAGAGCGCATTCAATCAGGCCCGCCTGGGAAACTGACCGACGCCGCCCGTGCACTCTACGCGCCGGCGGCACCGGCTGAACTGATGGGCCTGTTCGGGCTCACCCCGAGTGACCTCGAAGAGGTAACCGAGGTCTGGCCCTGCAACTGGCCGGCGTTCTACCTGTTCAACAGGATGTCGACTCAGTGGCGGGCGGGCGCCGGCGGCGCGATCGGTCTCGACTACACCTGCATCCGCGACGTGGCCGGCTTCCTCGGCATCAAAAAAAAGAAACTCGCTGAAATCTTCCCTGACCTTCAGGTGCTGGAAGGCGAAGCCCTGCGCGTTATGGCGGAGGAAAGGGAAAACAGCCCGTAACCACGGGCACTTATTCAAGGTGAGTCGATGAACATTGCAGAACTCGGCGTCAAGATCGACTCGGCCGATGCAATCCAGGCGAAAACGAGTCTGGATGAAATGGCGAAGGCCGGCGGCCGGGCCGAGCAATCCGCCGTTTCGCTGATGAACGAAATGCAGGCGCTGGAGAAATCGCTTTCCACCAGCGCCAAGACCACACAGGACCTGGCAAAGCAGCGTGACGCGCTGGCGAAGCTGACCAAGACCGGTGCCTATGGCGAGGCCGAGGCCGCGAAGATCTCGGCGCAGCTCGATAAGCAGCAAATCGCCCTGGCCAAGTCTGCGATGGATGAGCAGAAAGCGCTGAACAGCCTGCTGGGGGCGATTGACCCGGCCCGCGGCGCGCTGGCCAAGCTGGACACGCAGGTCGAGCAATTGGGCAAACACCTGGACGCCGGCCGCATCAGCCAGGACCAGTACAACACTGCCCTGAGCAAGATCGACAAGGACTACGCCAAGCTCGAAAAGACCACCACCGGTTTCGACAAGCTACGGCTCGGCACCCGCCAGGCGCAGGAGAACGTCGTGCAGTTGGGCAATGCTCTTTCCTCGGGCGACTGGGGGAGTGGTGTACGTGCGGTTGCGCAACTGGGCGCTGGGGCTGGAGCAGGCGCCGCTGGGCTGCTTGCCATTCTGGGGCCGCTGGCCCTGGCCACCGCGGCTGTGGGCGGCCTGGCGGTTGCCTACTACAAGGGCAGCGAAGAGCAGGACAAATACAACAAGTCGCTGATCCTCACCGGCAACTACGCGGGAGTAAGCGCTGGCCAACTGGGAGATATGGCGCGCCAGGTGAGCGCAACGGTCGGTACCACCGGTCAGGCCGCCGCCGTGCTGGCGCTGCTGGCTGACAACGGCAAGATCGCCGGGGACAGCTTCACCGGCATCACCCAGGCTGCCGTGTCGATGCAGGAAGCCACCGGCAAGGCCGTGAGCGAGACGGTCGCCGAATTCTCCAAGCTTGCAGACGACCCGGTAAAGGCCTCTGCTGCGCTGAACGAGCAGTACCACTATCTGACTGCCTCGGTTTACTCGCAGATTGCCGCACTGGAGCAGCAGGGCGATCACGCCGGCGCTGTGAAGCTGGCTACCGATTCGTACGCCGATGCAATCAACGAGCGCACCCCCAAGATTCTGGAAAACCTGAGCTTCTGGGAGCGGGCGTATAACGCAGTTGCCAAGGCGGCAGATGGACTGAAAAACGCCGGACGTCGGGACATTAATTCGGACATTGAGGACGCGAAGGCCGGATTGCTCGAAGCCCAGAATATGGATGGGTTGTTTCAAAATCAAAAGTCAAAGGATGCCCTGATCGAGTTCCGGCAGAACCGCCTGAACATGCTTGAGGACGAAAAGGCTGCCCAGGCCGATATCGCCAAGTGGGAAGGCGAGCAGGCGAAGGCGCAGGGCGATGCCGTTTCGTCGATGGCCAAGATCGATGCCCTGACCAAGTCGTCGTGGACGAACGAGCAAAAGCGCACTGAGGCGATCAAGGAATATAGGCGGCAACTCGACGATATCCGCAAGGTTGACCCGAAGGACTCGCGGCTCGATCAGTCGGCGATCGACAAGAATATTTCCAATATCAACGATAAGTTCAAGGACCCGAAAACAGCCGGCACTCAGGTTGACCTGACGGGCTTCAATGATGCCAAGAACAACCTTGCAGCGATCGTTGATGAGTACAAAAACACCCAGAAGCGACTGGACGCCGCGGAGAAGGCCGGGCTCATTTCTCAGGCCGATTACGCGCTGAAGCGTGAAGCCCTGATCGGCAACCAGCGCGACGAGGTGACCGCAGCCTATGAGGCCGAGATTGCCGCGCTGGAGGCCGTCAAAGGCAAGAAGGCGACAACGGCCGCGCAAAGCATCCAGCTGGACCAGAAGATCGCTGACGCGCGCGCAGGGATGGTCAAGGCGCAGAAGGAGGCCGACAGCCAACTTGAGGTGTTGGCCACCAACGAGACCGAGCGTCTGGCCAAGCAGGAGCGGTCAATCACCACCTACGTGCAGGCCCTGGCTCAGCAGCAACGAGCCTTGGAGCTTGCCGGCCAACGTGCAGTACTCGGCGTTGGCCAGGGGGACCGCCAGAACGCACTCAACGGCGAACTGAACAGCCAGCAAGACCGGTTTGCTCAGCAGTCGCTGGAGTTGGCCAACCAGAAGTCTGACCCGTCGCGAAACATGTCGGAGGAGGAGTTCAAGCGCAAGTCCCAGGCACTCGCAGACGCGAATAAGGCTGCCACTGACCAGATCCGGCAGAACTACGCGGATGTGGAGGCCGCTCAGGGCGATTGGACGAAGGGCGCGACATCGGCCTGGGACAACTATCTGGATTCGGCGAAGAACATTGCCGGCCAGACCAAAAGCCTGTTCGGCAATGCCTTCAGCAGCATGGAGGACGCGGTCGTCAACTTCGCCATGACCGGCAAGGCATCGTTTTCGGACTTCGCCAAGTCGGTCCTTGCGGACATGGCGCGGATTGCCACCCGGCAAGCGAGCTCGGCATTGCTGAGCAGCTTGGTGGGCGCAACGGCCAGCTACTTCGGTGGCGGCGGTGGTTCTGGCGGGGCAAGTCAGGCCGGCTACACCGGCACCGACCTGTCCAACTTCACCCCGGGCAGCATTCAGGCCAAGGGCGGCGCCTGGTCGGGCGGTGTGCAGATGTTCGCCGACGGCGGCGCCTTCACCAACTCAATCGTCAGCAAGCCCACGGCGTTCGGCATGGCCAACGGCAAAACCGGGGTCATGGGCGAGGCTGGCGAAGAGGCAATCATGCCGCTCACTCGCACAGCCAACGGAAAGCTGGGTGTTTCTGCGGTCGGAGGCGGCGGTGGCGGGGTAAACCTCAGCCTCAGTATGCCGATCATCCTGACGGACCAGGAGGCCGGCCGCCCAGACGGGGCCGAGTTCGACGCAGAAATGTTCCAGCGCAACATGGAGACGCGCACCCGGCAAATCGCAACAGAAGAGATCGCCAAGTCTTGGCGCCAAGGCGGCGTGAGCAGCCGAAACGTAAAAGGATGATTTATGGCAATCGAGCGATTCACCTGGGCCACTGAAAAGGGCGTCGAGGGTGATATCAAGCAGCGCGTACGCACCAAGCAGTTTGCCGACGGCTACGCGCAGTCGACCGAGGACGGGATCAATAACAAATCCCAGTCTTGGCCGGTCGCGTTCACCGGCATGAAGGGCCGGATCAAGGACATCATGGACTTCATCGACCGGCACAAGGGTGCAAAGGGCTTCCTCTGGCAGCCGCCCCTGGGAGATCTGGGCCTCTACAAGTGCAACGGCTACAAGCCAGTGCATCGCGGCGGCCAGGTCTACGCCATCACCGCGACCTTCGAACAAACCTTTCACCCCTGAGATAATTACCCATGGCACTGATCACGGACATCCAGAAACTGGAGCCCGGCGCCGAAATTCGCCTGTTCGAAATTGACGGGACTGAATACGGCGCGGATTACCTGCGCTTCCACGGTCACGCGATTCCGCACACGCCCGCGGAGCTGCTGGCCTATGAGCACTCGGAGGAGGACCTGCCGGCCAAGTCAATTTGGTGGCAGGGCGCTGAGTACGCGGCATGGCCAGTGCAGATTGAGGGTATCGGGTCCAATAGCGACGGCACGACCACCAGGCCGACGTTCGCCGCCGGCAACATCAATGGGCGCGTCACTGCGCTGTGCCTGGCCTTCGAGGACATGCTGAAGTTCAAGCTGACTGTTCGCGAGACCCTGGCCCAGTACCTGGACGCGGCCAACTTTCCCGAAGGCAACCCAACGGCAGATCAGACACAGGAAGGGCTGGAGATCTGGTACATCGACCAGAAAACCAGCGAGGACGGCGAGGCTGTGGTCTGGGAGCTGTCGTCCCCGGGCGAGATCGATAACCACGGCCTGCCCGGGCGCCAGATGACCACGTTCTGCCACTGGGCCATGACCAATGGTTACCGAGGGCCGGACTGCGGATACACCGGCGCGTCCATGTTTGACGATGAGGACAATCCCACGGATGACCCGGCCAAGGACCAGTGCAAGGGTTGCTTGTCGTCCTGCAAGTTGCGCTTCGGCGAGAACAACGAACTTTCCTTCGGCGGATTCCCCGCCGTGTCCCTCATTGCCAGGAGCTGACCATGCGCAAGCACATCATTGCGGCGATCAAGGCGCATGCGGCAGCGGAGTATCCGAAAGAGTGCTGCGGGCTGCTGCTGGCTGTAGGGCGGGCGCAGAAGTACTTCCCATGCCGGAACATCGCCACGGAGCCGAACGAAGAGTTTCGGCTTGATCCCGAGGACTACGCTGCGGCGGAAGACCTGGGCGAAGTGATTGGCATTGTCCACTCCCACCCGGATGCCACCAGTCGGCCGTCACCGCATGACCTGGCGATGTGCGAGGCCACGGCCTTGCCCTGGCATATTCTGTCGTGGCCCGAGGGCGACTTGCGCACTATCACCCCGACCGGCAGCACGCCGTTGCTCAGGCGTCCGTTTGTACACGGCGCCTGGGACTGCTGGCAGGTTTGCGCTGATTGGTATCGGCGTGAGTGGGGCCTTGAGTTTGAGGCCTTCCAGCGCGCCGATGCCTGGTGGGAGAGTGCCGAGAACGCCAGCTTGTACGAACAGCACTACGAGGCCGCCGGCTTCGTACGCGTTGACCGGCCGCTGCGCGGGGATCTGATTGTCATGCACGTCGGGCGAACGGTTCACCCGAACCACGCCGGGATTTTCCTGGGCGCCGACCCGACGTTACCAGAGGAAGAGTCGGGCACCTTCGGCCCCGGACCATTCTTGCTGCACCACCTGTACGGCAGGCCGTCCGAGATCATCGTTTTTGGGGGGCCGTGGCATGACAGAACGCGCCTGATCCTGAGGCACAAAGACGCAAAACAACCAAAATGACGCAGCAAGGGGAGCCTGAACAATGGAAATCGAACATGGAAATCGAGCTTGCTCAATCAGGGCAGAGCTCCCCCAAGAAATCACCAAACTCTTGGGTCGATCAAATCATGCTGCCCCAGCTCAAATTGACCGAGCGCTTATCGTACGTGAAAGCTCCGCAAGGGCGGAATTATTCGACGTAGAGACGGTAGATATTGGCTTGGAAGTCCATAACTAGCCGTCCTGTTTTAATGACTAAGACACCAATAATTAGACTTTCGCCCTTGCTGCTCTCGTCAACGAGGCTTGACGAAAATACGTCTGTCTCGTATTGGTTGCCTGTCTCAGGAAAAAATATGTGAGCTACATGCTGAGTGGACTCAGTCCATCCTCCGGCATTTCGTATTCGGGCAATTCCGATCTGAGGGCAGCCGGCTTCGGCAATAAGTTTAGGGGTTGCATAATTGTGGTCGGCGCCCGTGTCGACCAGGGCGTACGTCACCTTGAAGCCTGTGATCGTTCTGGGGCCAGTCCCGTGCTCTGGATCGTATCTTAAAGCTGCAACCACCACTGGCCTCCCAGGTGGTAGGTCGTAGGCTTCTCCATCTTTTCGCAAGAACCTGATTTGTACGAATTTAGCCCCATCCGGTATGGTGTAAGCGCTCAAATGACTCTCCTGATTTTCGTTGATATCGCCCTGGTCCTTGGTCTGTTTGGCGCTGCAGGCCGGGCGCCGCTTTGCTGGCGCAACGCTACTGTATCTACCGTCAACTCTGCTACTGGCTTTCCATCCAGCTAGGATGGGCGCAGATCGGGGCCAAGCCTTGTAAGTTTCAGGTATGTTTTAACGATTTCCACTGGGTAGGGACGCATAATGGAGCTAGGTACGGTTTCCTTAGTTGATGCAGTGACATTGCTTATTGCATTGGTGAGCTTGCTGGTGGCCGTACGTGCACTGGGAAGAACAAAATCCAATGAGGTTTTCTCATTGCGCCAGAGTCTTGTAATCAAGTCTGAGCAGGCACGTTCAGAGTGGCACAAGCTGAGTCGAGAAAATGAATCAGTTATTAAACAAGTTGAAGCGCGCTTTTCGGCGGCCTTACCAGAGGTCGGCGTGATGTTGGAGTTTCTTCTCGGACAGCGACAGCATCTTGAGATGTGTCTCCGCGACGCGGCAGCATTGGCGGAAGACATCCATAGAAACGTCGACAATTTTAGCGAAAAGAAGTGTCGGCTCTATCTGCGAAGCATTGATCCAAGTTTGGAAATGCTCTCTCGCAACCGCGGCGTAGTGCAGGGCCGAATGGAGGAGTTGATGGCGCGCTTGGATTCGAGCTCTGGGCAATTGCAGCAGCCTTAGTGTTTGAGGTCAGCGGAAGGGGGCTCTACCCGGACTGGTTCAGATATCGGCTTTTTGCATCTTGCTCCCTCAGTGCTACAGTCCCGCCAAACCAAAGAGGGAACGACATGCGGATTTTGATAGCGGCGGTAGCGGTGGCGGTGCTGGCGGGGTGTGGGACTACCCCCATTCCATCGAGCCAGGCTGATCGAGTTCCAGCAGCGAGACTTAAAGCCTTTCAGGACCCGAAGGCTGGATCTGCCGTCATGGTAGTAACCCGTGATAAGGGTGTGTTTGCAGGCGGCGGATGCTACACGGCAATTTTGATCGATGGGAAGGTTGCCGCGAGGCTTGGTACGGGAGAGACAGCAACTTTCTACCTGACCGAGGGACGCCATATCTACGGTCTGTCTGGTGACGCCGAGGGTGGTGGGTTGTGCGCTGCTCAAATTGGCCAAGCGGTTAGAGAATCAGCCGGAGAGTTTAAGGGCGGTGAGACGCAGAAGTTCAGGGTGTCGGGAGATAGCAGCGCTTGGTTGGAGTTACGCCCCACATCGTTATAAATATTGAAAATTTGACCGCCTATGGGCGGTTTTTTTTCGTCTGGAGATTTTGATGACTTCATTGACAACAATTCGGCTTGGCGGACCTCTTCGCCAGTTTGGAAAGGAATACAGACTTTCGGTTCGCACTCCGGCGGAGGCGGTAAAAGCATTGTGTGTGCAAATCCCAGGCCTTGAACGATTCATCAGTTCGGCCAGCCAGCGAGGCTTGGAGTTTGCGGTATTTCGAGGATCAAAAAATATTCAGGAGGATGAGCTTGGGTTTGGTGGTAACGGGGATATTCGAATTGTTCCAGTAATCACTGGGAGCAAGCGGGCTGGCTTACTGCAAACAATCGTAGGTGCAGTGCTCATTGCAGCAGGCTATCTGCTTTCGCCATTTACTGGTGGTGCAAGCATGGCAGTCGTCCCAGCGGGTATCGCCCTTGTCGCTGGCGGCGTCATCCAGATGCTCAGCCCACAGGCTGGGGGGCTCAAGACCAGCGCTGCGCCCGAGAACACACCCGGCTACGCCTTCGGTAGCGCCAAGAACACCACCGCATCAGGCAACCCTGTTCCGCTTTGCTACGGCAAGCGACGGGTAGGAGGCGCGATCATCAGCGCCGCTATCTACGCCGAAGACCAGATGTAGCCAACACCTGAAGCACCACCGCCGCCCATGAGGCGGTTTTTTATTGCCTGGAGAAAAGCATGGGCGCAGCACGCAAGATTGATATCCACGGCGCCAAGGGCGGCGAAGAGAAACCAAAAACGCCAACTGAAGCCCCGGACAGTCTCCGTTCCGTCGCCATCGCCAAGATGCTGATCGCCATCGGGGAGGGTGAGTTCGAAGGCACGCCAACCGCCAAGGACATCTATCTCGACAACACCCCTCTGCAAGACCCTCAGGGCAACATGAACTTCCCGAACGTTAAGTGGGAATGGCGCACCGGTGCGGTGGACCAGACCTATATCCAGGGCATCCCGTCGATCGAGAACGAAACTACCATCAGTACCGAACTGCGTAGTGGTACTCCTTGGGTTCGTGCAATCAACAACGTACAGCTTTCGGCAGTGAGGGTTCGCTTCGCGTGGCCAGCGCTCCAGTCTGTGGACGCCGGCGGCAACATCAACGGGTACCGGATTGAGTACAAGGTTGAACTGGCAACCGACGGCGGCGCTTACCAGCAGGTGCTGAGCGAGGCTGTCGACGGTAAGACCACCAGCGTGTACGAGCGAACCCGCCGAATCGATTTGCCAAAGGCTACTTCTGGCTGGCTGATGCGTATCACGCGACTGACGATCAACCAGAACAACAACAAAATCTCCGACACGATGCAGATCGCCGGCTTCACTGAGGTGATCGACGCCAAGTTGCGGTACCCGAACACCGCGCTGCTCTACATTGAATTTTCCGCCGAGCAGTTCCGGAGCATTCCGGCGGTGACCGTCGAGACCAAGCTCAAGAAAATGCAGGTACCGAGCAATTACGACCCGGTGTCGCGTTCATATACCGGGATCTGGGACGGCACCTTCAAGCAGGCTTGGACTGATAACGCGGTTTGGATGACCTACGACATCACCACGGCCGATCGCTTCGGCCTAGGCCGCCGCATCAAACCGTGGATGGTCGATAAGTGGGAGCTCTACCGAATTTCCCAGTACGCGGATCAACTCGTGCCAGACGGTAAGGGCGGCATGGAGCCCCGCTTCATCTGCAACCTGAACCTGCAAAGCAAGGCAGACGCCTGGTCGCTGCTGCGCGACATCTCTGCGATTTACCGGGGCATGACTTACTGGGCTCAGGGCCAGGTGTTCACCCTGTCGGATATGCCGCGTGCTACCGACTACGACTTCGCTTATACCGGTGCGAACGTCATCACTGAGGGGCGTCAGCCATTCACCTATTCGAGCGCATCGGAGCGCACCCGCTACAGCCGGGCTCTCGTCAGCTACGACAACCCGGCGAACAACTACGACACTGACGTCACTGCGGTGACCGATCAGAAGCTGCAGCGGCGCTACGGCGACAACCCGCTGGAGATCAGCGCGATCGGTTGCACGCGTGAGTCGGAGGCGCAGCGCCGCGGCAAGTGGGCGTTGCTCACCAACTCCAAGGACCGGGCGGTAACGTTTCGTGTCGGCCTGGACGGACGTATCCCTCTGCCTGGCTACGTCGTTCCGATCGCTGACGAACTGCTGGCCGGTCGGCCCGTGGGCGGGCGCATCTCAGCCGTAAATGGCAAAGTCATCACCCTGGACCGCGACACCCAGGCCAAGCCCGGTGACCGGCTGATCCTCAACCTGCCCGACGGCAAGTGCGAGGGGCGCACCGTGCAACTGGTCAGCGGCCGCCAGGTCACGGTCACCACGGCGTACTCCGTGCCGCCTGAGCGCGAACTGGTGTGGGCGCTCGACGCTGACGACCTGGCCATCCCACTGTACCGGGTGACCAGCGTTTCCCGGCCAGAGCCTGGCGTGTTCGAAATCTCGGCTGTGCAGTACGACCCGAGCAAGTTTGCGCACATCGACACCGGCGCCCGGCTGGAAGAACGGCCGATCAGCGTCATCCCGATCACCGTAGTTCCAGCACCGGCCAGCGTCACGCTGACGTCGAGCTACGCCGTGAATCAGGGCATTGCCATCAGCACCATGAACATCTCGTGGCCTGCGGTGAGCGGTGCGGTCGCCTATGACGTGGAGTGGCGCAAGGAAAGCGGCAACTGGATCAAGGTGCAGCGGACAGGTTCGACCAGTGTTGACGTCACCGGAATCTACTCGGGCGCCTATTTGGCCCGGGTCCGCTCGGTGAGCGCCTTCGAGATATCGTCGATCTGGAAAAGCTCCAACCTGACCAACCTGAAAGGGAAGGTCGGCCTGCCGCCGGCAGTGTCGTCCCTGACCACCACCAGCGAACTGTTCGGCATCGGCATCAAGTTGGGCTTCCCACCAGGCGCCGAGGATACCCAGCGCACCGAGTTGTGGTATGGCCCTGCAAACAATCTTGGAGCCGCTACCAAGCTGGCCGACCTGGCGTATCCGCAGGCCGACTACCGCATGCAATCACTGTTGGCGGGCGCTCGGTTCTTCTTCTGGGCGCGCCTGGTGGACCGGACCGGAAACATTGGGCCGTTCTATCCGGTGGTGAACGGTGTGATTGGCCAGGCCAGTTCGCAGGCCGGCCCTATCCTGGACTTGATTGCCGGCCAGATTGGTAAAACCGAACTGGCTCAGGAGTTGGTCAAGGAGATCGAGTTGATCTCCGGCGACGGTCCGGGGTCTGTGAACGATCGCTTGGAGCAGGCCAAGCAGGAACTGGAAGACCTGATCGATCAGATCACGGACGCTCTGGTCTACGTTCCGACCAAAACCTATGCCGCCGGCGACGTAGTGCGGCAGGGCCAGCATCTGTACCAAGCCATCGCGCCGGTACCGAAAAACACTAAGCCTCCCAATGCCCAGTACTGGTTCGATATCGGCACCATTGCCGAGACAACCCAGGCCATGGCGCTGCAGATCCAGCAGAACAAGGCGTCCATCGACACCGTGGACGGCAAGGTCACGGCACAGGCCTCCGCCCTGCAATCGCTCCAGGCGAGCTGGAGGGAGGACAGCGGGGAGGGCGACCTGGCGGACGCCCTGAAAGGCTGGGATGCCACCGCCAAGTTCGCTGAGCAGGTCAAGGTTCAGGCCTCGGACAACCGAGCGCTGGTTGAGCGCACCACGTCGCTGGATGCGGCGGTAGGGCAGAACAGGGCCGGGCTTACCTCGCTCGAGCAGGTGGTGGCCACTGAAACCCTTGCTTCGGCGACACGACTGGATCAGTTGAAAAGCAGTGTCGACGGCAACACCGCTGCGATTGGCAGCGAGGCAGCGACAAGGGCTGATGCCGATAGTGCTCTTGGGATTCGCATCGATCAGGTGGGGGTCACCGTCGGCAATAACGGCGCAGCGATCAGCCAGGAGGCAACCGCCCGGGCGAATGCGGACACCGCGCTCGGCCAAAGAATCGATACGACACAGGCGAAGGTTGCAGAGAACTCGGCAGCCGTTCAAACGGTCACCGATTCCTTGGCCGACACCAACAAGGCCGTCGCCTCACAGTCCACCACGCTTCAAGCTGTTGTTGGCGGCGGGCGGGACGGTACCGACGAGGGAGACCTTGCCAGCGCTATCAGCGAGGTGAAGAACAAGGCCGCGATCCAAGTCACGGCCAGGGCCCAGGCTGACACCGCCGGCAAGCTGTCTACGATTTGGTCCGTCAAAATGCAGGTCAATGCCAACGGTCAGTATGTCGCCGCCGGGATCGGCCTGGGTATCGAGCAGGGCGCTGATGGTTTGTTGCAAAGCCAGTTCCTGGTGAGTGCTGATCGGTTTGCCGTAGTGAACACAATCGATGGTGGTGCTTTCACCACGCCGTTTGTAGTTCAGGGCGGTCAGGTGTTCATGAGCTCCGCCATGATTCAGGACGGGACGATCACCAACGCCAAGATCGGCAACTACATCCAGTCGAACAATTACCAGGCAGGTATTACCGGCTGGAAGTTGTTCTTCGACGGGACATTTGAAATCAACAGCCCGCTCGGCGGCCAGGCACGCCAGGTAATCAACAACGCCGGTGGCAAGGTGTTCGATGAGAACGGTGTGAAGCGATACCAGTGGGGGGATCTTTCAGCATGAGCCATGGGGCGAGAGTTTGGGGGCCTACGGGCCTCCTTGAATTGGATGAGACCTCTTTCACCGTGCGCGTTATCTATTCAGCCCTAGTAACCCGGCCTGCCGGCACGCTGTATAGCGACATAGCGGTGCCTGGTTGTGATCCAGCCACCTGCAACGCGGTGTGCGTTCCAACCGCGCCATACCCTGAAGACCCCAGCGCACAGAACCTGAACGCAATCCAATACGAGCCTCAAGTCATGTCCGGGGTAGTTAGGGTTTGGTACGTTAACCGAAGCATAAATCCGTCGTCACCGCCGGCCCCAGGGTTGGCCACACAAAGGCTTTTAGTGATGAAGTACCGATAATGGCGTCTTATGGAATGTCGTTTACCAACGACTCAGGTGTCGTGGTCATCGATTCGGAGTTTGCCAGGTTGGTCGTCCTGTACAAAGGTGACTACAGCGGACCTATCGTCTTCCCGGCGCCGATAACCACCCAGGAACCGCCCTTGGTGTTTGTTCGCCCCAGTGCCTCGGTAACCATAAGTTACGCCAAGATAACCGGTACCGCAGGCAACTGGACGGGCTTCTCATTCTTGGGAATGGGCTCTGGAAAGTTCTTCGTGGCCTCGTTCGGCGGGGCAACTCCCACTGCAAAGTACGGGTTTAGATTATGGGATGGGCAAGGAAAGTTGTTGTTTGATAGCGGGACACCGTGTGCGCAGTTCACCCGCACGATATCGGCATGGACCTACATTAGATCCAGCACAACACCGCAGGGTCAGACCCAGGTCAACTTTACAGCGCCATCCCCACTGGACTCCGGCGATTACATCATGATCAACAACATAGGGATGGATGTCAGTGCCGGTTCTAGCAAGGGCGCTAAGTTGTACTGCGTGTGGGACTACGCAAACAACCGGATTGTGATGTTTACGATTGGAGTCTCTAACGCTGCGACATTTTATGTGCCCGTGGTGTTCGCTAAGCCAGTGATTTAGCCGTTCACCAGACAATTCAAAATCCAATAGCCGCCCTGAGCGGTTTTTTATTTCCTGGAGAAAAATATGCCTTGGTACAGAGCCGGCACAGTTGCAGTCGCATTGAATTCAAATACGGTCACCGGCACAGGCACGTCGTTCAGTGCCAACGGGCGCGTAGGTGATGCATGGACTGGGCCCGATGGGCGCTGGTATGAGGTGACCAACATCGCCAGCAACACGGTGCTGACCATCTCGCCGAACTACCTGGGGGCGACAGTCTCCGCGGGTACGTACGCCCTGGCGCCGATGCAGGGCTACGTGAAGGACTCCGCCGATCAACTTCGGCAGATCGTCAACCAATGGGGCGCCACCCTGGCCGGCCTGGGCGCGGTCTCGACGGAAAACATTGTGCCGGTGGCGAAGGGCGGTACAGGGGCGACAACAGCCCCCGCCGCCCGGGCGATTCTCGGCGCATTGGCGGCTGGCGACTACGGGCTGGGTGGTTCAAGCATCACGGAGGCGGGCAGCCTGAGCACCCTGAACGTGACCAAGTTTTTTAACACGACAGCAGCCACGACTGGAGTTCCGATAGGCCAGGGCACCATAGATGGACAGGGGCATGGCATTCACAACCAGCACCCTAACGGCGCCTACGCAAATGAGATGTGGACGGCGCTTACGGCGAACAGGATGTTTTTCAGGATTCGGGCCGCCAGCAACTGGACGGCCTGGGCAGAGCTGTACCACACCCAAAACACGACCCGCGCCGCCGACGGCACACTGAAGGCTATCTAAATGACCACTCGTGCAGCAGTAAACATATTAGGCGCCGACGGCGCCGTCATTGATGTCACGTCTTTGGGCGTCAACACCATTACGACCGAGCACCCGGGCCCGGGACAGTACCTGGTGCACGGCACGCTTGGAATGGTCCCACCGCCAGAAGGCTGGGGCTACGCGGTGAATCAGGTCGATTCGGCCTGCTCGGTCGGCATCAGCTACAACGACGGCGTGCTGGCGGTAAGTGTGGGTAAGGACGGTGAGCCAACAGACTTAGCTCACAGCATCACCCTGCATGTGGCGGTGGAGTCACTCCCGACCGCGGCGTTACTTGAGCCAACTACATCTGGTGAGGCACTGCTGGAAAGGGCCCTGGCAGAGATCGTGCGGTTGCGTGCCCTCGCTGACTATGCGATCGCGCCACTTCAGGATGCCGTGGATGTCGACGAAGCGACGGACGCAGATCTCGCGGCGCTCAAGTCCTGGAAGAAATACCGAGTAGCGCTGAGCCGGGTTATTGAGCAACCGCAGTACCCGGATGCCATTGAGTGGCCCGTCGTGCCTACGTAACTGCAAACGGTCGAAGCCGCCCGCCCTGAGCGGGTTTTTTATTGCCTGGAGAAAAGCATGCCGATCACAGAGCAGCAGTTGCTACAGATCCTCCCGAACGCCGGCCGACAAGCCGGCGTTTTTGTTCCTGTGCTGAATACGGCCATGGCCAAGTACGGAATTGTCACGTGCCTGCGCATCGCTGCCTTCATCGCCCAGATCGGGCATGAGTCGGGGCAGTTCCGCTGGCTGAAAGAGTTGTGGGGCCCCACGCCGCAGCAGGCCGGCTACGAAGGGCGCTCCGATCTGGGCAACAAGGTCAATGGCGATGGCTTCAAATACCGTGGCCGCGGCCTGATCCAGGTTACTGGCCGGGCCAACTACGCTGCGTGCGGCGAGGCCCTGGGCCTGGACCTGATCAGTCGCCCGGAACTGCTCGAGCAGCCGCAGTACGCTGCGATGTCGGCGGCCTGGTTCTGGTCTACCCGCGGGCTGAACACTCTGGCGGACCAGAGCGATTTCCTGAAGATCACCCGTCGTATCAATGGCGGCATCAACGGCCTGGAGGATCGCCAGGCTTTGTACAAAGTGGCGCTGAAGGTGCTGGCATGACGCCGGTGCAGAAGTTGGCCAGCCTGGCGGCGCTGATCCTGCTGGCTATGGCCGTGAGCTTCGGCGCTGCCTGGCAGGTGCAGGAATGGCGGTATGACGGGAAGCTGGCAAAGCAGGCGGGACAGTTCCAGACGGACCTTGACGCGATCGGCAATGCCGCTACCGCCCAGGCCCGCGCCGAGCAGGACAAGCGCCTTGCCACCGAGCAGCAACTGGCCGCTGCCGATCAACAACACACCAAGGAATTATCCGATGCCCAGCGCAACCAGGCTCTGCTGCGTGACCGCCTTGCTACTGCTGATGTGCGGCTGTCAGTCCTTCTCGACGCCACGGATTCAGCCGGTGGCTGCGACGTGCCTGCCGCCCCCGGCGCCGTCGGCGTGGTTCATGCAGCCCGTCGAGCCCAACTTGACCCAGCGCATGCTCAAAGAATTATCGCCATCACCGATGCCGGAGACCAAGGATTGATCGCCCTGCGAGCCTGTCAGGCCTACCTAAAAGAGGTTTCTACACCGAAGTAAAAGGAGCGGCCGGGCAGGATGCGTCAACATCCACCCGGCCACCTTCCCCGCAGAACGTCCCTGCAAGTCCAGCCAAGACTCCTGTTTCGTGCACAAAGCGGAGCGAGCCTTGCACTGTTTATCCATTCAGTTTTATTGAGGTAAGTGTTTTTTTACCAAGAGACTGATATTCGTTGACATTGCTCTCAGTCATATTAAATGTTGCAATTATCAAATTATTATCTGATAGCATATATAGCTGCATATTCAATATGTCAGCATCGAGCCCCTTCGATGTAAATGTTATAAGCCATGCCTTATTGCCCCCAGCCTCGATCTGTGAAGCTTGAGGTGCTAAGTTTTTCATGGCGATTAAAATATTATCTTTGATTTCATCAATTCCAACTAGTTGCGGTTTTTTTAACTTTGATATGCCAAAAGATACAGAGCCGCTTTCATTGCTGTAAATAACCTGAGGTCTTCTTTTTGATGGATATTTAATTTCAGCCAGCTTTTCAGATAATGGTGTGAATTGCGTTGGTATTTCAACACTTAAGCCTAAAGATTTGATGTTCTCTAATCTCATGTTTGCGTCTAGCGCTGAAGCACTTGCCGAAAACATAAATAATAAGATAAATGCGGCTATATTTTTCCGTAGTTCAATCACGTAGTTAATCCTCAATCTTACCATTACATCTCTGCTTCGGTTTCAATCGTGACTGCTACCGGGGTGGAGGAGTCGCGAGTGCTTTTCCTACGGTATTCGGTAATGAATTTTACTCGGTCGTCCTGGAAAAAGAGCAGGATTGAACCAGAGCGTGGATGGGGAACGTGGTGCTAGAAACTGCTTAACCAGTAGCTCTTTTAAGCCCCGTTGAAACGTTTTTTCGCTCATATCCATGGATATCCCAGACAGTCCGTCGTTAAACCAAGCTAGCTCGATGCTTTCTGCAAAAACCTGACGCATATACGCTACCTATAGCAAGTCCTATTGACTGAGCGGTTGTCGTTGGTGTGTTAAATCCGGCAACCGCTCCTGTCATTATTGCGGATGCAGCACCTCTAAGGGTCGCCGGCTGTCCTGCGCCAGCGTAGGCTCCTACGCAAACTAACCCAGCTTAACCCAACGCATGTTCAAAGAGTTATCGGCATCACCGACGCCGGGGATAATGCCGTGATCGCGCTGCGGGCGTGCCAGGCGTACGTCAGGGCGATTGCGCACTGAGGATGATGAGCTACGCTTTTGGCTTGGATGCTCAGGACGGCAATTCTCCATTAAAACTGACAGGCACTTATGGACAAGCAGCTGGCAGGTCTCTCTTTTCTTTTGACGCTGGGATGGGTCGTTGCTGTTGTGGGCGTCATGTGGTTTTTTGGTAGCTGAAAAAGCTGTAGGCGGGAAATTGCTCTGTACTCAATAGCTCCCATGAGTACACCCATTTGGATATACAGTCATGAGCATCGGTGCAAGATTGAAATCTGAACGCCTTAGACTTGGATTGTCCCAATCTGCCATTGGTGCGATTGGTGGAGTGGAAGTGAATGCTCAGGGAAGGTACGAGAGTGGGATTCGTTTTCCGCGGGCGGATTACCTCGCGTCGGTCGCGAAATCCGGCGTCGATATCCTGTTCGTGATTACTGGAAAGCGCACAGAGAACGGTAGTGCGGATTCGGCCAAGGCTGCTGAGGCGCTGGATAGCGCGACGGAGTGTCTTGAAAAGGCAAAAGAGCTCATTCACTGATTCATTATTTTATGTATCAACGCCGGCCCTTTGTTTCGCACATTGCCCACGGCAGTATCGACCTTGAACCACTCGAAAACCTCGGCCGGTTCGCCCTGGTGTAGCACCATCTGTTCTGCTCGCTCCTTGGGCGTGGCCGGGTCCAGCCATTCCCTAGCCAGGTCCGGCGTCAGCACCACGGGCCGCCGGTCGTGGATGTCCACCATTCCGCCGGCGCTGTCGGCGGTGATGATCACGAAGCCGTCATGCTCGCCAGGGCCTTCGTCGCTGTCGGGCAGTTGGCCAATGGCGGCGCACAGCACGGGTGCACCGTCCCGCCGACGGATCAGGTAGGGCTGCTTCTTCGGTCCGCCTTCGTCCACCCACTCAAACCAGTTGTCTATGGGCGTGATTGCCCGGTGCGGCCAGATTGCGCGGAAGAACGGGCCGTGGGCCACCTTCTCGACGCGGGCATTGATCGGTGCGGCGCGGTCCTTGGCCCAGTGCGGGCGCCATCCCCATCGCACCAGGTCGGCGTGCAGCTGGTCACCCTGCAGGTGGAGCAGGGCGACTTGGGTTGTCGGGGCGACGTTGTACCGCTCCAGGGGTAACTCACCCACGGAGTTCGCCAGTGCATTTGGCATGCTCAGCGCTGCAACGAAGTCATGAATGCCGCTGTACTGGGAAAGTCTTCCGCACATGGCCAAGCCCTCAATCTGAAACCTGAGCTTAGACGATGGTTTTCGGGCGGGACATCAGGTCGTTCAGCATCCCGCGCAGCCTCTCCACTTCGCGCACGTTGACTCTTTCTGATGTTGTGAGGGTGTCGATCTGCTTACGCATGACCGCTGCTTCGGCGCCGCGCTGCCTTAGATATCCTGAGAATTCGTCTTTCTTTGCCTGCGCTTCAGCCAGCATCGCGACCAGGCCGAAGATGTCCGCCCTCGCTTTACGCAGTTGGAGGTTCAGTTCCTGGACCTCGTTCTCCAGTAGGCGGGCATGCTGTTTATGCATTTCGAGAGGCGTGGGGATGCCAAGCCACTCGCAGGTGTCTTCATCGATGTTCATGGGGCGTACTTCCGAATGCTGTATGCACGTACAGTATTCGAGATTTGGACAAGCGAAAGGCCTGAGGCGACGAACTGCAGGTTTACCCGACGATCAGTCGGGCGCCATGAGGACGGCCAGGGTCAGCTTGATGAACTCTTCATTCTCGTCGATGGTGTGCAGGGCGCCGCGGATGTTCTCCGCTACATCGGCTGAGCCGCGCTGCTCAACCCAGTTCGATAGCTCCATGATGGAGGCTTCGAGGGCCAACTGGTTTTCGTACAACTTGGAGAGCAGGGAAGGGAGCAGGTCTGAGTTGGGCATCGGCGTTCCTCTGGTGAAGTGAACAGCTTAGCAGTCGGCGTTCTTTGGGTGGTTTGTGTTCGGTCGGCAGGACGCCGGGGAGGGTGCGTGACATTTGCGTGACTCTCTCACGCACTTGTAAGCTCTTGTGGGCATTCGATTGCAGCGAGCGCCAGTAAAAACAGCCATTTCACAAGGGCTTACGGTGTTACTGCGTGCATGGGGTGCTAGGGGTCGAGTGTTCGAATCACTCCGTCCCGACCATATAATTCAAGGGGTTGCGAGATTTTATCTCGCGACCCCTTTTTATTTTAAGTGGCTTTTACCCCTACAAAACCACTGGCTCTGGGTGGAATCCTCAGCTGATACAAAGGCCAGAGTTTGTCCCGGAAGGCACAAGCAGCACGTCAATGCTTCCAGTCAGACCTTCCGGCCGAACACAGGTTTACGCAGAGCTGTCCGTTCTTGAACAGTTAATCATTGCTCTGAAAATCGCGAACAAGACTCTCGCTTGGACTGATAGGGCTGAGTGCGTAGCCAGAAGTGTTCGAGAGATGTCGAATGGGGTGTGAGTTCGGCGTCGGGTGGTCGCGTGATTCGCGCCTCGGGCATGGAAACCCTCAGAGTCGGATTTTCGTTTTCATGTGCTTATAGGCGACACGCTTGGTCGGCTGACGTTCGCATATGGCTTTACCGTACGGAGGAATGAAGCGTATCGTGCTGGCAAAAGGACATGGATAGATATTTGCCTCGCAAGGATGACGTTTCTTCTCTAAGCGCCCATCTCTTCGTTGCATATCCTTAGCATTCTGCTGAAGGATCAGGCATCCAGATATCCCTGAAATAACATCGTTGGAACAAGCGTGCCGGCAAGTCACGCGTTTCTTCCTGCGTGAAGCGCTTGTTAGCGCGTAAAAGATAAATTTGAAGGCTGAAGTGTGGACTTTTCGACATTATTGAAATTGTGGGGCGACGCCAGCACTGCTCAGCTAATAGCTCCGCGTGTAGTCATGGTGGCGGTGGCGGTCTTGTGTCTTTGGTACATCGGAAGATATTTCATCCCATCGTTCGTGTTGAGCAGAAGGCTCAAGTCGCTTACGAGTAGCATTGCTACTATCAAGGCAAAGTCGCCTGATCAGCTTCAAGCAGAGCTGTCGAAAGTATTCAATGCGACAAAACTGAAGCATCTTTGGAAAGAGTATTCAGAGACCCTTCACAATCAGTTCGAATATCACGAAGGCGAGCATCGCCTGGTGCGCTCCCGTGCGACTACTGTCGCGGCGAACTTTTTTACCGGTCAGAGTGTTGTCGATACACCGCTGGCTACTGAATTTTTCAAGCACCTGCCAGGCATCCTGACGGGGGTTGGCATTGTTGGAACCTTCTTCGGCTTGATGCTAGGGTTGCAGCACTTCGATCCAAGCACGCCGGAGCTGGTCAACTCAAGCGTGGACAAGCTCCTGAAGGATGTACTCTTTGCCTTCATCGGTTCATTTCTCTCCATCATGGCGTCGATCATCGTCACTGTCTCGGAAAAGTGGCGATTAGGGCGCTGTTACAAGCACCTTGAATCGCTGAATGAGGCAATCGATAGCCTATTCGACAGCGGAGTTGGCGAGGAATATCTTGCTGCGCTTGTAAGGTCCAGTGCTGAAAACTCGGTCCAGACTCGCCAACTGAAAGACAGCCTCGTCACGGATCTTCGGGAAATGCTGCAAAACCTCGTCGATACACAGGTCCGCGAAAGCCTCAAGTTGGCAGACACATTGTCTACGACCTATCGTGACTCCGGGCAGCTGTTGGCGGATCAGGTCAGCAGTGCCATTGAAAACAGCTTGAAGTCGCCATTGGAAGCGATTGCCGGGGCTGTACAGGCTGCCAGCGGCGATCAATCCGGCCAAGTGCAGAATCTGCTTCAGGATGTTCTGGTGGCATTCATGAACAAGCTGGAAGGCACCTTCGGCCAGCAATTCAACGGCCTGAATGAAATGATGGGCCAGTCTGTCGCTGCCATGCAGTCAATGCAGCAAGGATTCTCCAGCCTCATTCAAGACATGCGCTCGGCCAGCGAAAACTCGAATCAGAGCAGCTCGGCAATGATTGCACAGCTGCTTGCCGACATGCAGACCGGCCAAAGTGCCATGCAGGCTGGCATGAACGAGATGCTGGCAAATCTGCAGTCATCCATTGCCCGCATCGGCACTGAGGGCGAAGACGCTGGCGCGCGCATGGCACAGCAGTTAGAAAAAATGTTCGCCGACAGCGAGGCGCGGCAGCTGGCGATGGCCGAGAGTCTTCAGTCGTTTGTCGAGTCAATCCAAAAAAACATGGGCCAAGGTCAACAAGAAACCATGGCCAAGATTGCAGGCTCTGTAGAAGTGCTCGGCGAGCAGCTTTCTACTGTTTTCAAAAAACTGGAAAGTGGGCGCGAGCAAATGGATCAGTCCACTCGCGTTGCACAGGCAGAACTTCATCACGGCACTCGCGCGTTGGTGGGGGGGCTGGACGAGCAGGTCAAAACGCTGCTGCAGTCTGTCGCGGAACAAAATAAAGCCTCGCGAGACAACGTCAAAGCATTAAGCGCGCAAACCGAACAGCATCTGCAAAGCATGCAACTTGGTGCAGACAAAATGAGAGCCGCAGCTGAGCGCTTTGAAAATGCTGGATTGAGTGTATCGAAGGCCAGTGAATCGACGGCTAGTTTGCTGGGCACTGTTCAGGGGGCTGGTGCCGAGCTTGCTCAGGCCTCACGAGAATTGAACAGCATCGTCGCGGACTATCGCAACAACCGTGAATCGTTGAGCAAAACACTAACCGTTATCGAAGGGGTGGTGGCCAGCGCGCAAGTTGAGGCCAGCGGACGTGCTCAATATCTTCAGGATCTGAAGCAACAATCGGAACGCATGCAGTCGCTCAATCGCGAGGTTCATGAGTACCTGGAAAACATCAGCGGCGTTTTGGGCGATGGTTTCAAAGAGTTTGGCGACGGCATGGACAGGGTACTCCGGCAGACGTTGGGTAGTCTGGATACGGAGCTGGATAAAGCTGTTAAAAGTCTGGCTGGTGGCGTCGATGGAGTGAAGGAAAGCATTGAAGACTTCGGCGACATCATGGAACGAATCAAGCAGTAATGGAGCCTGACATATGTTTGGTAAGCAAATGCCTTCGGTGGCTCGCGCTAAGGATGATGCGGAGAAACCGTTCTGGATCTCTTTTGCAGACTTGATGACCGCCATGATGATCCTGTTTCTCGTTGTGATGGTTGCAGCTTTGAGCTCTGTCACCCAGAGGATCAGTCAGTCAGAGCAGGGCGAAAAACAGCGCAGTCGCGACATTAGTCAGCTCTGCGAGCATTTGCAGCTCAAGGCTAAGCACTCTAATGCAACCATCGTCGTCGACTGCAAAGACAATCGGATCAGCTTCGGTGAGGCGGGACGTTTTGGGCATAACCAGTATTCTTTGAGCGACGAGGGTCAAAGTGCCCTTCAGGGAGTAGTGCCACTCATTCTTGATGCTGCCGATAGCGAAGAAGGGCGGAAGTGGTTCAAGCAGGTTGTTATCGAGGGATTTACTGATACCGTCGGCTCGTATTTATATAACCTGCACCTGTCCTTACAACGGTCCGAGTGGGTGATGTGTAGCCTGCTTGATAGTCGCAGCCCTTTGCAAATCGGCCTTTCAGCTGAAAGACAACAGCAGATCAGATCGATGTTCCTGGCGGGTGGTGTTTCTTTCAACAACGCAAAAGACACCAACGAGGCAAGCCGCCGAGTTGAACTGAGAATGCAGTTCTACGGTTTGAAGGAGAAAGAGGAAAACCTCAAACCAGAAGTTCCAGTATTCGCCAGCACAGTGTCCGAGAAATGCCAGTTGGCGATGACGCGATGACCAGTGCATTAGCCAAGCTGTCGTCAGCTATAGCGCTCAGGCTCGATGCCCGTAGAATCGCGATTAGTTCTGAACCGTTGGCTCGCTTTCCTCGAATGGAAGCTGCCAGTGCCGATTTATACGACCGGTTTGAGCGGGCAGAGAAAGCATTGCCACCGCCTCAGGAAAAACGTAGAGCCGCCATCAATAAATTCAGGGATGTCCTGCCTCTGTCGTCCTCCGAATGGCGCATGGTCTTCGCCGGTCTCGCCGATAAAGTCGAGAGTGTGGGTCCCATTCTTGAAGACGAGCAACTTTATGGTCGAGTCCATATCGAGGTCAGTCAGCGGATCGAAAAACGGCGCCTGAGCCGCCGCGATTGGCTGGCGCTTTGTTTCAGCTACTTCGGTTACGAGTCCGATAAGCCCGACACGAATCCGGTCTGGTGCTTGTTGCAAGGCGACATCCGCAATGGTTTCGCTTGTGTAAAGGCGCAACAGACTCGTGAAAAAGAATGGATCCGTATCGTCCAGTATCATAAGCAGCTGTTTTCCGAACAGGCTGGGGTGACGCTTGGCGAGCAGATGTTCAACGGCGAGATCAGTGATCTCTCGATGCTGCAAACAATCGCGCAGATACCTGACAGCAGTTGGTTATGGCACCGGATATTTAACGTATTGCTGTCTCGAATCTTTAATTTGGAAGACGACGAGTTCTCGAAAAGATTCCCCGACTTCATTGAGATCGGGCGTCAGCATCCGACATACATGAATGCGCTCCTCAGCGCCTGCCTGACGCGTTATCACGCAGCATCGTATCGGGAAAAACCGTCGTCCCTTCTCAAACAGAGTGCTTTGGATAACTGGGGCAGCCCACAAATTCGCTCCAGGCAAAATAGCTGGCTTCAGTACGTGGAGAAAGACGTTTGTGCGATGGTGGTCGCGTGGTTTGCTAAAGAAGATCTTGAGCACTTCTTCAATCTCCTCAAAGGCGATAGGGATGTAGATCAGGCACGTCTGTTCTATTGGCTACGTTTCGCGAATCAGATGAGCTATACGCGGATTGTGTTGGGTGCAGACGCCAAAACGGATGCCGGGTCTGACTTTGTTGATTTTCGGCGAAAAAACAATGGCCGTTTGAGCTACCTGGCGGGCAGTAAATCAAGCAACAACGCAGTCATTATGCAAATTGCAAATTATCTGTTCGTCGAGTTTTCGGAGAAAGGCAACGCTTGTTACGTCTACAAAGCCGACAGCGCACCGTTCAACCCGGACCAGATTTATCTGGATCTTAACTCGGAGTTAAAACAGAAAAATAAATCAGCTGTAAAACCCATGGGACATATGGCTATGCCATCAAGGCCAAACCATGTTAGCGGATGGCTGGCAAAATTTGACGAGACTCTTGCAGAACTCGGTATCCGGGCTGATGGGCACATTGATAGTCGAGGTGATCACCCATTCAGGTCGCCACCCCAAACTATTGCTTTCGAAGCGCAGTTGGCGGAAGCGTTGAAGGGGATTTCTCATAGGGTGTATGACTCCCGCGCCAAAGGCGGAGCCTTACAAGTGCAACTTGAAAGTCATGAGCCAGCGGCCATGGCTTGTCTGCAGCGCCTCGGCTTCAAGCCCGTCAACAATCAGCCACTGAAATTCTGGAGGCAGTAATGCTCAAGCGTTTTCTATCTGGAAAAGGCCTGCTGCCGAAGTCCGGTGAGTTCAATAATTTGCCACTATACTCGATAGAGGAGCAGGGATTGTGCTTCCCGCTGAGCCTTGCCGACAGTACTGAGTTTTGGTCACTTGTAGGTTACCTCGATCAGCTCGAAGAGGAAGAGTTCGTATCCCAACTCAGTGATCGCTGGCTACTGCCGTGGGACGAGCTTTATCGACTTTTGAATGAGGAAGGGCACGTCAGCAGCGTACCGTTACTCGGATTGCCAAAGCAGTCGAATTTGACGCCGCAGCTCACTAGCCAAGGCAGTCTTGCTTCGAACGATTTCAAGGTATCAATAGGTGCTTGGCGCGATAGCGAATCCGCGGCGACAGTGCAAACCAAACGTACGGGCGCTGTCCTCACGCATGGCGATAAAATCGAGCTGCTGCCTGAGGCAACTTACCAATTGGTGAGTGCTGTTCGGCAACTCCATTTATCGCAACAAGAAAGCCCTGGCGAACTTACCAACCAGATCGGCTGGGCCAGCGTCCGCAAGCTGGCCCGCAAGGCTGGCGCAGGCATGGACGGTTTTCTCGACAAAACCGTTGTGGTCAGGCCAGAAAACCTTCGTCTCCATCCACGTAAATCGAGCGTAGGCAATACGCCTGTCATCGAGCTGGAACCTACATTCGACGGGCAGCCTGAAAATTGGTTGGAAAATTTCGATGCCCACAAACAAGTGCAGGATCGTTACCGGGTCATCGGGGCTGACGGATCTCTGACCCATGTGCTGATCGAGCCGGAAGTAAAATCGGTACTAGATTATGTGCGTTCACTGCACGGACGCCGGGTGGCGGGCGACGATGCGCTTTCATTCATTCGCAATCCCTATAGCTCTTTGGGTGATAGTGCCAGTCAGGTGTTGGACGCTGACACCTACGAGAGCGACTTGGCGGACGCTGGTATCTTCTTTCACCGTTTTCATCTTGAGCCCGAGCTAAACGATACAGGTCTACGCATTCAGCGCATTAACCTGACCCTTGAGCCCATTTCACCAACACCGCAAGCATCGATAGAACTGCCGTTCAACGAAGCTCATGAGTTTGCTCCCTTCGTGCATGAACTTCAGTTGAAGCTGGCTGCAGGCATGCCGGCGGGCTTCTGGCAGGGTTACGAGCTTGAATTAAGCGACTTCGATTTGCGTCAATTGGCAGGCATCAGTGAGTTGCTTAGACGCTGGCAGAACGAAGCGGCTGGCGCGGAGTTCGACGCAGTGTTGGATTTGTCGCTGTATGGCGATCGTGTCACTGGCATCGGCGAAGCAGAGCGCATCACGTCACCTTTCCTGGTCAAGGAGGCGACAGAAAACTGGTTGCCTAAAGACCTCGCGGATTTGGGCTCCGACGCCGAAATCCTCGGGCGCTGGGATCCGTCGGATCGGGCTCAGTTTGATGAGTTCGAGCAACGGCTGGGCGAGGCTCGCGCGGCAGGTGATGATACGGTACTGATGCCACTCTCAGACATGCCGCTTTCCATCGCGGCGGCAGAGCAGCTGTTTGATGCCTGGTCCAAAAAGATATCCACACCCGAGACCAAGATTTCGAGTTTTGAAGAAAAAGTAGGTCGAGCGGTACTTCAAATTGGTCATAACATCGACGAGCCAACGTACGTTCAAGTACGTCAGGAAGCCCTACGAGCAGCCCTCGATGCCCAGCCTGAGCTGCCGAGCCTGCTAAGACCCGAAGTCATCTTGAGAGAACATCAGTTACAGGGCATTGCATGGCTTCAACATCTCTTCCGGCTTTCGCCGACAGACGTCTCAGGTTGCTTGCTCGCCGATGACATGGGCCTGGGCAAAACCATTCAACTGCTGACGTTTCTGGTTTGGTACCTGGAGCAATATCCTCAAGACAAGCCGACCTTGATCGTTGCGCCGGTTTCATTGCTCGATAACTGGGAGCGAGAGCTGCACCGGTTCTTCTTTGCTGACGCACTCCCAGTCCTGAAGCTTTACGGCTCGGCTTTGAGCGCGGTGAAGTTCAAGAAAGATGAGATTCCTGCCGACTTGAAGGCTAAGGGTATCAAGAACCTACTTCGTCCGGGCTGGGTTGGCGGTGCACGCATCGTACTGACCACCTACGAAACGTTTCGTGACCAAGAGTTCTCCCTCGCTCGCCAGCAATGGTCGATCGTCGTGTGCGACGAAGCTCAGAAACTGAAGAACCCTGCCGCTCTGGTGACTCAGGCAATTAAGGCTGTTCCGGCTCGATTCCGGGTCGCTTGCACCGGGACGCCAGTGGAAAACTCCCTGATTGATCTTTGGTGCCTGTTCGACTTCATCCAGCCAGGCTTCCTTGGCGGGTTGAACCAGTTTGGTCGCGAGTACCAGCGACCCATCGAAGCTGCACTTGAGCGAGACACCGTTGCCCTGGAACGCTTGCGTGGGCTGATTGAGCCGCAAACCCTGCGCCGCACAAAACAGGATATCGCCAAAGACCTGCCCGCGAAAATCGAAGACAAGGGTTGCCGTTCATTGTCGATGCACGCCCTACAGCGAAATCTTTACCTCTCGGAAATTTCGGCCTATAGCCAGAAGCAACAAATCGAAGAACAGCTTGATCAGAAAACCTCCGGCATGCTCGGCCTGCTGCATAAGCTCAAACTCATCTGTGCTCACCCCTACAGTGTTCAGCCGGACAAACGCCTGCGTGACAACTCGCCGAAGCTGCGCTGGCTGCTCGATACCCTTGAGTCCATCAAAAAGGCAGGGAAGGGTGACAAAGTCATTCTCTTTACCGAACTGCGTGATATCCAGCGTGAACTCCAACACGCCATTCAGGAGTATTTCGGATTCCGCGCAACCGTGATCAACGGCGACACCAGCACCAGCAGCCAGAGCGCGAACAGCCGACAAAAACTGATCGACCAGTTCCAGGATCAGCCGGGCTTCTCTGTGATCATCCTCTCGACTATTGCAGTTGGCTTTGGCGTCAACGTTCAGGCTGCCAACCACGTCATCCACTTCACCCGATGCTGGAACCCGGCCAAGGAAGATCAAGCCACTGATCGTGCGTATCGTATTGGACAGGAGAAGGATGTTTACGTGTATTACCCAACAGTGCGGGATGCGGCGATGCCAACGTTTGAAGCGACGCTGGATGAGTTGTTGAGCAAGAGACGGGCGTTGGCGAGGGATATGTTGAGCGGCTCGGGGGAAATTCAAGCCAGTGATTTCGAACGAGTGCTCGGGGTCTGTTGAGGCAAATGAGCGGCAAGGGTTACCGCTCACTGTTTAGGTTAGGTGTTGGCCGCACTTTCCACCGGAAGTGTTGCCAACTCGCTTTCCATCTCTTCATCGTCTCCCACAGCTGATGCTGGTAGACGCTTGGAGACCGTGACGCCCAAAGCGACGAACTTGTCCACGGTCTTGGTCAGGCTTCCGTGATCCCCTTTCAGCGTATTGACGCTGTCTGAGTAGCTTTTCTGCACCGTAGCGATCTGATTACCGAGCTTGTCCATTTTATCCACGAAGATTCGCAACTTGTCGTAGACCTTGCTCGCCATTGTTGCGAGTTGCAGCGTGCTGCTGTTTTGACGTTGGATGCTCCACAGATTCGATACGACCCTCAGAACTGGCAGCAGTGTGGTGGCGGTAATTATCGCAATACGTTTTTCATATGCAGCCTGGAATACCCCCGGACTGTGCTCAGCCGCGACCAAATACGCGGGCTCAACCGGCATGAATAAAAACACAAAGTCAGGAGAGTTGATGCCGTTAAGGTCGGTGTATTTCTTATCGGACAATCCGTTGATGTGGTTCTTCAACGCCAGAACGTGTGCGGACAGGGCTTTGGTGCGATCTTCGTCGGTTTCGGCGGAAACGTACTCCGTGTAGGCCACCAGCGACATCTTGCTGTCAATGATGATGTGTTTACCTTCGGGTAAATTGACCACGAAGTCTGGTCGATTGTTTCCTGCATCGTCGTCCTTGAAGTTCGCCTCGCGGTGGTACTCGAACCCTTTACGCAGCCCTGCCTGCTCGAGCAGCATCTCTACCTTTTGCTCGCCCCAGGTGCCTTGAAGTTTTTTGTCACCTTTAAGCGCTTTGGTAAGATTTGACGCCTCGGTTGTGATCTGGACGTTCAATTCCATCAGCTTGACAAGCTCGCTTTTCATCGAGCTTTGGCCTTGCACGGTATCGGAGTGAACCTGATCCACTCGCTGACGGAATGATTCGAGCTGGTCCTTGAACGGTTTTAGCAGAGTGTCCAGCCCTTGGCGGCTTTGCTCAGAGAAGCTCTGCTGTTTGCTGTCGAAAATCTGATTTGCAAGGTTCTGAAACTCCTGCTTGAGTTGAACCTTGTTATCTTCCAACAGCTGCAGTTTCTCTGTAGCTGAGTGCTGGTCGCGCTGGTGGCGCATATTTATTTCGGCAAGACTCTGCTTCGCAAGGCTGAGTTCATCTCGCGTATCGCCTAGTTCTTTGTCTCGTTGGGCCAATGTGTTGCGCAGCGTGTCCAATTGGTCCTTTTGTTCTGCTGCCTGCCCCAATTGTTCGCGCTGCTTTTTGAATTCTTCCTGGGTATTGTCGAGACGACTTTGGAGGTCCTTATTGGCGGTTTTTACCTCCAGGAGCTGATGCGCTTGTTCCGCGCTTTGACCTAGATGCTCACCTTGTTTTTGCAGTTGTAGTTGAGCTGCTTCAAAACGCGCTTGCTGCTGCTTCAGCGCCTGCTTCAACTCATCCAACTGCCGAGTCTGCTCCTGGCCTTGCCCAAGCTCTTGTTTTAATTCGCCGAGCTGTAGCCGGAGTTGGTTCGTTTCCACGCTGTGTTTTTCAGTGAGGGCGGCGGCCTCTGCAAGTTGCTGCACTTTATCGAGCGTGCGTTGCTTCTCGGCCTCCAGCGAAGTCTTGAACTCGCTGAGCTGAATGCTGAGCTGCTTCTCGATCTCTCGATGGTTCGCCAATGCTTCACTGGCCAGTTTCAGCTCATTTTGATGTTCCGATTGCTCATGGAGCATTTGCTGCTCACGTTGCCGAGAAAGCGCAACATCGTTCAGCAATTGCTGGTGTTCAGCTTGATGACTGGATTGTATTTCGGAGAATTGTTGAGCCAGCTTGCCTGCCGCGATACGGCTATTGATCCAGAAACCGATCCCCAGAAACAGCAAGCTGAAGAGTCCGATCAGGGCCGGAATGAAATATTGTTGTGCCATCGGTACGTCCTTTTATCGCTGGGGTGGATTGCAAAATGATGGCACGGAGCTGGTCGACTGAGAACTGTTAAATATCGACCTGGTTTTAATCGAAGGTCAGCTTCTCGGAGATTTCGATGTTTAAGTGTTAGCCGGTGGGCCACGATACTCGATTAAAAACAAATCATTCCGTGCCGGCCGGTAAATAGGCCCAGATTAAGCAAAGCGGAGCCGGCGGTGATCACTCATCATCAGCCCAGCGGGGAAGCATCGCAGTGTTTTCTGCGTCTAGCATCGGATCAATGCGGCGCAGTTTCTTCCGCTTGTTTTTCCAGAGAATGGCTCTGTGCAAAAAGAATTGCGGTCGAGATATCGAGCGATATGGAAGCAAACGACTTCATCAGCAAGGATTGCGGCAGTGCCCAATCCCACTTTTCGCGCAGCATGTTTTCCACCTCCGAAAGTATCGAGTCTAAATCAGCAGCATCCAGGCTTCCGACTTCCTTCAGTGCCATTTGGGTTCGACCGATGTCGGCGTCAACCTCAATGGTAAGGCCTGTGTTATCACAAGAAAGGCCGACATGATTGAGTAACAACCGCAGTGCATCGTTGGCATGATCACCTAGCCAGCTCATCAGATAACACTTACCGCCCGACTCAACTATGTAGCGCTTACCAAGGCCCAGCGAAACAAATGTCTTTCGAGCCTCGTCGAGAAGCTCTTGAGCCCCTTGATCAATAAAGGGGCAGGGGATTGTGTCTGCCAAGACGGCTCGCATTTCTTGGCGTACGTTGTCATGCACCATCGCACCCAGACCATCGAACTGAGGAGGGGCACCACCGCGTGCTGCTGAAACGATGATGACTTTGGCCTGGAGATCAACATCACGAACCTGCCACCTCCGGCCTCCGAAAATAATGCGCTGATCCTTGGTCAGTGGACGGCTTACCGGCACAGATCCCAGTGCCCTACCATCGCATACAAGGCGAAATTCTTCGTCGCTGGTGAATGCGCTGTAGAACTCATAGTGGTTGATCAATCGCTCTCCAACCGTCCCAGGAAGAAGCAACCCTGAGCTGTCCTGAACAATGAGCTCGTGCTCGCCGAGCGCCTTGAGCAACTTCACAAAGTCTGGTTTCTCAACTTTTGGAAATGCTCCCTCAGCAATCAAACTTTTCCAGAGATCTGCAGCAGATGCACCGCCGCACTGGGCAATCACTGAAAGACATTGTTGAACGAGGGTGGACGCGTGAATGCCTTGAGCCCTGGGAGGTTCAAACCACCCCTTGGCCAGCAGTCGAACCATGGCAATGGTTTGAACCAAGCCTTGGCGCAGTTGATCCGAGAGGCTCGATCCATCTTTGAGTGGCGATTCCTTGCAGTAAACGCGCAGCGTTGCTTTTTCTCCTGGGCGCCTTCCCGATCGCCCTAGACGTTGTCGCAGACTCGCCACCGATGGTGGGGCACCAATCTGCACGACTGTTTTGATGCTGCCGATGTCTATGCCGAGCTCAAGCGTCGTGGTGCAAATCGCGGATGCTGCATGAGTCCCTGCCTTGAGAGCATGTTCTGCTTGCTCACGTAAGTCCTTCGAAAGGCTACCGTGATGAGGCCAGAATTCGTTAGGCACGCCTTCTTTCTCGCAGCGCCGTCGCAGTTGATCTGCGTACCATTCAACCTGAGACCGGCTGTTTGGGAAAATCAGGTTGTTGCTGCCGCGTAACACCTTGTAAAGATGATCAGCGATCGCGAAGTCTGGGCTTGCCTCGTTCTCTGTCTCGTCTTCATTTTCCGCCTGGTCAGGGAGCTTTACGGGCTTCTTCTTGAGCTCGCTCATGGGTGGCTGAATGTAACCACGAACTTGCACCTGGAGAGTCTGGTTGGAGCTTTTTGATTCAATGACGGTAACGCCATCGGCATTTCCCGGACGCAAAAACTCCGACGCCATCTTCATATCGCCGAGGGTGGCTGAGAGCCCGACTCTAGGGAGACGGTGGCCGGCAACAAGTTCTACCCGATGCATTAGCGACTGAAGTTGCTTGCCTCGTTCGCTACCGATGAACGCATGCAGCTCATCCACGACGATATAACGCAGGTGTTGGAACACCCCGCCAAGACTTGAACCGCGGTTGACGAACAGGGCTTCAAGGGATTCAGGAGTGATCAGAAGCACCCCCTCAGGGGACTTCAAAAAGCGATGTTTTTTGCTTGAGGAGATGTCCCCGTGCCAAGCCACTACGGGAATCTCAAGCTGCTCACAAAGACGGCTTAACCTGTCCCACTGGTCGTTGATCAGGGCCTTGAGCGGGCTGATATACAGCACCGAACCGGGTGGATCATCACGATTCAGCAAATTGGTGAGTATGGGAAGAAAAGCAGCCTCGGTTTTGCCTGCCGCTGTTGCTGCGGCGATGATGACATCCTGATCGGCATCTACCAGAACAGGTACCGCCCATTCCTGGGCGTCGCGCAAGGAAGTCCAGCCTTCCGCCCAAACCCATCGCTGGATTCGGGACTCAAGTTGATCGAAACCCGATGACTCAGAGTGTGAAGGTGGCAAGTTCATCGTCCGCATCGACTTTGGTATCGTCTTCGCCGCCCGAGTCCCTGGCGACCTCGACGGCTCCAAGCAGCATTCGCCAATCGGCGCCCGGGTTTTGCTCCAAGATGGCGAGCAGGTTGATGAACGCTGTGATCGTGGTACGTGGCGTGCGGAAGTAAGCTTCTCCCAGACGCTGATTACAATGCGCCATGAACAAGGGAAGCGCTTCGTCAGGTAGTAAGTATTTTTCGACATCCCCGCCAGCGTATACGTGACGAAGCTTCTGAAGCAGCACGTAGAAGTCTTCCGGGGTCAGGCTGGTCAGGCGAATGACCGGCCCCGACAGATCCACCAATCCTGATTTTGCAAACGAGTTCTCGGCCAATCGAGATTGCAGGGCAGGGTAGCTGAATAGCCCCCGACGAGTGTCCATCAAAAACTCAGGAGTGCCACCTAAAACGAAACCAAGCCCTTCGGACGATCCCTGCAGAGAGTCGTTGAGAATACGGAGGATCTGTTCGTAATTGGCATTACGAGCTTGGGTATTGGCCAGTTTGTAGAGGTTGACCAGTTCGTCGAGGCAGATCATCAGACCGCCAAAACCTGCAAGTCTGACGAATCTCGACAGGAGCTTGAGCTGATCGTAGACGGAGGCATCATCAATGATGGTTCGTACACCCAAGGCTGCTCGGGCATCAGTCTTAGTGGTGAACTCTCCACGCAACCAACGGATGGCGTCGGCCTTGAGCTGCTCGTTGCCTTCTTCGAAACCTCGGCAATAGGCGGCAATCACCTCCGCAAAATCATACCCGTTGACCATCTCGGTCAGCTCGGCCAAGTGAGCACGAATAACAGTCTCGCTGTCCGTACCCGCCGCCTTGGCTTCGGTTTTGGCCTGAGAGATGAATTTCTCAACAATGCCTTGCATAGCCCCTCCGTCGGGCTTCGTACGAGTCGACATGTTTTTAGCCAACTCGGAGTAAAGCGAACGTGCTTGTCCACCCGTGGCATGTAATCTGCGATCTGGGTTCAAGTCGGCATGCATGGTGACAAGCTTGCGCTCCATGGCAATGGCTCGTACCAGGTTCAGAAAGAACGTTTTACCCGCACCGTACTCGCCAATGACGACTCGAAATGCCGATCCACTTTCAACCAGGCGATTGACGTCCTTAATCAGTGCATCTAGTTCGCCTACCCGGCCAACCTGAATGAGGTGTTGGCCCACGCGAGGAACGACGCCTGCACGTAGCGACTGGATGACCGCATCGCGATCCTTGGCTCTGATAGTGCTCATAGGGCTAACTCTTCCAGAATGTTTGTATTGATCTCGACAGGGTCATCACCCTCAGTGACGGGCATATCGAAACGTTCAAAAGCCATGTCGTTAATTTGTTCCAGGGCACCATCGAGCATCAGCTCCATGTCGCTGGCGGCAGCTTCAAGTTCGGAGCGGCTCCACTCAGGGCGTGAGATCAGCAACCGAAGGAATGCAGAGTGTTCCAAATCGAGACCATCAATGTCTGCACTCGATTCTTGTACTGATTCTGCCACATCGATCAACTGTTCCGGTTCGTCAACCTGGTCATCAGTGAAGACTTTGGCAAGGAGGGCGGAGACCTCTGCGGTTTCTCGTTGCAGTTCTGCAATGCGCTCGTGATCAAGCACGAACCCTTGATTTACAGTGAAGTTGATCGGGGTACCAGGCTCGGAACGAGGAATGCCGGCTTTTGGTTTTACGAAGGCAATACTTGCTCCAGATGCAGCACCGTGGAGATCGCTGTACAGCAACTGACTGTCCAGCTGCAGGGCCTTGTAAACGCGCTCGAGAAGTTTCACTTCCAATGGGCTGACGATGCCATCTGCTTGCGCCAGATGGGCCAGGAAGCTGGCAATCGTGCGTTTGGCTTCGACCGTTAGTGGGTCGAGTTTTTTCTTTAGGCTGGCCAGCGTTGGTGGTTGCTGGATCTGGATTCGCAGGTGTGCTTTAAGGCGTTTGCGATGGGCCACACTCAGGTGATTCCAGGAGTCGATGTGTTGAGCAAGAAGCGTAACTTCCTCAGTGGAGGTATCACCATCGGCAGAAGCCACAGCACTAGAAAGGTCGAGCGTCACCGAAGCAGCATTGTAGGCTGCAGAAGCTCGCAGTGCCCCGTCTTCTGGTTGAGTCACGAACAGCGCGATTTGATCTTCTGCTTTCGGTGTCTTACTGCCAGCCAGTACGTCGGGTTCAATACCGATATGAAGCGATTCCAGCGCGCGGGCAAGTGCAAGTACTTTGTCGCGGGACAGGGCGCCGGCGCTCTTGAACCGGCCTGCGAGTTCGCCAAAGCTCATGACAATCAGGTCGTCGCCAATTCTGAATTGAAGCTCGTCCAATTCTGTACGGGCTGCCGTCGGCCAGAGAGCGACGGGAAGTTGCAAAAGACCTTCGAGAGCTTCTGCGCTATCAGGGTTGCGGCCCAAATATCGGCTGTAGGGTTCAAGCTCTGTAGTGCATAGCTCAACCAGCAACTGCAGGCTTTTTCGTGTACCTGACGTGGCCAGGACATCAGGAAGGTCACCCAAGCTAAGCGTGGGGGCCATTAAGACCGCGGAGGCCGGCCGATAGCTGGTTTTAAGTTTGGTCTTGTTCTGCGCCAGGACAAGACCCTTAGGGTGGGCGCTTGTGTACTTAAGCTTGAACAGTCTCGAAAAGACATCCTTGCAGCGAGTCACGGGCGTGCGTTTGCTGATGTTGGGGTCAGCTAGCGCCCAGGCTAATGCCCAATCGGCATCAAGGGGGCGCTTGTTGGAAGCGAGTTGCCCCAGACCTACGCGCAGTGGCAGTGGCATCTCGTAGCTATACGCGACAACGTTGGGAGGTGGTCCAAGGTAAAGGTCTGGATCGATCTTGGTGTTGCTCAGGTAATCCAGAAAACCTTCCGCATATCCCCTGAACGACCTATTTTCCCCGTAGATACTCAATAGGCGCTGGACTTCTTCTACGATCAAAGGAAGCTCAGCCTTGACGCGCGGGTCACTCACTGCGTCAACGAGTGCTCGACGCTCCAGACCATAAAAATACAAAAAGACGTAGCCGGTGTCTGCCAGTGGGTAACGACGGCCGCCCTCCAGCCATTGAAGGTATCCACGGCGAGCCTCTGACGTGATGGAGTGAAAACTGGGCCAATAGGACATCAGCCGTTCTTCTAGATCGACGTGTGTCTTTGCGATACGGAGCTTGGGGTTTATCAGTGAGGGTTCTTCGGCATCGTGCCGGCCACCTAGCACGCTGCCCATATAGAACATGCCACCGGGAATTGAAAAACCGGAAACGGTGACAGATTCACCTACTGGCACCCAGCGAACATCAGGTTTTTGCGTGCTCGCATTTGGAATGTTGAAGGACTTTGAAGATGCTGAGCCGAGTTGGACAGTGTAAAAATCAGAGGTTTCCTCTGTGCCCATATTGCTCCCTGAAACCTCACGGATAGAGAAAGTGATGCCTGGCCGTTGATGCTCTCGCAGATGTTCCGTCTCCGAAACGGTCACTGACAATTGCTCGGCCTGTCGCCTTGAGCGACGAACCAGCAGCCAAAAAACCGCGGCAATGCAAGCAATAACACCAATGGCGATCCAAGCATTTTTCGGGATCGATGCGACTGCGCCGAAGGCCAGAGCGAAAATGATCAGGATGCCGTTACTTGTAGATTTTTTTGCCTTCTTCCTTGCCATGAGTCGTTTCAACCTTGAAAGATGGGTGCTGGCGCAATGGCAGTATCCGATAATTGCCCTACGAGAACCATGGGCTGAGGAACGCTATTGATCGGAAAATTTTGCTCGCGCACGAATAGCTACAATCATCAGAAGTAGCTTTTTCAGCATGACGCGCGCAGATCATCCCCCTCCGTTGCTGATAGCTGCGATTAATTGTGGGCAGCTATCAGCCAGAAGCAGTCATTCAATCTCGGGTTGCTAGCGGCTTGACAGCGAAATTTCGCAGTGGACGAGTACATACCTGACTCCATTTTCCCTAACACCACTATTAACCTCTCAAGTACTCTAACTTTCCGTGAGCATCAGGTAGGGATCTGCTGATGCTTTTGCCGGAGGCCTCGGTCTGGTTTTCTCAAGAACGTGAACGATTTCACATGAACTCAAGGTATCACCGACGACATGGTGGCCATCGCACGTGCCGAGCAATACGCGGCTATCGTCCCGGGTGTCATTGCTTATAGCGCCTCCTTTGATCGGCGCCTGCCAGCCCTCGCCCCTGAGCTCACCACCGCCTGCGCAATGCTGCGGTATATGGAGTGGTGAACGGGTAAAAGGGCTGGCAATGGTGCTGGATCAAGCTATCGAGGCCGCTATCGAATGCGGGGGCTGGAGGTCGGCTCCCACCGCGCCCTAGGCAATGCACGAATGACTCTGGACGTGCTGTGCTACCTGCTACGTCGCACAAATGGATGTAAATCAACAACCTGGCCTGCTGGTAGATATTCAGTAGAAACTGCCAAAGTGAATTCAATTTTTCACATAGCTAAAATCAAGCATCTCATGTCTATTGAAAGTGTCAGTCGGTACCAATAAGATGATTCTGCTACAACCAAATCAATATTAACATCAAGGATAGATTTTATGGCACTTAAACCAGGCCCAAAGCCAATAGCTAAATCAACTGGTGAAGTTGATAAGCGTCGTCGTGACAATAAAGACACGCAGGGAAATAATCCTGACTTGAAACCTAGCAAGTCCTCAAAAAAATAGGTTGTCACTGGCAGAAGCTACTTTAATGGTAGCTTTTGTCATTTAGGCTTTTAGGGAGTGAAGGCATAGTCGGTAATTTCGATTTATCTGACGATCATTACCCGCTCTATAGCATCCTGAGCAAGCCCAACCTGAAAAGGCTGGGCTTTTTCATGCCTTAAAAGAAACCCAAGACTCACTCCCCAAAAAACACCAACGCCCGCACCTCGATACTCCTCCTTGGCGGTGCATCCACCGGCGTAGTCGGGTCATCAAACGCCGTATGTGCGCTGCGCCTTGCAACATCGCTACGCGAGTCATGGATCTTCAACAGCAGCACCTCATCCGGCCGCAACTGCGGGTAGTAATACCAGCGATGTGCGGGATTGGCCTTGACCGAAAAAGTCTCGCCAACCTTGTCCCGATACACCAGGTCGCTGGGCAGCAAGTCGCTCTCGGCCATGCTTCGCGCATCGCACAGGGCGAGTGGGGTACTCAGGACCGGCGCACCAATCGGCCGCCAGACGTTAATAATCGCAAACCGTTCCAGCAGCCGCTGTTCAGCTTCATCCGCAGGCAAATGATCACGTACCCTGCGAATCGCCGAGCGCTCGGTCTGGTCGTTATGCACGTACCGCACCGGCTCACGCAGCCCGCGGTCCTCGCGTCCAGGCTCGTCCACCCGGATGGTGTGGTCGAAGATCACCACTTTCACCGCACCGGTCTGTTGCTTGAGCAAGGCTTCGGTTTCCGGATAGTAGTGTTCACGGACCTGATCATCGTTTTCCAGGTCAGGCACCGAGCTGGTGTGGTCGATTCTTTCGAAACCGTTGCGATCCAGACAAGCCGGTTCGTCGAGCAACCGTGCGTTATGAATACTCACCTGAGTCGGGTCCAGCACGCCGCTGCGCTTGGGTGTGCCGTCTGGCTGCGGGAAGGTGTAGTTCACCGGTCGCTCGCCGGTGTCCAGCAGGTAGTTGAGTTCGCCGATGACCGATGGCGGGGCGAGATGAGTCTGATGAGTTCCCATGAACAATCCTCCAGGCGTGAGGCGGTTTTCAGAAGGGTTCCTTGAAGGGCCGCAGGTCCAGTTCCTGGGTCCAGGCGCTGCGCGGTTGGGTGTGCAGGTACCAATAGGCGTCGGCGATGTCTTCGAGTTTCAGCGCACCGTCTTCCCCCAGTCGCGCCAGGTAATCCGGGGCCCGGCTTTGCACGCGCTCACCGTCGATGGCGCCATCGATGACCACATGGGCGACGTGCACGTTTTGTGGGCCGAACTCGCGGGCAAATGACTGGCTCAGTGAGCGCAGTCCCGCCTTCGCGGCAGCAAAGGCGGCGAACGGTGGCTTGCCTCGCAATGAAGCGGTAGCCCCGGTGAACAACAGGCTGCCGCCACCACTGGCGAGCAGCAAGCGGGTGGCCTCGCGGGCAAACAGGAAGCCACCCAGGGTCGATGCCCGCCAGGTCTGCTCGAACAACTGCGCGCTCAACTCCAGGGTGGGCGCTGCGACGGAGTTGCCGACATTGAAGATCGCGGCCTTGAGGGGGCCCAACTGGCTGATCTGCTGGCTGGCGGCGATCACCTCGGACTCGATTCCCGAGTCCGCCACGATAGCCACCGCTTCCCCGCCGAGCGCACGGATGCCCTCGACCACAGCCTGCAACTTGTCCGGGCTCCTGCCGCTGACGGCCACCTGCAAACCCTCCCGCGCGAAGCGTCGCGCTAGCGCCGCTCCCAGGCCGGCCACGGCACCCACACCGGCAATCCACACCACAGGCTCGGATCGAGACTCAGACATTAGCCACTTCCTCAATGAGATACGTGGCTAACAATTTACCCATCGCCAGGCGTGAGGAATAAGAACATCGACAGCTAAGGTTATGCGCTGACTCAATAGCGCATTTCCACCGCCACATAAGCCCCAATCCCATCCCCTGGATACAACGACGCCGTATCCTGCCCCTTCGCGTCATACAACGGCTGCACCGCCGTCACGTATTTCTGATTGGTCAGGTTCTTCAAATCCAGCGACACCTTCCAGTCCTTGCTCGGCGTTTCATACCCCACGTTCGCCCCGAAGATCGTGTAGGAGGGCGCATAGAAGCTGTTCGCATAGTCCACCGCCGTACGCGAAGCCGATTGCACATTCACCCCGGTATAGAAGCCCGCTGGGTGCTGATACTGCACTTCGCCCTGATAGATATGCTTCGGAATCCCCGGCAGTTGGTTGTCGCCGAAGGTCGGGTCGTGGCGGTAGTAGAAGTCGTTATAGGTATACACCTGGCGCAGGGTGATTTTTTCACCCGAGGTGTTTTCCCACAGGCGTGTATTCAAGCCGGCCTCGATCCCTTGGTGGATCGTCGGCGTGGCGTTGAATGCACCGGTGACCGCAGCAGCCGTGGAGGTGGCCGGGATGATCTGCACGTTGAGCAATTCATCTTTCACCCATGAGCGGTAGAGCGCCAGGCTGCCGTCGAAGATGCCCGACGAACCCTTGATCCCGACTTCCACGGTATTGGCTTTCTGTTCCACCAGCGGCCGTACGTACGGCGTGGTCGGCCCGGAGCCGGAGTATTCCCACGACGCCGGTGGGTCGACGGAGCGGCTGACGTTGGCAAACACTTGCAGTTGTGGGTTGAACTCGTAACGCACGCCCACTCGCGGTGCCAGGCTCCAGTTGTCGTAGGTCACATCGCTCGGGTAGGTGGTGGTGTTGGCCACCAGGGCTTCCTTGACGTCGGCATGGCGGCGCACGTTGATCGCCGAGACGCCACTGGTCAGCCACAGGCCGTCTACCAGTTCCAGGTCGTTGCCCACGGAGAGCACGTGATCGAACGAGGAGCTGTAGTCGACGAACTTGCGCGTCTGTTTGTTGGCGAAGGTGGAGTCGACCTGGCCCTTGAGGTGCTCGGTGGAGGTGAAGGCCAGGCTGGAGCGGCTTTCGTGGCCGAACAGGGTGTCGCGGCGGTCGTAGTTGATCACCGCGCTCAGGTCATGCCAGTCCCAGTAGCTGGGGTTGCTCGGGCTGTTCGGGCTGTTGTTGTGGGCGTACTGGTAGTAGACGAAACCCACCGACAGGGTGGCGTCGTCCTCAAAGGTGTAGGTGGTCTTGCTGCCCAGCCATACGCTGCCGGGGCGACGGCTGCCGGCGCCGCTGCTTTCGGCGGTGGCACTGGCACGGTCGGAATGGTGCTTGACCGCATCCAGGGTGGTGGCGCTCGGGTCGTTGTGGAACTCGTCGCGGTAACGCAGCATCACCCGGGTTTCGAGTTGCGGGCTGAAGCGGTAGCCAAAGTTGGCCACCACGCCCTGGCTCTTCGACAGGCTGTAGTCGCGGTAGCCGTCGCTGCGGTAGTTGTCGGCATTCAGGTAGTAATCGAACGCACCCTCGACGCCGCCGACGCTCAGGCTTTGCTTGTTGTAGCCGTAGCTCCCGGTTTCCGCCCGCACCCGCAGGCCGGGTGCGGTGTAGCCGGTCTGGTTGACGAAGTTGATGGCGCCGCCAAGGCTCAGTGCGCCGTACTGGAAGGCGTTGGCCCCCCGCAGGATTTCGGTGTAGTTCACCCCCGAGCCGTTGAGGAATTCGTAGGGTGTGCCGCCCGGGCCGGTGATCGGCAGGCCGTCGAACAGGAACTTGATGCCCTCACGGAAATACCCCGGCGAGGTGTTGGCGCCCGAGCCACGAATGGAGATCTTGGCCGCGTCGTTTCCGCCGGTGGACTGCACGAACACGCCCGGCTGATAGGCGAGGGTGTCCTGCAAGGTGGCGGTGCGTCCCTTGGCCACTTGTTCGCTGTCGACCACGCTGGTGCCGCCTGGCACTTCGGACAGCTGACTTTTGGCTGCCTCAACGGGCGTGATTTTTTGTGCCTCTACTGTCACCGTCTTTAGCCGTGTTCCGGTCGTCGGTGTGACCTCATCATCTGCCTGCACACTGGCGGAAAAAACCAGGGCTGAGCCCAGCCCTACCATCGCCAGCCAAGTTGCTTGCCGCACGGCAAGTGTCAACTTTTGCAACTCTCCCCGAAAGATTGGATCCATTAAGCGTGTTCCTTGTGAATAGATAAAAGAGCCCCAGCTTTCTATTCGAATAGTCATGCCTGTTTCGCTCTGAGCAGTTTCTATGCCAAGACTATTGGCCAAGGAATACGTGCGCTTAGTTAAGGTTAAGTGTTCTGCGGGATACTTTGTTTTGAATCGGTGTTTGATTCTCAACAGTCAACTTTAATGGCTGGGATTGCTGCAGCTGTCGCGAACGCAACAGTTGATAAGCAGTGTGTAAGGCTACCAACAATCCCGGGGTGTATAACGGGTATAACCATATAAGTGTTTGGCAGTGTTCGCCCCGTTTTACAAGGGTTTTGCGCCGGTTTCATGGTCAATATGGCGTTTCTTGAAGACTGGCATGCTCACTGCATTACATCCCGTAATTGCAAACTTTCAGTGTTCATCGAGTTCCTCTAAGGAAGTGTCATTGACAACCATCCTGAAACTTTCGGCGGTTATTTCACTGTGCCTGGCAGTCAATGCCTGCTCACCGGCTGCGGCACCGAAACATGAAACGTCTGCGGCTGATGGCACGGTCACCAACGGTGTAGTGACTTATTCGGCGACGGACTTTCATGAGTCGTCACCGGGGCGCAGTGGCGGAACTTTGCGCGTCTCAGCCGCCTCCGACGCCGGCAGTTTCGATGTTCATGCACTGTCTAACGGCAACATCCAGTGGATGGGCCGGATTCTCTTCGATTGCCTGGTGTACCAGGACGAGCAGGGCAATATCAGCCCGTGGCTGGCCCGCTCCTGGGACATCTCCGACGACGGCAAGACCTACACCTTTCACCTGCGCGACGACGTGACCTTCAGCGACGGCGAGAAATTCAATGCCCAGGCGCTGCAAACCAACCTGGAACACATGCGCGACCCGGCGACCAAGTCCCCACTGGCCGCGGCCTATATCGCGCCGTACCTGGATGGCAAGGTCATCGACGACTACACCTTCGAAGCCCATTTGCGCGAACCCTATACGCCGTTCCTGGATGTGCTGGCGCAGTCCTGGCTGAGCATGATCTCCCCCAGGCAGATTCGCGAGGCGCCGAAGACCATCGCCGAGCACCCCATCGGCAGCGGGCCGTTTACGTTGCAGAGCTACACCCGTGACCAGGGCGCGGTGTTCATCAAGCGCCCCGGCTATAACTGGGCGCCACCGGTGACGCGCCACGCGGGCGAGGCCTACCTGGACCGTATCGAACTGAGCTACGTCCCCGAAGCCATGATCCGCTTCACGGCGCTAGAGTCCGGCCAGTCGGATTTCGCGCTTGATGCACCGGCCCAGAATGCCGCCGCCATCCGTGCCAACCCGAGCCTGGTGATGCGCAGCCGGATCCGCAAAGGCAACCCGAGCCGCAGCATGACCTTCAACGTCGAACAGCCACCGTTCGACGATGTACGGGTGCGTCGCGCAGTGGCCAAGGCCATTGACCGCGAAGGGTTGGCGTGGATTTCCGGCTTCGGCGAATACATCGCCAAGGCGGATTTCCTGGCGGCCAACACCCGGTTTTATCAACCCAACAACGACGCCCTGGCCTACGACGTGAAAGCCGCCAATGCGCTGCTGGACGAGGCCGGCTGGGCCGGGCGCGATGCCCAGGGCTATCGAACCAAGGACGGGCAGCGCCTGAAGGCAACGATGCTGTCCTATGACAACCCGGCGTTTCCCGCCAGCGTTTCGGTGGCCATCCAGGCCGACCTGAAAAAAGTCGGCTTCGAGATGCCCATCGAAATGCTGCCGCTGACCCGCGTGACCGAGAAACGCTACGCCGGGAAATTCCAGGCGCTAGCGGGTGGTTACTGGCACACCAACACACCCGATGGCCTGTTCGTGCTCTATCACAGCCAGGCCATCAGCACCGACAAGATCATCGGCCAGAACGTCGGGCGCTTCCGTGATGCCGAGCTCGACCGCGTGCTCAGCGCCGCCCGCCAATCCCGCGACCCGGTGCAATTGCAGGCGCTCTATGGCGAAGCACAAAAACGCCTGACCGAAACCGTCCCGGCGGTGCCTTCGGTGGAAAGCCAGGTGCTCACTGCGTATGGCCGGCAGGTCCAGGGGGTGATTTTCGATACCTCCCACAACGTACCGTTCTTCACCAGCATCTGGCTGGACCGGGGGCAACCATGAGCCTGTTCAAATCCATCGCCTGGCGCCTGCTGGCGGGCATTGGCGTGCTGTGGGGCGCGGCGACGCTGACGTTCCTCGCGGTCAATTTCAGCGGCGGTGACACGGCGCTGGCAATCCTCGGCGGGCCGGATTCGATGCCCACCCCGGAGCTGCTGGCCCGGGTGCGTGCCGAGTACGGCCTGGACCAACCCCTCATCGTGCAATACGGCAATTACCTGGTGCGCCTGGCCCATGGCGACCTGGGCGAGTCCTATCGCTTGCGCATCCCGGTGCAGCAGGCGATTGCCGAGCAGATCGGTGCAACCATTCAACTGTCCCTGAGCGCGGCGTTGCTGGCGGTGGTATTGGCCCTGGTGTGCGCGATCCTCACCGCCAACCGTTCGCGTTGGGTGCGTTCAGCCGTTTCAGGCAGCGAGCTGGTGCTGTCTTCAGCACCTTCGTTTGTGATCGGGATGCTGTTGTTGCTGGTGTTTTCGTTTCATTGGCACTGGTTGCCGCCCTCCGGCTCCGTTGGCTGGCGCTCATTGATCCTGCCCTCGATCGCGCTGGCGTTGCCGGTGGCGGCAGTGCTGACCCAGCTGCTGCGCCAGTCCCTGGAAGACACCCTCGAACAACCCTTTATTGCCATGGCCCGTGCCCGTGGCTTGTCCGAAACCGCTGTGCGCCTGCGTCATGCCTTGCGCCATGCGCTGGTGCCGTTGGTGACCCTGGCCGGGTTCGTGTTCGCCAGCCTGCTGGGCGGCGCGGTGGTGGTGGAATTGCTGTTTGCACGCCAGGGCATCGGGCGCTTGATGCTCGATGCCACCAGCAACAAAGACGTGCCGGTGGTGCTGGGCGTGACCTTGCTGGCCGCCACCGTCTATGTGCTGGTGAACCTGGCCGTCGATTTGATCAACCGCTGGATTGACCCTCGGGCCAACCAAGCGTGAGTGCCTTTGAAGAAGGAAAAACCATGAGTGCTTCGATCCCCGCTGAAGTGAGTTATGCCGACTTGCACCAGCGTTTCGCTGACGTATTTGCCCGGATAGCCGACACCGCCGTCGCCCGCGAGCAGCAACGCGAGCTGGCCCATGACGCGGTGGCTTGGCTGCGCGAGGCCGGCTTTGGCGCACTGCGTGTGCCGCAGGCCTTGGACGGCCTGGGTGCAAGCCTGCCGCAGCTGTTTCGCCTGTTGATTGAACTGGGAGAGGCCGATTCAAACCTGCCGCAGATCGTGCGCGCGCATTTCGGTTTCGTCGAAGGCCGGCTTTCCAGTCGCGACAGCGCTTCCCAGGATTACTGGTTCGCCAAAGTCGTCGACGGCGAGTTGTGGGGCGCCGCGATGGCCGAGCGCACCGACACCACCCGCAATTCGGTGACCCTCAGCGCGGTCTACTCCGGCTGGCAGCTGGACGGCGAGAAGTACTACTGCACCGGCACGCTGTACGCCAACTGGATCGCCGCCGTGGCCCTGGATGGCGAAGATTTTGTCAGCCTGGCGGTACGCACCGACGCCCCAGGTGTCACCGTCGAGGATGACTGGGACGGCTTTGGCCAGCGACTCACCGGCAGCGGCACCACCCGCTTCAAGGCGGTGAACGTACCGGAGCAGCATATTGTGCGGCGCTTCAAGAAAGACGAACTGCGCGCCGAGTCCTACCTGAGCGCTTTCTACCAGTTGTTCCACCTGGCGACCCTGGCCGGCATCGCCAACGCCGTGCTGCGTGACGCCACCGAGTTCGTCAAGGGCCGCACCCGCGCGTTTGGTGTGCCGGGGCAATCGAGCCCCAAGGATGACCCGCTGGTGCAGCGGGTGATCGGCCGCTTGTCGAGCCTGGCCTATGCCGCACGCACCCAGGTGCTGGCCGTCGCCGAGGTGCTGCAGGACGTGCACGAAGCGGAGCAGGGCGGGCACGCAACCGAACAGCATTACACCGAGGCCGAGATTCGCGCTTTTCAGGCGCAACAGATCGTGCTGGAACAGGTACTGGAAGCCACCACGCTGCTGTTCGAAGTCGGCGGCGCCTCCGCCACCAGCGAGTCGCGTCGCTTCGACCGGCATTGGCGCAACGCGCGAACCCTGGCCTCCCACAACCCGGCGATCTTTCGCGAACGGGCACTGGGCAACTACTACCTCAATGACGTCACCCCGAACGCCGCCTGGCGCAGCCTGCAAGCCGCCGACGCCGAGCAGCAGGCCGCCCGCGACGAAGCGAGTGCGGTATGAGCCATCAACCCTTGAAGAAAAAAGGATCACCCATGCGTTACCGCCAACTGGGCAACAGCGACATCCAAGTCAGCGTGCTGGGCCTCGGCACCATGACCTGGGGCCACCAGAACACCGAAAACGATGCCCATCAACAGATCGACCTGGCACTGGCCGAAGGTATCAATTTCATCGACACCGCCGAGATGTACCCCACGCCCACCAAGGCCGAAACCTGGCGCACCACCGAGCGTTACATCGGCAGCTGGCTGGCGGCCAGTGGTCGACGTGACGAGGTGATCCTGGCCAGCAAAATCGCCGGCCCGGCCCGTGACCCCAGCAGCCAGCAGCACATCCGCGACGGCCTCAGCCGCCACGACCGGCGCAACATCGTCCAAGCCCTCGACGGCAGCCTCAAACGCCTGAACACCGACTACCTCGACCTGTACCAACTGCACTGGCCCGACCGCACCACCAACATCTTCGGCCAGCGCGAATACCCGTATCAGGCAGACACCCAGAGCGTCGCCATCGAGGAAACCCTGGCGGTGCTGGCCGATCAGGTCAAGGCCGGGAAGGTGCGCCACATCGGGGTTTCCAATGAAACCCCGTGGGGCGTCGCCGAGTTTCTCAAGCAAAGCGAACGCCTCGGCCTGCCGCGCATTGCCAGCGTGCAAAACCCCTACAGCCTGCTTAACCGCCTGTACGAAGGCGGCCTCTCGGAGTTCACCCATCGCGAAGGCGTCGGGCTGCTGGCGTACTCGCCGCTGGCCTTCGGTGCGCTCACCGGCAAGTACCTCGGCGGCGCACGGCCCGAGGGCTCGCGGCTGTCGGCGGTGTACCGCACTTTCAATCGCTACGACAGTGCCTCGGCCCAGGAGGCCATCACCGGCTACGTGGAGATTGCCCGGCAACATGGCCTCACCCCGGCCCAACTGGCCCTGGCCTTCATCATCGACAAACCCTTCGTCACCAGCGCACTGACCGGGCAAACCAGCCTGGCGCAATTGCGCGACAACCTCGGCGCGCTGGACGTGACTCTTGGCGATGAGATCAAGGCGCAGATCCAGGCCATCCACCAGCGCATTCCCAACCCCGCGCCCTAGCACCAGGAGCCTGGCATGACGCAAACCATTGAAACGTTGATCGGCAATCGCCCGTTGCGTCTTGTCGGGTTTACCCAACTGCGGCCGGGTCTGTTGCTCGCCGGGGTATTTGTCGGGCTGTTGCTGTTGGCCGCCGTTGTTCCGCAATGGCTGGCCCCGTATGACCCGCTGGAGGCGTCGGCGCGCATGGCGTTCCAGGCGCCGAGCAATGTGCATTGGCTGGGCACTGATGAGAACGGGCGCGATGTGCTCAGCCGATTGATTTATGGCGTGCGTTCGTCGCTGTTCATGGGCCTCGCAGCTACGGCGCTGGGCCTGGCCTGGGGCACCTTGCTCGGGTTGATCGCCGGGCTCGGTCCGCGTTGGCTGGACGGCGCCTTGATGCGCGGGATCGACGTGTTGCTGTCGTTTCCCGACCTGTTGCTGGCGCTGGTGATCATCACGTTTTTCGGCCAGGGCACGGCCAATCTGATTCTCGCGATAGGCATTGCCGGTGTGCCGCGTTATGCGCGCCTGGTGCGGGCGCAAACCCTCAGCGTACGTAATGCCGGCTATGTCGAATCCGCCGTCACCCTCGGCCAATCGCAGCTGGCGGTGGTGCTGCGGCACATCCTGCCCAATGCGTTCAAGCCCGTGTTGATCCTCGCCACCATCGGCATCGGCGGCGCGATCACTGCCGGTGCCGCCTTGAGTTTCCTCGGCTTCGGCGCACCGCCGCCTGCGCCGGAGTGGGGCGGGATGATGTCCATCGGGCGCAGCTTCCTGGCCAACGCGCCGTGGCTGGTGGCCTGGCCCGCCCTGATCATCACCCTGACCGTTGTCTCCATCAGTGCCATCGGCCGCGAACTCTTGCGCCGCAGCGAAGGAAAGCCTCTATGACGATGAACATCCATACCCTCGGTCCGCTGGTCGATATCCGCGACCTGACAGTACGTTTCGGCCAGGCCGAGCCAGTGTTGCACGGTGTCAGTCTGCAGTTGAGCCGGGGTGAATGCCTCGCGCTGGTGGGGGAGTCGGGGTCCGGAAAAAGCGTCACCGCCCGCACCCTGGCTGGCCTCACCGGCAAGGACGCCCATGTCCAGGCTGCCAAGCTGGCCTTCCAGGGCGTCGACCTGCGCCAGCTCAACGAGCGGGCCTGGCAGCAACTGCGCGGCGCGAGCATCGGCTTTGTGATGCAGGACGCGTTGGGCGCGCTGGACCCGCTGCGCCGCGTCGGTGCCGAGATCGAAGAACCGTTGCACCTGCACACCGCATTGGGCCTGGAAGCGCGCCGCCTGCGGGTGCTGGAACTGCTGCGGGATGTCGGTGTGCCGGAACCGGAACTGCGCGCCAGCCAATACCCCTGGCAACTTTCCGGCGGCTTGCGCCAGCGGGCGCTGATCGCCTCGGCTATTGCCTGCAATCCGCGGCTGATCATTGCCGATGAACCCACCACGGCACTGGATGCCACGGTGCAGGCCCAAGTCATCGCCCTGCTGGAGAGCCTGCGCGGTGAAGACAATGCACTGCTGATGGTCAGCCACGACCTGTCGGTGGTCTCGCGCCTGGCCGATCGCGTGGCTGTGATGCGCCACGGGGTGATCGTGGAGGAGGGCAGCACCGAACAGGTCCTGCAAGACCCGCGTCATCCGTATACCCAACTGCTGCTGCGGGCCGCCAAGGCCGTGCACTTCCAGCCCACGCGCCGACTGCTCACGGCGGTGGAGCCCGAGCCGGCGCCCCAGGGCGAAATACTGCTTGAAGCACGCGAGCTGTCCAAAACCTTTGTCGGCCCCGACGGCAAAACCCGCACGGTGCTGAACCAGGTGTCGCTACAGCTGCGTCGCGGCGAGACGCTGGGGGTGGTGGGCGAATCGGGTTGCGGCAAGACCACCTTGACCCGGCTGATACTCGGCCTGGAAACCGCCGATGCCGGCGAGGTGTGGATCAATGGCCAGCGCTGGTCCGACCTCGACACCAGGCAAAAACGCGAAGCCCGGCGTGCGGTGCAAGTGGTGTTCCAGGACCCGCTCAGCTCCTTCGACCCACGCTACACCGTGCAGCGTGTGCTGTTCGAAGCGCTGGTGGTGGCTGGCGTACCGCGTCATGCCCGGCGCGACCGTGCCCTGGAACTGCTGGAACTGGTACGCCTTGATGCCAGCGTCTTGTCGCGCCGGCCGATCGAACTTTCCGGTGGCCAGCGCCAGCGCATCGCGATTGCCCGAGCGTTGGCGTCCGAGCCGCAGATCCTGATCTGCGATGAACCGGTGTCGGCGCTCGACGTGTCGGTACAGGCACAGATTCTCGAACTGCTCGACGACCTCAAGCGCCGCCTCGGCCTGGCCTGCCTGTTCATTTCCCATGACCTCGGCGTGATCAACCACGTCAGTGAGCGCGTGCTGGTGATGAAGGCCGGTGAAGTGGTGGAGTCCGGCTCGGTACGCGCGGTGTTCGACCGTCCGGCCCATGCCTATACCCGCGCGCTGATCGATGCGATCCCGACCCTTGAAACCGACTACACGCCGATCCCGTTCTACCTGAATGTAGCGATCTGACGTATTGGAAAACGTATCTACGAAAGGAGTGCTCCTGGTGCCCAAGCAACTGCACGTGAATTTGTTTGAGATGAACTGCGTCAGCCACATCGTCCATGGTTTGTGGGTGCACCCGGACAACAACCGGCACCGTTTCAATGACCTGGACTATTGGACCGAGCTGGCGCAGTTGCTGGAATACGGCACCTTTGACGGCGTGTTCCTGGCCGATGTGATTGGCACCTATGACCGCTTTCGCGACGGCCCCGAGACCTCGCTGCGTGAGGGCATGCAGATTCCCAGCAACGACCCGCTGCTGGTGATTCCGGCGATGGCCGGGGTGACCAAGAACCTGGGTTTCGGCGCGACCTTTTCCACCACCTACGAACCGCCGTTCGCGTTTGCGCGGCGCATGAGTACCCTCGATCACCTGACCAAGGGGCGGGTGGGCTGGAACATCGTCACCTCGTATTTGCCGAATGCGGCGCGCAACTTCGGGCATGACACTGAGGTGGTTCACGATCACCGCTACGAGATCGCCGATGAATACCTCGACGTGCTGTACAAGCTTTGGGAAGGTTCCTGGGACGATGACGCGGTGATTGTCGACCGTGAGCGTCGGATCTACACCGATCCGGACAAGGTGCGCTATATCAACCACGTGGGGGAGCACTTCAAGGTTGCCGGCCCACACTTGTGCCAGCCTTCGCGGCAGCGTACGCCGGTGTTGTTTCAGGCTACGGGGTCACCGGCCGGGATCGAGTTTGCCGGGCGGCATGCCGAAGTGGTGTTTACCGGTGGTAATGATGCGCCGGCGGTGCGGGCGAATATCCAGGCGATGCGGCAGAAGGCGGTTGAGCATGATCGCGATCCGGCGGGGTTGAAGTTTATTGTGATGGCGGGGGTGATCGTTGGGCGGACGGATGAGGAGGTGAGTGCCAAGCTCGACAGTTATCGCAAGTTGGTGAGTGTCGAGGCGTCGCTGGCTCACGGGCAGTCGGCGATTGATTTGACGGCGTATCCGCGGGATACGTTGATCAGTGATCTGGTGAGTCGGCAGGTCAAGGGGTGGGAGAGTTTGAGCCGGTACAAGGCGGACTCCACTGTTGGGGCGGTATTGGCGCAGCTGGGTGGGTTTAATCGCGAGCGGTTTTTTGTCGCGGGTACGCCGACGGTGGTGGCGGACGCGATTGAGAAATGGCTGGATGAGGATGGGATCGACGGGATTAACCTGAGGCAGTATTTGTCGTTTGAGACGGCGCGGGACTTTATTGAATTGGTGGTGCCGGAGTTGCGTCGTCGGGGGCGGTTTCGTGAGCGGTACAACGAGGGGGAGACGTTGCGGGAGCGGTTGTTTGGGGCTGGGCGGGCGCGGTTGCCGGGGGACCACTTTGGGGCGCGTTATCGGGATCCGGCGGCGTTGCTTCAGGCTGCTTTGCCGTTGCGGTTTCCGGCGTGAGTTGAGAGTACATATCCGTTATTTAGGTAACGGCGGCCTATGGTTTCGCTCTTACAGCGA
>NZ_JACAPH010000021.1:29259-29409 GCF_013385805.1 Pseudomonas sp. C6002 | reverse complement strand
GAGCGAAAGCAGATCTGCTTTTATGTGGGAGCGGGCTTGCTCGCGAAAAACCTGAGAGCGCCGCGTTGAATCAGGATGCCCGCGTCATCGTTAACGACCTTCGCGAGCAAGCCCGCTCCCACATTTGGACCGTGCCCGCTTTAGATTTTG
>NZ_JACAPH010000021.1:0-29051 GCF_013385805.1 Pseudomonas sp. C6002 | reverse complement strand
CTGTAAGAGCGGAACCAATAGCCGCCGTTACCGCAGCAACGGATATTTACTCAAACCTCACGCCCCCCCAAGGCCGAGCTGTTGCCTGACCAACACTTCCCACACACATTGTCGTTTTCAGCAATCCCCCAACCCTCCAATCCCCCCTGTTTACAGGCCCAAAAACCCGGCATGCCTTGTGCAATGACCCAGTTCCCGGACTTTAGGCCTGACCCATCATGCAAGAACCCGCCCCTTACCCGCGACGATCCAGCCCGTTGCTCCTTATCGGCACCGCCACACTCTGCGGCCTGCTCCTGGGCTGTGGCCAAGGCAGCTCCACCGTCACACGCAGTGACCAGCCGGTAAAGGGCGGCACCCTCGTGTACGCCACCGACCGCGAACCCACCTGCCTCGACCCCCACGTGGCCGGCGACATGCCCCAGGTGTTCGTCGCCCAGCAGTACCTCGACTCCCTGGTCTCGATGGACGCCGACGGCCGCATCGGCCCCTGGCTCGCCAAGACCTGGGAAGTCTCCCCCGACGGCCTGACCTACACCTTCCACCTGCGCAACGACGTGCACTTCACCGACGGCACCCCGTTCAACGCCGCGGCGGTCAAGGCCAACCTCGACCACATGGCCAACCCCAAGACCCAGTCCAGCACCGCAGGCGGCTACATCCGCCAATACCGCAGCACCGACGTGCTCGACGAATACACCGCAGTGGTGCACCTCGCCACGCCGTACGCGGCCTTTCTTGAAGTCCTCGCCCAAGGCTTCCTCGGCATCGAGTCCCCCACAGCCCTGCTGCGCTCGCGCGATGTGAACTGCGAAAGCCCGGTCGGCAGCGGCCCGTTCAAGGTCGTGCGCTGGGACCGGCAAAGCCAGGTCGAGCTGGTGCGCAACCCCGACTACAACTGGGCACCACCCACCGCCAAGCACCAGGGCCCGGCCTGGCTCGACCGGATCGTCTGGAAGTTCATCCAAGAACCTTCCGTGCGCTTCGCCTCGTTGCAGGCTGGCGAGGTCGACGTGATCGAGGCATTGCCCCCCGAATCCCACGAGGCCGCTCGACGCAACCCGGACCTGACCCTGGTGATCGCCCAACGCCCCGGCAACCCCACCAACGGCACGCTGAACATTACCCGTGCGCCGTTCGATGACGTGCGAGTGCGCGAAGCCTTCGTACGCAGTTCCGACATCGAGGGCGCGTTGAAGAGCGTGTACTTCAACGAATTCCCCCGCGCCGGCGGGCCGCTGAGCCCAGCCACGCGCTTCTACAGCCCGGAGTTCCAGCACGCCCAGGATTACGACCCCGCCCGGGCTGCGCAGTTACTCGACCAGTCCGGCTGGACCCAGCGCGACAGCGAGGGCTACCGCACCAAGGACGGCAAGCGCCTGCAAGTTCACGTGGTGATGGGCAACCGCACGCCACCGTCGGAATACACCTTGTGGGAACAGGTGCAGGCCACCACCCGGCAGGTCGGCTTCGAGCTGATCGTCGACCAGATGAGTGACGTACAGGCCACCAAACGCCAGGCCGACTGGGACTACGACATTCGCCTCGGCTACTGGAACACCAACACCGCCGACGTGCTGCGGATCATCTTCGGCAGTGAGTTCATCAGCCCGGCGGGTGTCGGTGGTTACCACCAGAACACCGCAGGCTTCAGTGACCCGGCGTTCGACACGCTGATCCGGCAAGCCCTCACCACCCAGGACAGCGAGCAGCGCCGGGCGCTGTATTACCAGGCGCAGAAAATCGCTTCCAGCCAGTACCTGCAATTGACCACCTACCCGCAAAGCACGCGGCTGGGTATCTACAAGACCACCCAGGGCGTGCGGCTGGAGCCGTCGCTGGCGGTGACTTATCTCTATGACGCATGGGTGAACAAATGAGCGACACATCACTTGCCAACCCACGGCGCGAGCGCCTGGCCCGGCTCGGCAAACGTGCGCTGTGGCGCCTTGCCGGCGGCGTGCTGGTGCTCTGGGCGGTGGCCACGCTGACGTTCTTTGCCTTGCGCCTGATGCCCGGCGATCCGGTGCAGGCGATCCTCGGCGGCCCGAGCGGCAACCCCACCCCCGAGACCATCGCCGAAGCCACCCGCGAGTACGGCCTCGACAAACCATTGGCGGTGCAATACGCGTTGTACCTCGGGCGACTGGTGCAGGGTGACCTGGGGGTTTCCTATTCCCAGCACCTGCCGGTGACCCGAGTGCTCGCCGAGCAATCCTGGCCGACCCTGGAGCTGACCCTGACCTCGCTCGCCCTGGCCTGGGTCCTGGTGCTGGCGCTGACGGTGCTGACCGCCGGGCGCCGCCGCTGGGTGGCCAGCCTGGCCTCGCTCGCGGAAACCCTGGCCGCCGCGCTGCCGCACTTCTGGCTGGGGATTCTGCTGCTGGCGGTGTTTGCGTTCGGCCTGCGGCTGTTCCCGCCGGCAGGCAGTGATGGCTGGCGCACCCTGGTGTTGCCGTCGTTCGCCCTGGCGATTCCGCTGGCCGGGTTTATCGCCCAGGTCACCCGCGAATCCCTGGATTTGACCCTCGACCAACCCTTCATCCTGACCGCCCGCACCCGTGGCCTGAGTGACTTCAACGTGCGCTTCAAACACGCGTTGCGCCACGCCGTGTTGCCGGGCATCTCGCTGTCGGGCTGGGCCATCGGCGCGCTGATCAGCGGCGCCGTGGTGATCGAAGTGATTTTTTCCCGCAAGGGCCTCGGCCGCCAGTTGTACCAGGCGGTGCAGGCCCAGGACCTGCCGCTGACCATCGGCATCAGCCTGGTGGTCGCCGCCGGTTACGTGCTCGCCAATATTCTGGTCGACCTGCTGTACCTGTGGGTCGACCCTCGCCAACAGGAGCTTCCAGCATGAGTGGCCTGACCCTGGAAACACCGCTGCCCGCGCTGCGGATTCAGCGCACCACTCGCACGCTGCGCCTCGGCCCGCTGTTGGCGATTACCTTTCTGTTGCTGGTGATCGTCGCGGCGCTGGTGCCGCAGTTGTTCGCCTACAGCGACCCGCTGGCCATCGTGCCCCGCGATGCGTTTCATTCGCCGAGCCTGGGCCACTGGTTCGGCACCGATCAGTCGGGGCGGGATATTTTTTCGCGGGTGATCCATGGCACCCGCCAGTCGTTGTTCATCGGCCTGGCAGCCACGGCGATTGCGATGACCATCGCCATTGTGCTTGGCCTGTTGGGCGGGCTGGGCGGCGCGCGGGTGGACCGCGGCGTGGGTTGGTTGCTGGAAGTGCTGTTTGCGTTTCCGAGCCTGATCCTGGCGCTGTTGTTCGTGGCGATTTTCGGCAGCGGCATCGGCCCGCTGATCGTCGCCACCGGGCTGGGCAGTGCACCGGGTTATGCGCGGATGGTCCGTGGCCAGGTGCTGGCGGTGCGCAACGCGGGCTATATCGAAGCCGCCCGCGCCCTCGGGCATCCGCCGCTGCGCATCATCCTGCGCCAGTTGCTGCCGAACGCCATGCGCCCGCTGATCGTGACCCTGACCATGGGCGTGGGCCAGGCGATTGTCTGGGCCTCGGCCCTGAGTTTTCTCGGCCTGGGCGCCCGTCCGCCGGCACCGGAGTGGGGGACCATGTTGTCCATGGGCCGCGACTTCATCGCCAACGCCTGGTGGCTGACGTTCTTCCCCGGGCTGTTCATCGTATTGACCACGCTGTCGACCACGGTCACTGGCCGTTACCTGCAACAACGCCTGGAGGGCCGTCTTTCATGAGCGACCAGAAACGCTTGATCGTTGAAGGGCTGTCCATCGAGTTTGCCGGGCAGTCGGTGGTGCGCAATCTGTCTTTCACCCTGGAGCCTGGCAAGACCCTGGCGCTGGTGGGCGAATCCGGCTCCGGTAAAAGCGTCACCGCCCGCAGCCTGATTGGCCTGGCGGGTGCGGGCGCGAAGGTTACGGCGCGCACCTTGAGCTATGACGGTGTGGATTTGCTCAACCTGTCGGAACGCGGCTGGCGTCGTTTGCGTGGCAACGGCATCGGCTTCGTGTTGCAGGATGCACTGGTGTCCCTCGACCCGTTGCGGCCGGTGGGCAAGGAAATTCTCGAAGTGCTGGAGACCCATCGCTGGGGCGACCGTCGCAGCCGTGGCGAACGCGTCATTGAACTGCTGGACCTGGTGGGCGTACCCGAACCGCAACTGCGTGCGCGCCAGCGCCCCGATCAACTCTCCGGCGGCCTGCGCCAGCGTGCGCTGATTGCCAGCGCACTCGCATTGAACCCCGGCCTGGTGATTGCCGATGAACCGACCACGGCGCTGGATGCCACGGTGCAGGCGCAGATCCTGCAGGTATTGCAGCAGATCAAGGCCCGTGGCGATTCGCTGCTGATCATCAGCCATGACCTGGCAGTGGTCGCGCAATTGGCGGATGAGGTGCTGGTGCTGCGCCACGGCGAAGTGGTGGAGCAGGGGCCGATGGATCAGGTGCTGCTCAACCCCCGCCACGCCTACACCCGCTCGCTGCTGGATGCGGTGCCCGCCGAACATGCCCGGGGCACACGCTTGTCGCCGGAGCGCAGCAACGCTGTGGCGCAACCACGGCCCGGCGCGGATTCGCCGGTGTTGCTCAAGGCCTCCGGGCTGGGCAAACGGTATGTCGGCCCCGATCAACAGTCGCGTCAGGTGGTGGATAACGTCAGCTTCGAGCTGCGCGCCGGTCGCACCCTGGGCATCGTCGGTGAATCCGGCTCCGGCAAAACCACCGTGGCACGCATCGCCCTCGGCTTGCTGCAACCGGATGCCGGTGAGGTGCGTTTTCTCGACCAGCCATGGGCCGCGGCAGGTACCGAGCGGGTCGAGGAAAAGACCCGCCGTGTGCATCGCCGGGATATCAGCGTGATTTATCAGGACCCGCTGAGTTCGTTCGACCCGCGCTGGACGGTGGGGCAGATCCTCAGTGATGCGCTGGACGTTGCCGGTATCGACGCCGAGCAACAGGCGGCCCGCGTGACACAGTTGCTCGACCAGGTACGCCTGGCGCCGCAATTGGCCGCGCGCCGACCGTTGCAACTGTCGGGCGGGCAGCGCCAGCGCGTGGCGATTGCCCGGGCGATTGCCAGCAACCCCAAAGTGATTATCTGCGACGAGCCGGTGTCGGCGCTGGACGTGTCGGTGCAGGCCCAGGTCCTGGATCTGCTGGCCGACCTGCAAGCCTCGCTGGGCCTGGCCTACCTGTTTATCTCCCACGACCTGGGGGTGATTCGCCACGTCAGCGACGAAGTGTTGGTGATGCGCCACGGCCAGGTGGTGGAAAGCGCCAGCGTCGAGACGTTGTTTGAATCGCCCCAGCACGAATACACCCGGCGCCTGCTGGGCGCGGTGCCACGCCTGCCAGGCAGCGGCAAGCAGTTGGTGGTGCCGGCCCTGGAGCCGGAAAACCCCGGCTGGCTGTTTGATGAATCGCGCCTGTGGAAAATCGCCATCTAGACCTGAATCAAGGAAGTGCCATGAGCAAGTTGTCTGCTGTACCCACGCCGCCGGTTGTAACGGTGGCCGAACTGAACGCCCGCGCCGACCGCATCCTGCCGCAGATTGCCGCCGGCGCTGCGCAACGTGAGCGTGACCGCCAACTGCCGTATGAGGCCGTGGCGCAGATCGCCCAGGCCGGGTTGTTTACCGTGCGGATTCCCAAGCGGTTTGGCGGCGCCGGTGGTTCGGTCAAGGACGTGATTGCCTTGCTGATTCGCATCGCCTCGGCCGACTCCAACGTGGCCCAGGCGCTGCGCCCCGGTTTCGGGTTTGTCGAAGGCCTGCTGGCGTCCCGCGCCGAGGGGGCGGAGGAGGAGCGCGAGCGCTGGTTCGGGCGCTACCTGCAAGGCGCCGTGATCGGCAATGCCGGCTGGGAAGTCGGCGGTGCCAACGGTTCGATCAGTGCGCGCATCGTGCGTGACGGCGAGCACTTTCGCGCTTGCGGCAGCAAGTACTACAGCACCGGTTCGTTGTATGCCGATTGGGTCAGCGCCGTCGCCCTGGACGAGAATGACCAGCCCGTGTCGTTCATCCTGCCCCGCGACCGCCAGGGCCTGGAGTTGCTGGATGATTTCGACGCCATGGGCCAGCGCCTGACCGCCAGTGGCACCACCCATCTGCATGATGTGCAGGTGTTGGCCAGCGAGATCCGCACCCGCACCGTCGAGGAAGGCAAGCGCACGATTGTCACGCCGTTCCTGCAAGTGTTCCTCGCGGCGGTGCAGGCCGGTATTGCGCGTAATGCGCTGAATGATGCGGTGACCTTTGCCAAGGAGCATGCGCGGCCGATCAAGCACAGCAGCGCCACGCGCTCGGTGGATGACCCGTACGTGGAACTGAGCGTGGGCGACGTTTCGGCCCGGGCCTTTACCGCCGAAGCGGTGGTGTTGCACGCGGCGGACTCCATCGACCGCGCCTGGGCTGCGGACCTTGATGCGGTGGCCGTCGACCAGGCCGCAGTGGACGTGGCCCAGGCGCAATACATCGCGGCGGAGTCGGCGCTCAAGGCTGCGGAGCTGGTGTTCGACGTGGGTGGCGCTTCCACCACCGGCCGCGCGCATAACCTGGACCGGCACTGGCGCAACGCGCGCACCGTGGCCAACCACAATCCCCGGCACTGGAAAGCCGCAGCCGTGGGCGCCTGGCAACTCAAGGGCACGCCGCCTCCGACATCGGGGCTGTTTTGAACAAAGCCCTCGACCTTTCACACCCCTTGGGCGAGGTGGGCTCCGGGCACGCGCGCCGGGTGCCGATGATCATCGGCTGTGCGCTGTTCATGGAATTGATCGACGCCACGGCGGTGCTCACGGCGCTGCCGCAGATGGCCCAGGATTTCGGCGAGCCCAGCGTGCGCATGAACCTGGTGGTGTCACTGTACCTGCTGGCGGTGGCGCTGTTCGTGCCGGTCAGCGGCTGGGCGGCCGACCGGTTCGGGCCGCGTCGGGTGTTTATCAGCGCCATCGTGCTGTTCACCCTCGCGTCGGTGGCCTGTGCCTGCTCGGGCTCGCTGTTGCAACTGTCCCTGGCGCGTTTGGCCCAGGGTGCCTCGGGGGCGATGATGGTGCCGGTGGGGCAGGTGATCCTGCTGCGCTGGTCGGCGCGGGAAAACCTGCTGCGTGCCATGTCGTACCTGACGGTGGCGGCGCTGGTTGGGCCGCTGCTGGGTCCACCGTTGGGCGGGCTGTTGGTGACGGTGCTGTCGTGGCACTGGATCTTCCTGATCAACCTGCCGATCGGCGTGCTTGGGGTGATCCTGGTGCTGCGCTATATCCCGGACTATTCCGGGACACCCGGCCAGCCATTGGACGTTCCCGGCCTGTTGCTCAGCGGCGTGGCATTGGGCGGGCTGGTGTTCGGTTTCGAGGTGCTGGGCCACGGCCTGTTGCCGCGCCAGTGGGCGTTGCTGCTGATTGGCGGCGGGCTGTTGAGTGCCTGGCTGTATGTCCTGCATGCACGGCGGACGGCGTACCCGTTGATCGATTTTTCATTGTTGAAAATCCCGACCTTCGCGGTGAGCTTCTGGGGCGGCAACCTGATGCGCATCGGCAGCGCGTCACAGCCGTTTTTGCTGGTGTTGCTGTTCCAGCTGTGTTTCGGGCTTAACCCGTTGCAGGCGGGGCTGCTGAGCGTGGCCGGTGGCGTGGGTGCGTTGCTGATGAAAATGCTGGCGGTGCGGATTGTCAGCCGCTTCGGTTTCCGGCGCACCTTGATCGGCAATGCGGTGCTCACCGGTGCAACCATCCTGGCGTGCAGCCTGTTCGAGGTATCAACGCCTTACTGGATTGTAATACTGGTGTTATTTGGCAGCGGGATCATTCGTTCGCTGCAATTCAGCACCCTGGGGGCGTTGACCTATGCCGACGTGCCACCGGAACAATCCAGCCGCGCCAGCAGCCTGTCGGCGATGACCATTCAGTTGACGTTGAGTTTATCGGTGGGCATCGCGGCGGGGCTGCTCGGTTTGATCATGGCCGTGCGCGGGCATGCCACGGTCGAGCAGAGTGATATCGCCTGGATCATGGCGGGTGCCGGATTGCTGTGTGCCTTGTCGGGGCTGGTTTATCGCAGGCTGTCGCCCCAGGCGGGCTCGGCGATTTATGCAAAACGCGCAGAGGGAATTGGATGATTCGTGCAGCACGTATCGAGGACGCAGGTGACATTGCCTGGGTGCATATTCGCAGTTGGCAGCAGGCTTATCGTGAACTGATGCCGGCGGATTACCTGGCTTCGCTGGAGGCGACGCAGCCTCGGCGTGAAGCCTTTTGGCGGCAGTCGATTGAGCAGGGGAGCGAAGCTGTGTTTGTCGCGCAGGTCGAGGGGCGTGTGGTGGGCTGGATTGTTGTCAGCTCGAGTCGTGATGAGGATGCTGATCCAGGCGTAACCGGTGAAGTGCAGGCGGTGTATGTGCTGGCCGAGCATTGGGGAACGGGGGTGGGCAGGGCGCTGTGGCTCAGGGGGCTGGAGCATCTCGCCAGCCTGGGCCTGGAGACGGCGACGTTGTGGGTGCTGGCTGAAAACCGGCGGGCAGTGCGCTTTTACCAAAATGCAGGATGGATAGCGCAGCCCGAATCAAGCCGCACCCTTGCTCGGGGCGGTCGTGAGTTGGAGGAACTTCGCTACCAATCCCAAAAGTGACGCTGAACCTGTGGCGAGGGAGCTTGCTCCCGCTGGGCTGCGCAGCGGCCCCAAAATCCTGGGAGCGCTTCGCACTCCAGCGGGAGCAAGCTCCCTCGCCACAGGGGAATGTTTGTCTGTTTCATGGGGCACAGTTGCTGCCTATTGAGATCGTTCCCACGCTCTGCGTGGGAATGCCGCTCTGGACGCTCTGCGTCCGCTCTTAAAATCGTGACGCAGAGCGTCACCGGATGCATTCCCACGCAGAGCGTGGGAACGATCACACTCACCATTTTTTGCCTGAAAGCTGCGCGGCCACAGGCGTCATTCAGGAATGTCATTGGCCATGAGTTCGTCTTTTTCATTGTTTCGCACCTGGAATGTCCAGCACTTGCCATCGACGCCGGCGGCGTTTGTGCGGCATTTCATCGGACATTTCAAAGGTTGGTACCTGGCTATCCTGCTGCTGCAGATCGCCGCGGTGGTGTGTTCGATTCTGACGCCCTGGGGGCTGGGGCAGATCACCCGCACCGTGAGCAACGGGCTGGAAGCGGAGCGTGCCTTTGAAGTGCTGCAATGGCCACTGACACTGCTAAGCGCGCTACTGGTGTGCCAAGTACTGTTTACCCGTGCATCGGCAGGCTGCCATATCCACGTCTTGCCGTTGCAGCGGCGCACGGTGACGCATGTGGTGTTCGCCTATCTGCAGCAGCACTCCCATCGTTTCATCAGCAATGAGTTCGCCGGGGCACTGGCGCATCGGGTGGCGGAAATTACCCTGGGCGTGAATCAGACCCTGAGCATCTTGTTGTTCGACCTGATCCCGCTGCTGGTGACGCTGAGCCTGGCCACGGCCTTGCTATGGACCGCATCGCCGTTGTTGGCGTTGTTCATGGCGGGTTGGTCGGTGGCGTTTATCGCTATCTGCTACGTCCTCGCACGCCGCAGTCATCCTCTGGCGCAACAGTATTCGGCAGCGCGCAGCACCAGCACCGGCAAAGTGGTGGATGCGGTCTCCAATCTGGCCAATATCCGCCTGTTTGCGCGCCATGCGTTCGAGCACAGTTACCTCGGCACTTTCCTCGACAAGGAGGTGGCGGCTGCCTACCGATCCCTGGGGTATATGGAGAAAATTCGCTGGTTCCAGGCTTCCTGTGGCGTAGTGCTTAAGCTCGGTTTGTTATTGCTGGCGCTCTACCTGTGGCGCAGCCACCGTATCGACATTGCTGCGTTTGTCATGTCCACCAGCCTTTCGTTGTTGATCATCAGCGATGTGGAAAACCTGTCGCGACGCTTTCTCGAATTCTTCGAAGCCACCGGCAATATCGCCAACGGTGTGCGCACCCTGATCCGCCCCCATGAAGTCATCGACCAACCCGGCGCCAAGGCGCTGATGGTCAAGCGCGGCGATATCGAGTTTCGCGATGTCGGCTTCAGCTATGGCGGTGATCGTTCGATTTTCGAACACCTGAATATCGTCATCCCCGCCGGCCAGAAAGTCGGCCTGGTGGGCGCTTCGGGCTCCGGCAAGTCGACCCTGCTGAGCTTGCTCCTGCGTCTCTACGATGTGCAGCAAGGCCAGGTGCTGGTGGACGGCAAGGACGTGCGCGAGGTGACCCAGCATTCGCTGCACCAGCAGATCGGCCTGATTCCCCAGGAGCCCGGCCTGTTCCACCGCAGCATTCGCGAAAACATCCATTACGGCCGCCTGGATGCCTCGATGGACGAGGTCGCCGAGGCGATCCACCGCGCCGGCGCCAGTGAATTTATCGACAGCATGGAACACGGCTACGAATCGCTGGTGGGCGAGCGTGGGGTCAAATTGTCCGGCGGCCAGCGCCAGCGCATTGCGATTGCCCGGGTGTTGCTGAAAAACGCGCCGATCCTGGTGATGGACGAAGCCACTTCCAGCCTGGACTCGATCACCGAGCGCTTTATCCAGGACAAGCTCGACGAAATCATGGAAGACAAGACCGTGCTGGTGGTCGCGCATCGGCTGTCCACCGTGGCCCACCTGGACCGGATCCTGGTGTTCGACAATGGCCGGGTGATCGAGGACGGCAGCCACGAACAGTTGCTGCGCCAGGGCGGGCAATATGCGCGGTTGTGGAGTCGCCAGTTCAGCGATGCGCTGGATGAAGCGGTGGTGTGACCAGGCGGCGTACCGGGTACGCCGCGCAGTCAGGTTCAGATCGAGAGGTGCAGCACCCGGTCATCCTTGGCACCGGCCAGCGGGCGGCGCTTGTTGACCTTCAGCTCACCGAGGTTGATCAGCAAGGTGCGGGTCACGTTGCGGCTCAGCCCCAGCAACTCGGCGGTGTGCACCTGGTTGTGCTGGCACAGCCGGTAGGCGGCGGTGAGCAGGCTGCGTTCCACCTGTTCGTGGAGGTTTTCTATCTGCTCCTCGAACAGCCGCTGGAAGGCCTGGTCGAGCAGGTCATGGGCGGTGGTGCTGTCTTCCTGGCGTTCGATACGCAGGTTGGACATGCGCAGGTCATCGGCCTGGATCACGCCGTCGCGGCAGATCAGCAGGGTGTGGTGGATGACGTTTTCCAGCTCGCGGATATTCCCCGGCCAACTGTAGGTGGCCAGGCGTTGCTCGGCTTCCTTGCTCAAGATGATCTCGCCATAGCCGAGGCGGCGGGTGTAGGTGTCGATGAAGTACTGCACCAGCGGCAGGATATCGCCGGGGCGATCCCGCAGCGGGCTGAGTTCCAGGTTGACCACGTTCAGGCGGTAGAACAGGTCCTCGCGGAAATGCCCGGCGTTGATGGCTTTTTCCAGCTGCACGTTGGTCGCCGCCAGCACCCGCACATTGATCGGAATGCTTTTGCGCGAACCCAGGCGCACTACTTCACGCTCCTGCAATACCCGCAGCAGCTTGACCTGGATCGACATGGGCAGGTCGCCGATTTCATCGAGGAACAGCGTGCCGCCGTTGGCTTCTTCAAACCAGCCGGCCTTGGCACCGAGGGCACCGGTGAACGCGCCTTTCTCGTGGCCGAACAGCTCGGCTTCCACCAGTGATTCGGAGAACGCACCGCAATTCACCGCCACGAATGGCTGCTCCTTGCGGCCACTGAGGTTGTGGATATGCCGTGCGACCAACTCTTTGCCGGTGCCGGTTTCACCGATGATCAGCACGCTGGCTTCGCTCGGCGCGACTTGTTGCACATGCTTGAGCAAGGCCTTGGACCTGGGGTCTTCAAACACCTGCGCGGTGGCGCGGATGGAGGTGGCAAGGGCGGGCGAGGGCGGTAGGGTCAGCAGTTGCATGGTTATCCCTTTGAATAAAAGATCAGGAATAAAACGTCGGGATGGGCGCGGTACCGTTCAGTGCCCACTCGCCCAGTTCATGAAGTTTGTAGTCCAGCGGGTCATGCAGGCTCTGGGTGCGCAAGTTGCGCCAGTGCCTGTCGAGGGCCACCGAGGCGTTGGTCGCCCGTGCGCCGGTGACCTCGAAGACCTTGCTACACAACTCCAGGCCATTGCGGCTGGCGGCGACTTTGGCGGTGGCGATGGCAATCGCCGTTTCGCCGCGTTCCTCGCTGGTCAGGGCTGAGCCCTTGGCCCATGCCGCGTCCAGCACCTGGCCTGCGCGCTCCACCAGCAGGCGGGTGCTTTGCAGCGCCACCCAGAAATCGCCGTAATGGCTTAGGATGTAAGGGTCCTGGGTGCTATGGCTGGCGCTGGAGCGGAACCACGGGCGGGCTTCTTCCAGGGTGTATTGGCGTGCCTCTTCGAACGCGCCTTCGGCGATGCCGAGGAAGATATTCGCGAAGTGCAGTTGCGCAATCAGCGGGCGCAGGCAGGCGAACGGAGTACTCAGGGGGCCCGGGTCCAGCAACAGGTCGGACTCTTCCACGCGCACGCGCTTGAAGGTCACGCTGCCGCTGTCGGTCTGGCGCTGGCCCATGTTGTTCCAGTCGTTGTGCAGGATGATCCCGCTGCGGGCGCTGGGAATCGCCGCGATCAGCAACTTGCCGCCGGCGCTTTCATCGATGGCCGAGGCGATCAGCATTTCCGAGTCGTTGGCCCCGGAGCAGAAGTTCTTCTGTCCCGAGAATTCCCGCCAGCCCGTGTGGCGCTTGACCACCGTGCGGGTGTCCAGGGGGTTCAGGGTGTTGCCCCAGAACCAGTTGTTGCTGGCCGTCAGGCTGAACCAGGTTTGCCATTGTGCGGGCGTGGCGAATAACCGGACGGTGGCGAGCATCAGGTGATGAAAGCCGAATACGTGGGCGATGGAGCTGTCGACCCGGGCGAATTCGCGCACCACCTCGAAGGTTTCCGACCAGTTGGCGTCCAGCCCGCCGAATTGCCCGGGGATGCTCAGGGACAACAGGCCGCTGCTGCGCAGTTTGTCGCGTTCGGCCTTGGGCGTACCGCCGCTGGCGTCGCGGTCAACGGCGGTGCGCGCGAATTCGGTCGCCAGGTCACGGGCAATCTCCAGTGGCGTCCTGCGGGTGCAGAGTAAGTTGACCGTCACGCGTGAATACCTCGTTGCTTAAGTCGAGAATGCTCGAGCTGATTTGTTTCAACAGGCAATGGATAGAGCAAGACCCATACCAAGTAACAATAAGCCGATAACTTGCGACTTCTTACGGGGATGCAGGCGCGGACAGTGTCGAATACGCAACTTTTGTTGGAGGGCTGTTGGGATTTGCACAGTTGCGTCCTGTGCCCGCAGGGCGGGGCTTTCGTTATGCTTTTATTGCTTGAACATATAAGTGTTTGTGGATGATTTTTTGTATTGTCCGGAATCGAACATTTCACCAGCAAAGTGTTGCGCTTGTGGCGATTAATAAGGGTGGCCGGCCAGTGTTTATTGAGGCTTGGACGTGGCATGAACCCTGCAAAGTTGGAAACAGAGCGCGACTATACGAATAGATGCTCCAACTAATTCGAGACCCCAGGAGTATTTAATTCATGCGGCAACTGTTTGAACCTCGCGCTCGTCGTTTTGAGTCACTGGCCACCGCGTCCAGCCTTGGCGTGCTGTTGATGTTGATACACGGCGCGGCCTTTGCCGCCCAGGCGGACCCGACCCTGGCCACGGTAGTGGTCACCGGTGCCGAAGCCACCGAAGCGCAAAAGGCCGAGAAGCAACTGTCCAAGGTGCCCGGCAAAACCGCAGTGATCGACAACCGCAAGATCGAACAGGGCCGCGCGGCGAACGCCGAGGACGTGCTGGCGTTGCAGCCGGGCGTATTCGCCCAGGCCACCAGCGGCTCGGGCGCGAACAAGATTTCGATCCGCGGTTCGGGCCTCAATACCTTCTATCAAGGCTATGTGCTGGGGATCAAATTCCTCTACGACGGCCTGCCGTTGACCGGCCCGGGCGGCACCCAGGAAGACATGCTGGACATGGCTTCCGTGGACCACACCGAGGTGCTCTACGGCGCCAACGCCTTCCGTTATTCGGCCTTGTCCCTGGGCGGCGCGATCAACTTCGTGAGCAAGACCGGCCGCACCGATCCGGGCAACTACGCGCGTTTCGAAGCCGGCAGCTTCGGCTATCGCAAGGAGCAGCTGAGCACCGGCGGCGTGGACGGCGACAATGACTATTACGTCAGCATCCAGCACAACGAGCGTGACGGTTACCAGGACAACACACCGAACAAGGGGCAGGGGATCGTTGCCAACTTCGGCCACGTGTTCAGCCCGCAACTGGAGACGCGCTTCTACATTCGCTACAAGGAAGAAACCCTCAGCCAGGGCAACACCCTGACCAAATACCAGCTCAAGCATGACCCCACGAGCAACCTCGTGCCCATCGGGCGCAAGAAGGACGGCTCGACGTTGCTGGGCAGCACCACCACCTACACCTTCGACGACAATGCCAAGCTCGAAGTCGGCCTGGGCTACAACGATTACCCGCTGGACAACGGCTGGCGCTATTCGCCAACACCACAGGAATGGCGCTCCCAGGACGTCAACCTGACCTTGCGCTACCTGCGCACCGCCGACACCTTCTTCGGCCTGCGCAGCGACAGCAGCGTGACCTTCAGCAATACGCTGGCGTACCTGGCCGATGTGAAATCCCACAGCAAGGCCACCGGCATCACCCAGCAGAAGACCAACTACACCGGCTCGCGGGACACGGTGTTTTCCCTCGGCAACGAACTGCAACTGAATGACCGCACGTGGCTGTCCACCGGGTTGTCATTGATTGATATCAAGCGCAAGGCGCAGATCGAATACAGCACCGGCACCAATACCAGCGCGTTCCCCAGTGGCGTTGAATACGACGAGACCGACGTCGCCCCGCGCATTGGCCTGCGCTATCAGTTGACTCCGGAATTCGAAGTGTTCGGCAACGTCAGCCGCTCGGTGGATCCACCGGTTACCTGGCAGCTGGGCAGCACCGGCACACCATACATCCGTGATGTGCGGCCGCAAAAAGCCAACACCGTGGAGTTCGGCATTCGCGGCGGCCACGGTATTTTTGACGGCAGCCTGACGGTCTACCGCTCGTGGGTGCAGAAAGAACTGCTGTCGGTGGTGGTACGCCAGGCGACGGCCACCCAGGACCAACTGGTGGCCACCTCCAACGGCAGCGCGACCATTCACCAGGGCATCGAAGCCGGCTTGAATGCGCAACTGTGGGACGGCGGCAATGGCGACACCGTGACCCTGCGCCAGGCCTACACCTTCAACGACTTCCACTACCGCAACGATGCGGTGTTCGGCGACAACCAGCTGCCGGGCCTGCCGCGCCAGGTCTACCAGGCCGAGCTGGAATATCGCCAAGGCAGTGGTTTCTACGCGCAGCTCAACGCCCGGGCGGCGTCCAGCTATTACGTCGACTTTGCCAACTCCCTGAGTGCGCCGTCGTATACGTTGTGGGGGGCCAAGGTGGGCTACGAGGCCCCTAGCAAGAAGTGGGAAGTGTTCGTCGATGCACGCAATCTGACCAACAAGCGCTATGCCACGGCCACTAACACCGCGTACGACGCCAAGGGCCAGGACTCGGCCAACTTCTATGTGGGGGATGCGTTCAACGTGACCACGGGGGTGGCGTTTCACTTCTGACCGCAGGCCGGCGCTCTAACAAACAAAGGAAATCCTTGTGGGAGCTGTCGAGCTTTAGCGAGGCTGCGATGGCGTCATCTCGGTGTACCTGAAGCACCGAGGTGTCCGCATCGCAGGCAAGCCAGCTCCCACACTGGATTTTTGTAGCAGCTGGAAATTTAGTTCTGCGGCCGCTGTTTGGTCGAGTCCAGCTCGGCCTTTTTGCCGGTGCTGATCTCGGTGATCTGCGCCGACTTGGCGATCGCGAAATCAAAGGTGTCCTGCATCTTGGCGATGGCATCGGTCGCCGTGCCGTTGAGCCCACCGTTGGCTGCCCAGTCGAAGTTCCACACCCCGGAAAAGTTATCGGCACCGGCCACATCATGGGTTTCGATCGCGGTGAACACGTCGGGATGGCGCTCCATGTACTGGGCCGCAGCGCTCACATCGGCGGGCACCTTGCCCGAGGCATTGCTGGCCAACTGTGAAAGCTCTTGCTTGGTAATGGCCGACTTGCCCGACTGGCGCATGTAATCGGCGATCACCTTGCTCGACTTGGAAATATTCAACTTGTCGTCGAATACCGACGTCGAGGCTTTTTGAGTGGTCGGTCCGCCACCGGCGGGTGTTACGGTAGTAGACATCGGCGCTGCTCCCTCAATGAATTGGATGACATCGAAGCCGACGTTAGCATGGGCAATTGGCCATTTATCACCGGCTTCACAACAATTCGCAGCGGCCGGAAAATTTCACAGCGTTTCACCCGCATCCAACTTGGCCAGCAGCCTCTGGCCCCGTTGCCACAGCGCGTCCTGCTTGGATTCAGGCATGCGGTCGAGATTTTTATAGAGCATGGCCATGCGCTGATTGCCCCGCAGCAGGTCGCCGTGGCGCATCAGGAAGTGCCAATAAAGCGCATTGAACGGGCAGGCATTGTCAGCGGTACTTTCCGTGACTTTGTACGCACAGCCTCGGCAGTAGTCCGACATGCGCTTTATATATTGGCCGCTCGCGCAATAAGGCTTGGAACCCAGGTAACCGCCATCGGCATGCATCACCATGCCCAGGGTGTTGGGCAGCTCGACCCAGTCGAACGCGTCCATGTAGATCGCCAGGTACCACTCGCATATCTGGCTGGGCACGATGCCGGCCAGCAGGGCGAAATTGCCGGTGACCATCAGCCGCTGGATGTGATGGGCATAGGCATGTTTCAGGCTTTGGCCGATCGCCTGGCGCATGCAGTTCATTTGCGTCTCGCCCGTCCAGTAGAACTCCGGCAGCGGGCGGCTGTTGCCGAATGCATTGCCGGCGGCATAGTCGGGCATCTTCAGCCAGTACACGCCGCGTACGTACTCACGCCAGCCAATCAGTTGGCGGATAAACCCTTCGCCAGCGTTCAGCCCGATGCTGCCCGACCAATAGGCCGCCTCCACATCGCTGCACAGCTGGCGCAGGTCCAGCAGGCCGATGTTCAGCGCTGCGCTGATACGGGCGTGAAACAGGAACGGCTCGTCGCTGGCCATGGCGTCCTGGTAGTCGCCGAAACCCGCCAGGCCATAGTCCAGAAAGTAGTTCCAGAGGGCCTGCGCGTCGGCGTGGGTCACGGGGTAATCGAAGGTGTCGAGGGAACCGTAGTGGCTGCTGAAGTGTTTACCTACCAGCGCCAGCACGTCCTGGGTGATCGAGTCCGAGGTGAAGCGCGCCGGGTAGGGCGCCTTGGTGCCCTTGGGCAATGCCTTGCGGTTGTCCGCATCAAAGTTCCAGGCACCGCCCACTGGCGTACCGTCACCGTTGAGCAAGAGCCCGCTCTTGCGGCGCATCTCCCGGTAGAAGTACTCCATGCGCAGCTGTTTTTTACCGCTGGCCCAAGCCGCGAACTCGTCACGGCCGCACAGGAATCGGTGGTCGGCATGCCACTGGATCGGCAAACCGCAGTCCTTCAGGGATTGCTCAAGGCGCCAGTCACCGCATTCGGTCAGGTGTATTTCCCGGGGTTGCATCAGCGATTGCCAGCGCCTTAACTCGCCGGGTACCGAGCCGGTGTTTTGCGGGTCGTCCAGGGCGACGTACTGCACCCGGATACCACGCTGCTGCAACGCCTGGGCAAAATGGCGCATGGCGCTGAAGACCAGGACGATTTTTTGCGGATGGTGGGGCACATGGCTGGCTTCCTCCATGACCTCGACCATCAAGACCGCATCGCGCTGGCTGTCCAGCCCATCCAGTGAGGCCAGGTCAAACGACAACTGGTCGCCCAGCACCAGGCACAGGTTTCGAACTGCCTTGGTCACCACGGCGCTTCCAGGGAAAATGGCGTTCGCAGTGGCTCGATAGCGCCTTCTCGCCGGCCGCACATTTCGTCATGCACGCACTGATGCACCAGGGTGCAGGGAAACGCAGGGACCGCCTGCAACACGTCACGCAAGTGATTGACGGAGCGAAAGTGCAGGGGCTTCGCCGACTCGTCCAGCAGCGTGAACTGGCCGTGGTCCAGCGTTACGCGCGCCAGATAGAAACCACCTTCCAGCGACAGCAGTTCCATTTCGCGTACAGCGCCTTGGGTGGCCAGTTTGGTCAGGGCTTGCAGGTTCATGGTTCACTCCTTAGCGGTCAGGGTTGTGAAGACTGGCGACGGAAGAACAACGTCACCTGGCCGACTTCCACACCCAACTTGGACATGCTGGAGCGGTTGATCAACGTGTCTTCGTCCATCAGGTACATCCAATCGTCGAGGCTCACTTCGTAGACGGATCCATCAACCGGCAGGTTCAGGACGTAGCGCCAGCGCAGTGCGTTGCCCGCCACTTCGCCCCTGGCCTCGCCCACCACATCACCGGCCCGTCCGCGCCAGCGGGTGGGGCCGTCCGGGGTGAGGGTCCAGACACGTTGCTGGCGAGTACCATCGCTGTATAGAAAGCGCTCATCGAGAATCAGGTTTTCACCCTCGCGGCGGCTGGCGATATTCACCTCGAAACGCTTGGCCACTTCACCCGAGCGTTTCTCGAAGATGCCCCAGGCCTTGACGGGCTTGCTGAAGAAGCTCACCAGGTCCAGTTGCGGTTGCTGGTCGGCATAGTGTTTTACATCCACGCTGCCACAACTGCTCAGGCCCAACACCAGGGCCAGCGAAACCAATAGACGGGTCATTGCGGTTCTCCCCGAGAGGGTTTGATACTGCTGATACTTGTACAAAATAATAAAATTGTACAGGTATTTAGCGCATTACCAGGATGTTACCGGCTACCGGCCTGCCCATTTATGGCGGGTATATGCAGCCTCAGGGGACCAGGTGCAGATGATCGTTCCCACGCTCTGCGTGGGAATGCCGCCTCGGACGCTCCGCGTCCCGCTGGCACCGCCGCATTGACGCCTCGCGCAATGGTGACGCGGAGCGTCACGGTATGCATTCCCACGCAGAGCGTGGGAACGATCAACACACTCAAGCCGGCCGGCGCTCCGCATGCCGGTCAGTAGCGAATCATCACCGACTTGAGCTCGGTGTAATCCTCGATGAACGCCCCGCCAAACTCCCGTCCCACCCCCGAAGACTTGTTGCCGCCAAACGGCACCGCCGGGTCGAGCATCGTGTGCATGTTCACCCACACCGTCCCCGCGTTGATCGCCGGCACCATGCGCAGGGCCTTGCTCAGATCATTGGTCCAGAGGCTGGCGCTCAGGCCGTAAGGCGTGTTGTTCATCAGTTCCAGCAGCTCATCCTCGGTGTCGTAGGGGAAAAACGTGGCGATCGGGCCGAAGGTCTCTTCGTTGAGCAGGGTGTCGTGGATCGTGTTGGCGAGAATTACTGTCGGCTCCACATAGCACCCCGGCCCGTCGATCAGCTTGCCGCCGTGGACAATCGTATTGTTCTCGGCCCGGGCCTTGGCGAAAAACCATTCGAGTTTCTGTTGGTGCTGGCGGTTGGTCACCGGGCCGAATTCGGTGCGCTCGTCCAGCGGCGAGCCGATGTTCAACCGGCCCAGGCGTTGCGCCAGTTTGTCCATGATCGGCTCGATCTGCGAGCGGTGGGCGAAGAAGCGTTCGGCGGCCGCGCAGATTTGCCCGGAGTGCAGGAAGCCGGCTTCGATGATGCCGTTGACCGCTTTGTCGAGGTCCACATCCCGCAGGAACCCGGCGGAGTTTTTGCCGCCCAGTTCCAGGGTCGCCCGGGTCAACCCGGCGCCCATGGCACTGCGGCCCACGGCGATGCCGGTGGGCACCGAGCCGGTAAACGAGACCTTGTCGGTGCCCGGGTGCTCCACCAGGCCTTTGCCCACGTGGCCGCCACCGGTCAACACGTTCAGCACGCCCGCCGGCAGGCCGGCGTCGATGGCCAGTTCGGCGATGCGCAGGATGGTCAGCGGGGTGAACTCGCTGGGCTTGATGATGATGCTGCAGCCGGTCACCAGTGCCGAGGCGAGTTTCCAGATGGCGATCATGGTCGAGAAATTCCACGGCACGATGCCCACTACCACGCCCACCGGTTCGCGCAGGGTAAACGCGGTGTAGCGTTCGCCGGCGAAGGAGGGCAGTGACGGGGTAAGGGTCTGGCCGCTGATCTTGGTGGCCCAGCCGGCGTAGTAACGCAGGAAGTGCGCCGCCTGATCGACCTCGAAGGCCCGGGAAATCTGGATGATCTTGCCCGACTGGCAGGTTTCGATCTGCGCCAGTGCTTCGCGGTGTTGCTCCAGCAGGTCGGCGAGTTTCAGCAGCACATTGCCGCGAATGGCAGGGGCGACCTGGGACCATTGCCGGAAGCCACGCCGGGACGATTCCACCGCTGTGTCGATATCGGCCAGGTCCGCATCGGCAACCTGGGCGATCACCTCGCCGGTGGCCGGGTTGATCACTTCCAGAGCCTGGCCGGAATGGCTTTGGACGTACCCGCCGTCGATAAACAAGGCATGGCTTCGACGGAGGAAGGCCTGGACTTCAGGCAGCAGCGCAATATCGCTCATGGGATTTTCCTGCTCGCAAAAGCCCGAGGGTAACCAGCGCCGCCGGGCCAGGCTTGTCCGTGCCTGCCGGGCGATATGTCTGTGGCTGCCAGGCCTGTGGAAAGTGCAATCTTGGCTGTGGAAGGTGCATTTTCCGGGGGGGGGCGCCCGCCCCATACTGGCCCCACATCCAGCGTCGTTCGTTGAGTTTGAACGCCAGCCGGACATCCAATAATAAGCAGGGCCGTCCATGAAAAAGCCAAACCCGCTCCTCGAAGATCTCAAGGCGATTCTGCCGACCATCGCTGCCAACGCCTTCCAGGCCGAGCAGGACCGCAAGGTTCCCGACGAGAACATTGCGCTGCTCAAGAGCATCGGCATGCACCGTGCCTTTCAACCCAAACCCTTTGGCGGCATGGAAATCTCCCTGCCGCAGTTTGCCGACTGCATCGCGTTGCTGGCCGGCGCCTGTGCCAGCACCGCGTGGGCCATGAGCCTGTTGTGCACCCACAGCCATCAACTGGCGTTGTTTCCCGCCAAGTTGCAGCAGGAAGTCTGGGGCGATAACCCGAATGCCACCGCCAGCAGCAGCATCGCGCCGTTTGGCCGCACTGAAGAAGTTGAGGGCGGTGTGCTGTTCAGCGGTGAAATGGGCTGGAGCAGCGGTTGCGATCATGCCGAGTGGGCGATTGTCGGCTTCCGCCGTAAAAACGCCGAGGGCACCCAGGACTATTGCTTCGCGGTACTGCCGCGCAGCGACTATCAGATTCGCGATGACTGGTTCGCCGCCGGCATGAAAGGCAGCGGCACCAAGACCCTGATCATCGACAACGTGCGGGTGCCAGAACACCGCATCCAGAAAGCCAAGGACATGATGGAAGGCAAGTCCGCCGGCTTCGGTCTGTACCCCGACAGCAAGATTTTCTACTCGCCGTATCGCCCGTATTTCGCCAGCGGTTTCTCCACCGTGAGCCTGGGCGTGGCCGAGCGCATGCTCGAAGTATTCCGCGAAAAAACCAGGACCCGCGTACGTGCCTACACCGGCGCGGCAGTGGGGGCGGCGACTCCGGCGTTGATGCGCCTGGCCGAGTCGACACACCAGGTGGCCGCCGCCCGGGCGTTCCTGGAAAAGACCTGGCAGGAACACGCCGAACACAGCGAACAGCACCGTTACCCGAGCCGCGAGACCCTGGCGTTCTGGCGTACCAACCAGGCGTACGCCACCAAGATGTGCATCCAGGCGGTGGACCGCTTGTTCGAGGCCGCCGGTGGCAATGCGTGGTTCGAGCACAACGAGATGCAGCGTCTGTTCCGCGATTCCCATATGACCGGCGCCCATGCGTACACCGATTACGACGTGTGCGCGCAGATCCTGGGGCGTGAGCTGATGGGGCTCGAGCCTGATCCGAGCATGATTTGACGCCGACCCGGCCATCACAACCATCAGGACTGCGCGTTGATGCAGTCCGGGAGTCTTGCATGTCAGATAACAGTTTCGACCCACGGGCCTTTCGCCGGGCCCTGGGCAACTTTGCCACCGGCGTCACGGTGGTCACCGCCGCTGATGCCAGCGGGCGCAAAGTGGGTGTCACCGCCAACAGCTTCAACTCGGTGTCCCTGGACCCGCCGCTGGTGCTGTGGAGCATCGACAAACGCTCCAACAGCCACGAGGTGTTCGAGCAGGCCAGCCATTTTGCGGTCAACGTGCTGGCGGCCGATCAGATTCACCTGTCGAACAACTTCGCCCGGCCCAGGGACGATCGCTTTGCCGAAATCGAATTCGAGCCCGGGGAGGGCGGTTCGCCGGTCTTCGCTGATTGCTCGGCGCGGTTTCACTGCGAGAAGTACCAGCAGGTGGATGGTGGCGATCACTGGATCATGATTGGCAAGGTGGTGGCTTTCGATGATTTTGGTCGTGCGCCGTTGCTCTATCACCAGGGGGCGTATGCGCGGATCGAGGAGCGGCAACCGTAGGGCGAACACCTCTATCGAAGGCTGAAGCAGGTTCAATGTGGGAGCGGGCTTGCTCGCGAATGCGGAGTGTCAGCCAATACATCTGGCGACTGACACACCGCTTTCGCGAGCAAGCCCGCTCCCACATGTGATCTCGGTAGCTCATTGCACCTGTGTTAGAACGGCACGGCCACGGTGACTTGGCTATAGAGATTGGTGCCATTGCCACCCACCTGGTTGCCGCCGTTGCTCTCATCCTTGTTGGGCTTGTACAAACCCAGCAGCGGCGTGACGATCAGGTGTTCGTTCACCGCCCACTCCGCGTACAGGTCCAGTTCGCGCCCATCAAGGTTGAGCATGCCGCCCTTGCTCAACGTCTTGTAGTCGAAGAACAGCGCGCCCAGGGTGACGCTGTCCAGCGGCTTGACCTTCAACGCCACATGCTGCACCTCAGTATTGGTATTGAACGGCCCCGAATAATTGCCGGCCACCTCGCCCTGCACCCAGGTGCCGTAGCCACGGTTGAAGCCCGAAAACATCGCATCCCAGTTTTTCGAATAGCGGCTGTAGCGGTAGGTCAGGTCCGGCGACCACGGCAGCGCGGCGAAGGTATAACCGCCTTCGGCGTACCAGGCCTTTTCCGGGCCGGCGTCCTTGTCCTGCCAGGCGTATTCAAAGGAAAAGTGCGCGTTCTCGATCCCGGCATTACCGGCGCCCCGCAGGCTGTAGATGTTCATCCCGGCGCGCTGTTTTTGCAGGTCATTGGCATAACGGTCGTCGACGCTGATGCCGTGGATATAGGTCAACCCCAGGGTGCCGGGCGCGGCGGTGTAGTCCAGGGTGCCGGCGGCCATTTCAGTGTTGGCCTGGGCGCGGTTGTCGGACTTGATCCACATTACGCTGCCATGCACGCCGTCCTTGCCACCCAGGCGTAGCACTGCGGTTTGATCGAAGGCATGCCGAGCGGCGATGTAGTAGGCGCCGCCCCGGTTGAACTTGCCGTCATCCACGCCCTTGCCGAAGTTCGGGCCGTCATCGTTGATGATGAAACCGTCGCCGAGCATGATGACCTGGCGGCCGAACGACAGGTCCACACCATCCTTGCCCAGTGCCGGAAACAGTTCCCCCGAGCGCCAGCCGGCGAAGGCTTCGTCGAACTTGGTGGTGCGCTCGCTGCCGGTGGTCACGCCCGACGCATCGCCATCACCCCAGGTGCCCGAGCTGACCAGGTTGGCCGTGCCATACACGCTGCCCAGGGCGCCGAAGCGCTGGTCGACGCTCAAGCCATACTTGATAAAACCTTCACGCCAGGTGGAACCGCCGGTGGTGCCGTCGTAGTTCTTACGGCTGTTGAACATCCCGTACACCGCCAGGAAGTTGCCGGTGACCTGAGTGTCGTCATCGGCATACAGCTCGAACGCCTGGGCCGATGAGTCGATGATCATCAGCGCGATGCCCAGGCTGATGGCCCTGTACAGGTGACGGGTTTGTTGTGTGTGCTGCATTGTTATAGTCCCCAACAAGGTGAATTGAGGGAGCATTAGGGCGAGCGCCACCGGGCCAAGTCTTTCCCCTGCGTGCCAGGAAATTGTCCCAGGCCGCCAGTGGCGCAGCAGTGGCAGGCAGCAACAAAACCGGCGGCAGCCAGGAGCAAGACGATCAGCCAGGGCGGGCGCAGAGTGCCAATACTTCTAAAAATCCGCTTCTTGAGGATCTGCACCATGTCGATCAACGACCGGCTCACCGAACATTTGAAACGCGGCACGGTGGGCTTTCCAACCGCGCTGGCGAGCACCATTGGCTTGATCATGGCCAGCCCGGTGATCCTCACCGCGACCATGGGGTTTGGCATCGGCGGCAGCGCCTTTGCGGTGGCGATGTTGATCGCGGTGGTGATGATGCTGGCCCAGGCAACCACCTTCGCCGAAGCCGCCTCGATCCTGCCCACCACCGGCTCGGTCTACGACTACATCAATTGCGGCATGGGCCGGTTCTTTGCGATCACCGGCACCTTGTCGGCGTACCTGATCGTGCATGTGTTTGCCGGCACCGCCGAAACCATCCTCTCCGGCGTGATGGCGCTGGTGAATTTCGAGCACCTCAACACCCTGGCGGAATCCGCCGGCGGTTCGTGGTTGCTGGGAGTGGGCTTCGTGATTGTGTTCGGGGTGCTCAATGCGTTTGGCGTCAGCGCGTTCGGCCGGGCCGAGATCATCCTCACTTTCGGCATGTGGACCACCTTGATGGTGTTTGGCGTGCTGGGCCTGATCGCAGCCCCGGCGGTGCAGCTGGACGGCTGGTTTGGTGAATCCCTGGTCGGTACCGACCTGATTACCATCCTGTCGCTGGTGGGCATGGCGATGTTCATGTTCGTCGGCTGCGAATTCGTCACGCCGCTGGCGCCGGACCTGCGCAACTCGGCCAAGGTGATGCCCAAGGCGATGGTGCTGGGGCTGCTGGGGGTGGCCACGTGCATGTTCATCTATGGCGCGGCCATGAAACGCCAGGTGGAAAACGTATTGATCGACGCGGCGGGCGGCGTGCACCTGCTGGATACGCCGATGGCCATCCCGAAATTCGCCGAGCAGGTGATGGGCAGTATCGGCCCGATGTGGCTGGGCATCGGCTTCCTGTTTGCCGGTGCTGCGACCATCAACACCTTGATGGCCGGTGTGCCACGGATCCTGTACGGCATGGCGGTCGACGGCGCGTTGCCCAAGGTCTTCACCTACCTGCACCCGCGCTTCAAGACACCGTTGCTGTGCATCCTGGTGGCGATGCTGATTCCGTGCCTGCACGCGCTGTACCTGGGCGGCAACACCGACAACATCATGCACCTGGTGCTGGCGGCCGTGTGTGCCTGGAGCTTTGCTTATCTGCTGGTGACGCTGTCGGTGGTGATCCTGCGGATTCGCCGTCCGGATCTGCCTCGCGCCTACCGTTCGCCGTTCTTTCCGCTGCCGCAGATTCTGTCGAGCATCGGCATCCTGCTGGGCATGTGGTTTATCACCCCGCCGGGCATGAACCCCGCCGACATCTACATTCCCTTTGGCGTGATGCTCGGGTGCACGGCGGCGTACGCGTTGTTCTGGACGCTGGTTGTGCAGAAGGTCAATCCATTCAAGCCCGCCTCGGTGGAAGAGGTGTTGGCCAAGGAGTTCGCCCATGAGCCGGGTCAGCCGCACAACGGGTATATCAGCCATGCTGCAAAAACTGTCTGAGCTGTTCAGCGCCCGGCGCGCGCCTGCCGGGTATCGACCCGGCGTCACGCTGGAACACCTGCGGCGTAACCTCGGCCTGGCCGGTTATGAGGTGTGTGGACCGACGACGGCCCGGGTTTCCCTGGACAATCTCGGGCTGCAACTGGAGATCGTCGAGCGCACCGAGTCGCAGCTGTTGATGCACCTGGTGATGACCGAATTCGTACTGCGCATCCCTGCCTCGCAGCAGGGCACGGCGAGCTTCGAACTGCACCACACCGGGGCCGTTCGACGCACCGGAATCCGCTGTCGACAGCGGTCGGGCGACAAGGAGGTTTCAGGCATTTTGCACACGCAATTGCAGGAGGGCAGCGCCTTGCATCGCGCCTTGATGCCGCTGGACTTCAAGCGCCTGCGCATCGACCTGGTGGATCACCAGTGGTGTGTGCGGCTTGAGCATATGGGCGGCAGCGAGGTGGTCAACCGCATGCCGGCGTTCCGTCGCTACATCGCATTGAGCAGTGTTCAACGCGCCTGGCTGCTGGACGCCTTGAACGGTTTCCAGCGCGCCTTGCAGGCCCACTGACCATAGTATTTGGCATCAATAGTGCAACCACCTTGGCAGACACGTACTTGTTGCGCGCATATAGATAACATGTTAACTATTGCCCGACAAAAACAAAAAGCCAAGGTGGAAACAACCATGAGCATGCAACAGATTGGGCAAGACGGGCTGGACCTCTGGACCCGGGATCTGCGCGCGGTTTGCGGTCACTTCGACACAGAACTGGCCTTCAACCGCTCGCTGTTCATCGGCAGCATCAGCACCTTTTCTCGCGGCGGTTTGCCCCTGGCCAGCCTGCGCACTAACGCCGGCCTGATCAAGCGCCCCAAGGCCCGCGCCGACCACGATGACGACCAACACTGCTTCCTCGTCAGCCAGCGCAGCGGCTACTGCCAGATCACCCAAAACGGCCAGAGCTTCCAGCTTGCCCCCGGCGAACTGTTATTGATGGACTCGGTGGGCTCCATCGACATCACCCCGTTCGGGCTCATCGAACACGCGTCCCTGTCCTTGTCCCGCGCAGAGGTGTGCAAACAGTTCGGCAACCAGCCCAAGACCTTCGGCAAAATCTCCTCGAGCAAAGCCTGCGGGCGCATGTTGCATGTGTTGATGGATCAACTGTGCAAAGACGCACTGAACGGCGAAGGCGCGGTCGGGGAGGGGCAGGCGTTGCAGTCGGCGTTTATCTCGCTGCTGGGGTCGGCGTTTGAGCAGGAAGACGATGAGCGCGATGATTGTGGCGGGTTGCAGGGCAGCAATCTGCGCAGCTATGTGCAGAAGGTGATTGATGAGTCATTGACCCAGCCAGGGCTTAGCCCGGTGGGGTTGGCGAGTCGGTTGAATATCTCGGTGCGGCATTTGTACCGGTTGTTTGAGGAACAGGATGACAGCGTGTGCCGGTATATCCAGCGGGCGCGGTTGAAGCGCAGTGCGGATGATCTGACCAACCCGTTTTTGCGCAGTGAGTCGATTACGTCGATTGCGTATAAGTGGGGGTTTACGGATTCGGCGCACTTTAGTCGCTCGTTCAAGAAGCAGTTTGAAGTGTCGCCGAAGGATTTTCGGGCTGGGCGGTTGCAGCAGGTGGGGTAGGGGAGGAAGAAGGGGCTTTCCGAGCACCTTCTTTATTATAAATATCTTAAGAGATCGAAGTTATTCGCCTCTTTGGCTCAAAAGCGCGTCAATGTGCTCCAGCCACAATTTCCCGCTTTTCCAATCGTGAGGATAATAGTAGCCACAGCCAATATCTGAGAACAAAAGATGCTGTAACGCTTGCTCCGTCTTGTTGGCATGTAAAAGAGCTTTTAACTCGAGGTGTGCAGCTTTAAAAGTTTCTGCTGAGGATTCAGCTATAAAGCTGAGAATCACATTGTCCGCACTATCAAACTCATCAACCCAATCTTGATTGAAGTAACCCGCGAGAAGTTGCTGCAGTTGTGAATAATCGTTATTCATGGATTCGGATATCCGGTCTGAATTCTATAGCCATTGGGCATGCTTTTATCTTTGAACAAAATCAGGTAAATCTCCCGTCCGGGGACGGTTTTTTTTGCACCTCGCTTCAGGCTAGTTCCAACTGGCTGAGGAGACTTTTGAGTAATAACAATTTTTTTGTCTTTTCCTTTAACAAACGAATTTATTTTAGTTTTGTTGCTTGCTATCACGCTTGATATTGCTGACTCGGCTGTCGCGCGATCAGGGAAGGTAGATGCCGTGGGCACATGAGGCTCATTTTTAAGACGTGTTGCCAGTTGTTGGTCAGTTCTACCAATGTGCTTTTGCATCAAATGTCCTCCGGCAGCTTCGTGAGCAGCTAAACCTCCACCAGGAACAATTTCGCTGTAAGGCCCATCGGCGACTATTTGGCCTGGGCAGGCTGTAGCTTTACAGCTCAACCCCAACGGATCCACCCACCCCGTCGGGTTGGGCACGTACTGGTATCCGTTCAGCCCGCCCGCCAGTTTCACCGGATCAGGCGTCAGGTAGCGGCCAATGTCCGGATTGTAGTAGCGATGACGGTTGTAGTGCAGCCCGCTTTCCGGGTCGAAGTATTGGCCCTGGAAGCGCAGCGGGTTGGTAACGGTGTTGACGTCCAGCTTCGCGATTTGGCCGTAGGCGCGGTAGTGCGCTGACCAGACAATTTCGCCGTCGGGGGCGGTGAGTTCTTGTGGGGTGCCGAGGTGGTCGAGTTGGTAGTGGAAGGGTTTTGCGTCTTCCGGGCCGTAGCCTTTCAGCAGCGCTAACGGGCGAAAACTGTTGGGTTCGTAGAGGTAGCTCTGGTGGTGATCAGCACTGTGTTCGGCAATCAGCGTGTCGCCTTGCCAGAAGAACTCGGTGGTTTGGCTTTTTATCGTTTTGGCGATACGCCGACCAAACGGGTCGTAGCGATAACTGGCCTGGGTGCCGTCCGGTTGGGTGACGCTGATCAGGCGATGCTGACAGTCGTAACTGTATTCGGTAACTAACTGCTGCGCCCGACCCCGGCGTTCCCGCAGGAGGTTGCCGAAAGCGTCGTAGTCGTAATGGCGGTCACCTTGCATCAACAGGCGATTGCCTTTGACGACGCTCGGACCGACGCGGTCTTGCATCAGCAGGTTGCCCGCCGGGTCGTGGAAGAAGCGTTCCTGCAGGTCGTGCGAGTGGTTGGCGCGAGTCAGGCGGTCGAGCGGGTCGTAGTGGTAGTCGTGCTGGCCTTTGCGGGTGTCGAGGATGCGGGTCAGGTTGCCGCGTTTGTCGTAGTCGTATTGGCGGCGCTGGTAGCGTTGTTCCTGTTGAGTGATCGCGTGGGCGTGCAGGCGGCCCT
>NZ_JACAPH010000020.1:10763-49736 GCF_013385805.1 Pseudomonas sp. C6002 | reverse complement strand
GTAAATCGGCAAGGATGCCGATTTAGCCGCGCCGGGCCATGGATGGCCCGTCGCGGCGGCCCGCGGAACCGGGCCGGAGTGCGGGCATGCCGAGCCTAAGCGAGGCACCGAGTGGTGGGGCAAAGACCTTTTGGTTACTTTTGGCTGGGCCGGCATTCCGGGCGTTTGCCAAAAGTGACCCGCTGTAAGAGCGGAACCATAAGTGGCCGTTACCGCAGCAACGGATATGTACACCTTCAGGCCCGACTCCGCAGCCACTGCATAAACCCCTTCTTAACCGGCACCACAGGCGCCTCCTGCGTCAAACTCTGAGCCGCATGCAACCTGAAATCCAGCAGGCTTTTCATAGCCTCACTGATGTCATGCCGAGCATCCAGACAAGGCTTCAGATACTCCTTCTCAATCCTATACAACGTACAAAACGTCTTCGCCGAAAAGTCCGCAGGCACACCCTGCTCCGACAAAATCCCGGCCTCACCAATCACCTCCCCAGGCCCCATCCGCCCCGCTTCAAACTTGTGCCCGGCCTTGGTCAGCATCACCGAAATCACCCCGGACTCGATGATAAACAGGTGATCACTCACCTCCCCCGCCGGCAAAATCATCTCCCCGGCGCGAAAGGTCTGCAGCGTCATGTTCTGGCTGAATGTCTCCTTCTCCTCCTGCCTCAACGTCGAGAAAATAGACGAGCTCTCCAACAACGCCCGAGCCCGGGAAACCGTCACCGGCGCATTACTCTCGGCCGCCGACAACAAGCTCACCCCCGCCGCCTGCAAATGCCGAAACGCCAAATCATAAAGCTGATTGCGCACCTCACGCTTAAGCGCCATGGCCGGCACAAACCCGCTGATCTCATACTCCACGCCACCACTGGCCGACGTCTTGAACGCCACACTCGGCGCCGGCTTGGCCAACAACGGCCGACACCCCTGCATCGCCCGCTCCAGCGCATCCAGCACGGTTTGGGGCCGCGCATGGGGGCTGACCTGCAGGCTGACCGCCAAGCCAAACATATCTGCGGGACGTGAGAAGTTGATGATCTTGGCCTTGGCCGCCAACGAGTTGGGCACCACCGCCAGGCTGCCCTGGGAGGTTTGCAGTTGGGTGGCGCGCCAGTCGATGTCGATCACCCGGCCTTCGGTGCCGTCGATGGAGATCCAGTCATCCAGTTGGTAGGGTTTGGTGGTATTGAGCACGATGCCGGAAAACACGTCGCTCAAGGTGCTTTGCAACGCCAGGCCGACGATGATTGCCACCGCGCCGGAAGTGGCCAGCACGCCCTTGACCGGCAGGTCGAGCACGTAGGCCATGGCGGCGATGATCGCGATCAGGAAGATCACCGCGCCCACCAGATCCTGCAACAGCCGCCCGGTGTGGCCGACCCGCTGCATCATCACCGCGCCGAGCAATACCGTGAGGGTGCGCGCCGCAAACAGCCACCAGCCGATCTGGAACGCCGTTGCCGCCAAATGCAGCGCCACGTTGTCGCCGAACGGCGCGACCTGCATCGGGTTCATGCCTTCGTTGAACAGCACGGCGCTGAACACCGCAAAGATCACCAGGCGTGCCGCCAGCTTCCAATTGGCGAAATCGGCAGAGATCAAACGCCATACGGCAATATCGATCAGCACCAGCGCCAAGGCACAGAACATCGGGTGATCGGAGATAAATGAGGGCATTCAGGCGACTCCAGGGCGAATGCCATGAAGATCGCATGAAATGCCTTTGGAGGGTATAGCGCCCTAGCGCTGCATCTGCCCGAATTGCCCGGACTGATAGTCGGCAAACGCCTGGTGGATTTCCTGCTCGGTGTTCATCACGAACGGGCCGTGGCCGACGATGGGTTCGTCGATCGGCTCGCCGCTGAGCAACAGCACCATGGCGTCGTCGCTGGACTCGAGGCGCAGTTGCGTGCCATCGCGCTCGAACAGTGCCAACTGCCCTTCCCGCGCCACTTCAGTGCCGTTGATCCGCACCGTGCCGCGCAACACCACCAGCGCGGTGTTGCGCCCGGCGTGCAGGTCCAGCGTCACAGAGCGGCCGGCTTTGAGACGCATGTCCCACACGTCGATCGGTGTGAAGGTGCGAGCCGGGCCTTTGACCCCGTCGAACTCGCCCGCGATCAAGCGCAGGCTGCCGGCGTTGTCGGCCAGGGGCAGCGTCGGAATATCGCCATCGAGGATGGTCTGGTAACCGGCATCGGTCATTTTGTCCCTGGCCGGCAGGTTGACCCACAACTGGACCATTTCCAGGGCGCCGCCGCTGCGGGCGAACGCCTCGGAGTGAAACTCCTCGTGAATGATGCCCCTGGCGGCTGTCATCCATTGCACATCGCCCGGGCCGATGGTGCCGCCGGCGCCGGTGGAATCGCGGTGCTCGACTTCGCCCTTGTAGACGATGGTCACGGTTTCAAAACCGCGATGGGGATGCTGGCCCACGCCGCGCCGTTGCTCGGTCGGGGTGAATGCCGCAGGACCGGCGTGATCCAGCAACAGGAACGGGCTGATCTGCTTGCCCATGGTGTCGTAGGAAAACAAGGTGCGAACCGGAAAGCCGTCGCCGACCCAATGGGCGCGCGGGCTGGTGTAGATGCCGATGATGTTTTTCATAGTGTCTCCAATAGTGGATACACCTTAAATCTGATACCAATCTGGCGCTAGACGGCAAAAACAGCTCTTACTGTTCCATTGGCAAGACAATTAAACACTACGGGCCAAGCGCGTGGCCCGCAGTGAATCCAAGGCTTATTTAGCGCCGGTCAACGCGTTGTAGCTGGTAAACAGATTGCGGTAATCCGGGATGTGATTGGCGAACAGAGCACCCAGGCCCTCGACATCGTTGCGCCAGTCGCGATGCAGCTCACAGGCCAGGCCGAACCAGGTCATCAGTTGCGCGCCATTGGCTGACATCCGGTCCCAGGCCGACTGGCGAGTGATCTCGTTGAACGTGCCGGAAGCGTCCGTGACCACGAACACCTCAAACCCTTCCGCCAGGGCCGACAAGGCCGGGAACGCGACACACACCTCAGTCACCACACCCGCGATGATCAGTTGCTTCTTGCCAGTGGCCTTGATCGCCTTGACGAAATCCTCGTTGTCCCAGGCATTGATCTGGCCCGGACGGGCGATGTACGGGGCATCCGGGAACAGCGCCTTGAGTTCCGGCACCAGCGGACCGTTGGGGCCGGTTTCAAAGCTGGTGGTAAGGATGGTCGGCAGCTTGAAGTACTTGGCCAGGTCGGCCAGGGCCAACACGTTGTTCTTGAACCTGTCCGGTTCGATGTCACGCACCAGGGACAGCAGGCCAGCCTGATGATCAACCAGCAGAACGGCGGCGTTGTCCTTGTCCAGGCGTTTGTATTGATTCGTCATGAGTAGTCCTCTTTCGTCGATTAAAGGGTGAGTCTCAGTGGCACTCAGCGCTGGGAATCCAGCACTTCGTGTTCGGTCGCCACTTGCTGGGCCTTGAGGTAGCTTTCGATCAGCAACTGGTAATGCGGCATGGCCTGGGTGTAGACCTGGGCCCACTGCTCGGCATCCGGACGGTTCCATGAGCCTTGCAGTTCGGAGAGGGTTGCCATGATGTCGATTGGCACCACGCCGGCCTGGGACAACCGGGCAATGGTGAGGTCCGTCGCCAATTTGGAGTGGTTGCCCGAGGCATCGACCACGGCAAACACTTTGTAGCCTTCATACACCGCGCTGATGGAGGGAAACGCCAGGCATACGCTGGTGAGGGTGCCGGCGATCACCAGGGTTTTCTTGCCAGTGGCTTTGACCGCCGCGTGAAACTCGGGGTTGTCCCAAGCGTTGATTTCACCTTTGCGCGCCACGTATTGGGCATGGGGCGCCGCCTGCTGGATCTCGGGGATCAGCGGGCCGTTGGGGCCCTGCGGCACCGAGGCGGTGGTGATCACCGGGATATTCAATAGCGTCGCGGCGCGGGCCAGGGCGATGGCATTGGCGCGCAACTGCGGCACGTCCATGTCCTTGACGATCTGGAACAGGCCACTTTGATGGTCGATCAACAACATTGCCGTGTCGCTGGCGTCGATGACGGGTTTGTGACCGTTAAAGTTGGCCGGAGCAGCAGCAGTAGTCATGGGCTTTTCCTCTTTTTCTATGGGCAACAGCCATCCTTGGCCGGTAAACCGGCCTGGCTGTCAGGGGTTGGTTTTGCGGGGTGTATCAGGTGTGCATCTGGCCGAATTGACCGGACTGGAAGTCGGCAAAGGCCTGGTGGATTTCCTGCTCGGTGTTCATCACGAACGGACCGTGGCCGACGATGGGCTCGTCGATAGGCTCGCCACTGAGCAGCAGGAACATGGCGTCATTGTTCGACTCCAGCGCGAGTTGATCACCGTCACGCTCGAACAACGCCAACTGCCCTTCGCGCACCAGTTCCAGGCCATTGACCTGCACGGTGCCCTTGAGCACCACCAGCGCCGTGTTGCGCCCGGCGTGCAGGTCGAGGGTCACCGCCTTGCCAGCGTTGAGTCGCACATCCCACACGTCGATCGGCGTGAAGGTACGGGCCGGGCCTTTGGCTCCGCCGAACTCACCCGCGATCAGTCGCAGGCTGCCGGCGTTATCGGCCAGGGGCAGCGCCGGAATATCACCGTCGAGGATGGTCTGGTAACCGGCGTCGGTCATTTTGTCCTTGGCCGGCAGATTCACCCACAACTGCACCATTTCCAGGGCGCCGCCACTGCGGGCAAAGGCCTCGGAGTGGAACTCTTCATGAAGGATGCCCTTGGCCGCAGTCATCCATTGCACATCGCCCGGGCCAATGGTGCCGCCAGCACCGGTGGAATCCCGGTGTTCGACTTCGCCCTTGTAGACGATGGTCACGGTTTCGAAGCCGCGATGCGGGTGCTGGCCGACTCCGCGGCGTTTATCAGTCGGGGTGAAATCGGCAGGCCCGGCGTGGTCCAGCAGCAAGAAGGGGCTGATGTGTTTGCCCATGGTGTCGTAGGAAAACAGCGTGCGAACTGGAAAGCCGTCGCCCACCCAATGGCCTCGTGGGCTGGTGTAGATACCGATGATATTTTTCATGGTGCGTCTCCAAATGGGTGAAAGCAGTGCATGGATCAACCTTAAATCCGTTACCTTTGCAGGGCTAGATGGCAAAACTGACCCTTAGCGTTCTATTTGGAGAACGATAGTGGAAGACCTGAACACCCTCTATTACTTCACCCAAGTGGTCGAGCATCGAGGCTTTGCAGCGGCTGGCCGGGCGCTGGACATCCCCAAGTCCAAGCTCAGCCGGCGTATCAGCCAGTTGGAAGAGCGCCTGGGCGTACGCTTGATCAACCGCACCAGTCGGCACTGTTCCCTCACCGAAATCGGCCAGGCCTATTACCAGCGCTGCCTGGCCATGCGCGTGGAAGCGGAAGCCGCCGCCGAGGTGATCGAGCGCAACCGCTCCGAACCCCAGGGCATTGTGCGTTTGAGTTGCCCTACGGCCCTGCTCAACTCCTGGGTCGGGCCGATGCTGACCCGCTACATGCTCAAGTACCCGCTGGTGGAACTGCACCTTGAAAGCACCAACCGCCGAGTGGATGTGATTCACGAAGGCTTCGACATCGCCCTGCGCATTCGCTTTCCGCCACTGGAAGACACTGACTTGGTGATGAAGGTGCTGGGCAACAGCACCCAATGCCTGGTGGGCAGCCCGACATTTGTGTCACGCCTGTCAACGCCGCCGTTGCCGGGGGACTTGAACGGGTTGCCGAGTGTGTACTGGGGATCGGCGCAACGGGAATATCAGTGGGAGTTGTTTGGAGAGAACGGCGCCAGTGCGGTCATTCGGCATGCTCCGCGGATGATCACCGATGATTTGCTGGCGCTGCGGCATGCGGTGTGTGCCGGGGTGGGTGTCGCCCATCTGCCCAGCGTGGTGGTGCGTGAGGAAATCGCCGCAGGACGGATGGTGAACCTGATCCCCGGCTGGGCGCCGAGGACCGGCATCGTGCACGCCGTGTTTCCGTCGCGCCGAGGGTTGCTGCCTTCGGTACGAAGCCTGATTGATTTTCTTGGGGAGGAGTTCGCGCGAAGCGATATGGCATGACGACGCCGCCGGCGCCGACCGGCGCATCCGACATGGGGTCTGTGCAGGGGCTGGATTAATTTATATTTCAGCCATAATATGGAGAAAAATATTACGGACGTAATTTTTAGTTCACCCCGCCCCACGGAGCCCGACATGAACCCTCTCCCCCTGCGTCTTCTCACCCCCCTGGCCCTGCTGGCGGTACTCAGTGGCTGCAACAACAAGGCCGACCCCGTCGCCGAAGCGCCCCTGCCCCGCCCGGTGCTGGCCACCAAGGTCGAAGCCGCGGGCAGCCAGCAAAGCGCCTACACCGGCGTAGTGGCCGCACGCACGGAAAGTGACCTGGGGTTCCGCGTCAGCGGCAAGGTGATCGAGCGCAAGGTTGATCCCGGCCAGCACGTCAACCGTGGCGACACTTTGCTGGTGCTGGATATCGGCGACTTCGAACTGGCCCTGCGTTCGGCAAAAAACCGCGTCAATGCGGCCCAGGCGCAACTGCGCCAACGCCGGGACGATGAATCCCGCTACCAGCGCCTGGCCAATACCGGCGCCGTGTCGCGGCAGATTTTCGACCAGTCCGCCACCAATCTGCGGGTGGCCGAAGCCGAACTGGCCTCCGCGCAATCCGACGCCAGCCAGATCGAAAACCGCCGCACCTACTCGGTGCTCAGGGCCGACAGCGACGGCATCATCACCGACGTACGGGTGGACCGCGGCCAAGTGGTCGCCGAGGGGCAAGTAGTGGCGCGCCTGGCCCACGACGGCGCCCGGGAAGCCATCGTCAACCTGCCGGAAAACCAGCGCGACCAGGCTTCGCAAAAAGCCCTGGCGTTCCCCTTCGGCGCCCCTGAGCAAGCAGTGACCGCCACGTTGCGCGAGCTGTCTGCCAGCGCCGACCCGACCACCCGCACCTACCGGGCCCGCTATGTCTTGCATGGCCCCGTCGACCGCTTCGCTCTCGGCTCGACCATCACCGTGCGCCTGCAAGGTAACGGCCAGGCGCAACAGACCCGCGTGCCCATCGGGGCGCTGCAGGATGCCGGCAAAGGCACCGGTGTTTGGGTGATTGGCGCCGATGACAAGGTCAGCTTCGCCCCGGTCAACGTCGCCAGCCTCGGCCAGGAGGACGCGTTGCTGGACAGTGGCGTGGACCCAGGCCAAGTAGTCGTCGCCCTCGGCGCGCACCTGCTGCACAGCGGTGACGCGGTACGCCTGTTGCCGGCCCAGGTATTGGCCCTCAACCGTCAGCAGGAACACTGATAATGCGCGGGATCAACCTCTCCGAACTGGCGGTCAAGCATCGCGCGGTCACGCTGTTCCTGATCATCGCGATCCTCGCCGCCGGGGTCTTTGCCTTTGGCAAACTGGGGCGCGCCGAAGACCCTTCGTTCACCGTCAAGGTCATGACCATCACCGCCGCCTGGCCCGGCGCCACCGCGCAAGAGATGCAGGAGCAAGTGGCCGACCGTCTGGAAAAACGCCTGCAGGAGCTGGACTATTACGACCGCGTCGAAACCATCGCCCAACCGGGCTTCGTCTCGATGCGCATGACGTACCTGGAGTCCACCCGTCCCAGCGAGATCCAGGACCTGTTCTACCAGACCCGCAAAAAGCTCAGCGACGAAGCCGCGAAGTTGCCCAAGGGGGTGATCGGGCCGTTCTTCAACGATGAATACTCCGACGTATACTTTTCCCTGTACGCGCTGGAGGCCGAACACCTGCCCCACCGGCAACTGGTGCAAATGGCCGAGGACATGCGCCAGGGCCTGCTCAATCTGCCGGGAGTGAAGAAGGTCAATATCCTCGGCGAACAGGCGCAGCGGATCTTCGTCGAGTTTTCCTATGAGCGCCTGGCCACCTTGGGCATCAAGCCCGAGCAGATCTTCGCCGCCCTCGCCGCCCAGAATGCCGTGGCGCCTTCAGGCTTTGTCGAGACCGCCGGGGCACGCGCCTATATCCGCATCGACGGGGCCTTCGACAGCCTGGCGCTGATCGAAAACGTCCCGCTGGAAGCCAACGGCAAGCTGCTGCGCATCGCCGATGTGGCCACCGTCAGCCGGGGTTATGAAGACCCGCCCAGCTACCGTATCCGTCATCAGGGCGACCCGTCGCTGATGCTCGGGGTGATCATGGAGAAGCACTGGAACGGCCTGGAACTGGACAAGGCTCTCAAGGCCCAGGAAGCGAAAATCCAGGCCGACCTGCCGCTGGGGGTCAACTTCGCCAAGGTCTCCGACCAGGCGAAAAACATCAGCCTGGCGGTCAACGAGTTCATGCTGAAGTTCTTCGTCGCCCTCGCGGTGGTGATGGTCATCAGCCTGCTGGCCCTGGGGTTCCGCGTCGGGCTGGTGGTGGCCGCTGCGGTGCCGCTGACCTTGTCGATCGTGTTTGTGATCATGCTGATGACCGGCCGCGAATTCGACCGGGTGACCCTGGGGGCGTTGATCATTTCCCTGGGCCTGCTGGTGGACGACGCGATCATTGCGATCGAGATGATGGTGGTCAAACTCGAAGAGGGTTTTGACCGGATCCATGCGGCTACGTTTGCCTGGAGCTCCACCGCCGCGCCGATGCTCACCGGCACGCTGGTGACGATTATCGGCTTCCTGCCGGTGGGTTTTGCCCGCTCGGGGGCCGGGGAATATGCCGGGAATATTTTCTGGATCGTCGGTTTTGCGCTGATCGCGTCGTGGCTGGTGGCGGTGGTGTTCACCCCGTACCTGGGGGTCAAGCTGCTGCCGCACATCGAGCCGGTTGTCGGCGGCCACGATGCAATTTACGCCGGGCGCTATTACCAGAAACTGCGGCGCCTGGTGGACGCTTGCGTGCGCAGACGCTGGCTGGTCACCGGGTTGGTGGTGGCGGCCTTTGTGCTGTGTGGCCTGGGCATGGGCGTGGTGAAGAAGCAGTTCTTTCCCAACTCCGACCGTTCCGAGCTGATTCTGGAGGTGTACATGCCACCGGGCAGCGCCTTCAAAAGCACCGAGGCGGTAGCGGCGCAGGTGGAAAAGGCGCTGATGGAGGAGCCGCAAACCGTCATGGTCGACACCTATGTCGGCGGTGGTGCACCACGGTTTTTCCTGTCGCTGAACCCTGAGCTGCCAGACCCCGCCTTCGCCAAGCTGATCGTGCAGACCGCCGACGCCCATGCCCGGGACAGCCTGAAAAAACGCATGGCTGAACGCATCGCGGCCGGCGAATTTCCATCGGCGCGGGTGCGCGTCACCCAGTTGGTGTTCGGCCCGCCGGTGCCCTTCCCGGTGGTGTTTCGCGTGTCCGGTCCCGACCTGAATGTGCTGCGCAGCCTAGCTGAAGACGTGCGCCAAGTGGTCGCCGCCAACACACTCACGCGGGACAGCTTCCTCGACTGGGGCGAGCGCGCCAGCAGTTACCGCCTGGTACTCGACCAGGACCGCCTGCGCCTGCTGGGCTTTACCCCCGACGGGGTGAAATCCCAGCTCAACGCGTTGCTCAGCGGCAACCCGATTACCGAAGTGCGCGAAGGCAATCGCACCGTTTCAGTGGTTGCCCGCTCCCAGGGCAGCCAGCGCGAAGACCTCGGCAACCTGGAGAATATGACCCTGACCAACAGTGCCGGCGTCTCGGTGCCATTGGCCCAGGTCGGGCATTTCCAGGCGGTGATGGAAGAACCGATCCTCAAGCGCCGCAACCGTGCGCTGACCGTGGAAGTGCGCGCCGATATTGTCGACGGCACCCAGCCGCCAGACGTGGAAATGGCGGTGTACAAGGACCTGCAACCCTTGATCGCCAAGCTGCCGGCCGGGTATCAGATCGTCATCGGCGGCCCGGTGGAAGAAAGCGCCAAGGCCAACGTGGCGCTGGCGGCACTGTTCCCGATCATGATCCTGCTGACGTTGACGGTGATCATGTTCCAGGTGCGTTCGTTCGGGGTGATGTTCATGGTGTTCGCCACCGCGCCGCTGGGGCTGATCGGAGCAGTGCCGACGTTGCTGCTGTTCAACCAGCCGTTCGGGTTCAACGCGATATTGGGGTTGATCGGGATTGGCGGGATCCTGATGCGCAATACGCTGATCTTTACCGACCAGATTCGGCAGAACCAGGACCAGGGCATGGTGATTCGCGAGGCGATCATCGAGGCCACGGTGCGCCGGGCACGCCCGGTGATCCTGACCGCGCTGGCGGCGGCGCTGGCGTTTATTCCGCTGACACTGTCGGTGTTCTGGTCGTCGCTGGCGTATGTGCTGATTGGCGGGGTGCTGGTGGGGACAGTGTTGACGTTGCTGTTCTTGCCGGCGTTGTGCAGTCTGGTGTTGGGGCGGGAGAAGACCCGGGAAGTGGTGACTGCAACCTGATCCAACCAACACCACAAACCAATGTGGGAGCGGGCTTGCTCGCGAAAGCGGTGTACCAGATAAGCAGATGTCGACTGATAGACCGCATTCGCGAGCAAGCCCGCTCCCACACAAGCCCGCTCCCACATTTAGAGGTGTGGCGTTTTTAAGTCAGCGCTTGGAGAGCTCCATGATCATCCGGCTCAGCAGATAAATCCGCGGCGCCACGCTCTCCACCTCGGCATATTCCTCCGGCGTATGGATATTGCCCCCGACAATCCCGAACCCGTCCAGGGTCGGCGTACCCACGCCAGCCGACAAGCTCGCATCCGCCGCCCCGCCGCTGCCCTCAATGGTCAGCTTGCGCCCCAACTCGCCATAAATCCCCTGGGCAATCGCCACCAGCTTGTCCGACTCCGGCGTCTGCGGCATCGGCGGCAGGCCACGGTGCAAACTGGTGGTCACTTCAGTCTCGGGGATCAGCTTGTTGGCCGAGACCCGTGCCAGGTCTTTCTCGATCCGGTCAAACTCTTCCGGCAACGCCGCCCGTACATCCGCCTTGGCGGTGGCCTGGTCGGGGATCACGTTGACCCGGTCGCCGGAGTTGATCACGGTGAAGTTGATGGTGGTTTTCTTCTCGGCATCCCCCAGCTTGCCCAGTTGCAGAATCTGGTGCGCCGCTTCCATCGCCGCGTTGCGCCCCAATTCCGGGGCGACGCCGGCGTGGGCGGCCTTGCCCTTGACCTCGACCACGGCGGTGGCGCTGCCTTTGCGCCATACCACCAGGCCATCGGCCGGGCGACCCGGTTCCAGGTTGAGCGTCACGTCGTGGCCCTTGGCGGTGTTGCGGATCAGCTCGGACGCGCCGTCGGTGCCGGTTTCTTCGCTGGCGTCCAGCAGGAAAGTGATTTGTGCGTAGTCCTTGAAGCCCTGGTTTTTCAGGACCTTCAAGGCGTAGATGCCGGCGACGATGCCGCCCTTGTCATCCATTACGCCCGGGCCATAGGCGCGGCCGTCCTTGATGTGGAACGGCCGGGCAGCCGCCGAGCCTTCCTTGAACACCGTGTCCATGTGGGCCATCAGCAGGATCCTGGCCTTGCCGGTGCCCTTGAGGGTGGCGATGACATGGCTGTTATGAGCGGCGGCATCCGGCACCAGCTGGATGCTGAAACCCAGTTGCTTGAGCTCATCGACGGCGATGTCACGCACTTGGGTCAGGCCCGGCTCGTAGCCGGAGCCCGAATCGATATTCACCAGGCGCTCCAGCAGTTTCAAGGCGTCGGCCTTGTACTGCTCGGAATCGGCCTGGATCTGTTTGTGGGGTTCGGCGCTGAAGGCCGGCATGGCGAAAGACAGCGCCAGGGTGGCCGCCAGCAAGGTACGCGGGAAGTTGAAGAGCATGAACCGATCCTTGTTTTTGTTGGAAGGTAGCGCTCCACCCTACCTGACAAACACCGATTTGTTGATCCTCAGATCGACCTCAACCAACTTCCCTGCACCGAACTGACCCGGTTGCGCCCGCTGCTCTTGGCCTCGTACAAGGCCTGGTCGGCATCGTTCAGCCAACTGGTGGCGTCGGCGTGTGCCGGCCGGTATGGCGCCAGGCCGATGCTCAGGCTGGAGCGCAAGGTCGGGTCCTGTGCGTAGGCCAGGGAGTTGAAGCGATCACGCAGGGCGTCCATCACCTCGGTGGCGCGGTTCAGGGGCATGTCCGGCAGGATCACGCAGAATTCGTCGCCACCGTAGCGCCCGGCCAGGTCAGTGGCCCGCAGGTTCTGGCGCAGCACTTTGCTCAATTGACGCAGCACGATATCGCCGGTGACATGGCCGTAGGTGTCGTTGATGGTCTTGAAGTGGTCGATGTCGATCAGCGCGATGGCGGCGCCCTGCTGGTCGCGGCGGCAGCGCTGGAACTCGATTTCCAGGTGGTCTTTCCAGGCGCCGTGGTTGAGCAGGCCCGACAGGCTGTCGGTGCGGCTCAGGGCCAGCAACTCGCGCTTGTGCCGGGCCAGGGTGATCGCTTGCCGGTAACAGATCCAGCCCAGCGCCAGGGGATACAGCATCAGGATCGGCAGGCAGGCGTAGAGCTGCACTTCACTGGTGAGGGCGGTCACCGCCGGAGTGAACACCAGCATCGAGGCGCCGATGCCCAGCGCCTGGGCCACCCAACCGGCGAGCATGAAGCGCGGGCCGCCGATGGCGACGTTGTTCATGGTCATCATCGACAAGGTGGTCACGCTGGGCAGCGGGTTGAACTGCATGGCGCCAACCCAGAACCCGCCGCAAAACGAGTCGAACAGCAGGTTGCGGTGTTCCGAGCGCAGGGAGTTTTTCGAGTGCCGCGACCATTGGTAGGCCACATGCGGCCAGATGAAGGCATTGGCGATCATCACTCCCCAGACCCAAGCGGATTTATCCAGCGGGTAGATGGCGGCGGCCACACAGACAAACCCGAGGGTCAACCCCAGGGTGCGCGACTTGTACAAGCGTGAAGCGAGCGAAAGTCCGTTTCCTCCTGCGGCTGGCATGTCTGGCTTGATCCTGGATGAATGCCCGAAGTCTATCAGGGCACCGGCAGATCGCCACTACCGCTCATAAGCTGACCTTCAGCTGGAAAAGCCCCGGGCCAACATCAGCGCCACCCCCAGCAGCAACACCGCCGTGGCCCGTTGCAGCAACACCCGGCGCTTGGGGTTTTCCAGCACGTGCTTGATGCGCTGGCCGAAGTAGCAATACAGGCAGCCGCTGGCAAATTGCAGCAGCAGGAAGGTCAGGCCGAGGATCGCGATGTCGGCGGCGGCGCTGCCCTGGCCGATGGCGGCGAACTGCGGGAATACCGCGCTGAACAGAATGATCGCCTTGGGATTCGACAACCCGGTCAGCAGGCCCTTGCCGAAAAGACTGCGGGCATTTTCCGTAGTTGCATCGTTGGTCTTGATGGTCACTCCGCTGCTGGTCCATTGCTTGTAGGCCAGGTAAAGGATGTAGGCCACGCCTACCACCTGGATGATCCGGGTGATCAGCGGGTAATCCTTGATCAGCTCGGAAAAACCCACGGCAAAGATCAGGATCGACACCAGGTAGGAAACACTCGCCCCGAACTGCGCCGGCAGGGAGCGGCGCAGGCCGTCCTTCAGGCCGAGGCTGAGCAACAACAAGGTCATGGGCCCGGGGCTGAAGGCCAGGGTGGTGCACAGCAGCAGGAAATACAAAAACGAAGACAGCGTCAGCGCGGTGGCCATGGCGTGGAATTTCACAGCAGGAAAGAGGGCTTGCAGTCTAGGGCGCACGTGCCGCCACAGGCAGGTAAACTCTACGGATATACGCGCAGACTTTACCGGTGAAGTTGGCGGCAAACTTAAGGACAGTGTGATGCCCATTCCTGCGATTCACTTTCATGACCGAGCACCGAAGGTGCAGCAGATCGTCGATGCCCTGGCCCATGCGATCGAGCAAGGCGAATTGGCCGCTGGCAGCAAACTGCCTTCGGTGCGTGAGTTGGGAGCCTTGCTGGGCGTCGGAAAATTCACCATGAATGAAGCGCTGGATCGCCTGCGCGGGCGTCACCTCCTGACCTCCAGCCAGGGCCGCGGGCACTTTGTCGCCAGCAGCCTGGCACAGCCGTCGTCCAGCACCTGGGTCGACTTGCTGCCCCAGGACTTGCTCAGCGTACTGCGCCGCCCCCTGGCCATGGCCCAGGGCGACCTGCGCCCCGGCGGCGGCCATCTGCCGGAAGACTGGCTGGATTCCGAAGCCCTGCGCCAGGCCATGCGCAGCGCAGTCCGCGCCCCTACCCTGCGCATCGCCGGGCTGGGCACCCCGGCGGGCCTGCTGCCGTTGCGCCAGGCGCTGCAACAGAAACTGCACGGTGAAGGGTTGTCGGTGCCGGTGGAGCAAATCATCACCACGCCCAACACGGTGCAAGGCCTGGACATGCTCATGCGCCTGCTGGCGCGGCCCGGGGACACGGTGCTGCTGGATGCACCGTGTTATTTCAACTTCCACGCGAACCTGGCGTTGCATGGGGTCAAGGTGGTGACGATCGCCCGGCGGCCTGACGGGTTTGATTTTGTCGCGTTGGAGCAGTTGTTGGCGGAGCATCGTCCCAGCCTGTACCTGACCACCAGCGTGTTGCATAACCCCACCGGGCATTCATTCAGCCCGAGCCAGGCATTTCGGTTGTTGCAACTGACCCGGGAGTATCGCTGCCATATCGTTGAGGATGATCTTTACGGGGATTTGCACCCTAACCCGCCGCCGCGCCTGGCGACTTTGGCGGGATTGGAGCAGGTGACGTACCTGTCGGGGTTTTCGAAGGTGCTGACGGCGAACGCGCGGGTCAGTTATGTGGTGGCGGCGCCGCAATTGGCGGCGAATCTGACCAATATGAAGTTGATGAGCGGCGGCATAACGTCGGAGCTGTTCGAACAGATTGTGTATCGGCTGCTGAGTGAGGGTGGGTATGCCCGGCATCGCAAGCGCATGGTTCAGCGGCTGCTGGAGGCTGGGGGGCGGGTTGAGCAGTGGCTGCGGCGTTGTGGGTGTGAATTGCCGATGGGGTTTGAGGGGGGGATGTTCATCTGGGCGCGGTTGCCGGCGGGGGTAAATGGTGAGCGGCTGGCTGAAGCCGGGTTGAAACGCGGGATGGTGTTGGCGCCGGGGGCGTTGTTCGGGTATGAGCCGGGGTTGCGGGATTTCATGCGGTTTAATGTGGCGCATTGCGACGAAGGGCGGGTTCAGGCGCAGTTTGAAGGGTTGCTGGGGGCGCCAACCCGAAGAGTTGGCGCCGGGGTTACGGATCAGGCGGAGGGTTGATCACCGTTCACTGGAGATCACGCGCTGGCTGCAGATATGAGCCATGCTCACCGGGGTAGCGTCGCCACCCACGCCGACATCCGGGTACTCCTCGATGCGCAGGCGCCAGACGGCGAAGTTGTAGTTGGTCTCCCAGGTATTTTTGTAACCCGAGTCGTAGGACACATACCTGACAGTCGCCTCACCCGCGCAGTTGCCCAGGTTGACCGTACCGGATGCCGCGCCCGACACGCCGGTTACCGAACCGTAGTAAGGGATGTACACCGGCAGGTAGGTATTACGGTTGACGTGCTTGTCGAGTTGCAGATACGGGGTCAATCCCTGCAGGCGTTTACCGGTGCTGTCGGCCCAGGTCACGGCCCAGCTCAAGTCACGTGCCGCCTGGGTGGTCATGAACGGGTCGTAGTCATTGGCCGAAGCCGGGATCCGCACCACGTTGTCACCTTGCACACTGTGGCTCAACACCTCGGGTGTGGAGCCCAGCGACAGCTTGTAGCGCGCCGTAGCCTTCCAGGTTGCGGCCGGGTTAGGCCGCACCCGTACGTTCACCACGCCATTAACCGATGGCGTTGGCCAGGTGATTTTCGCCTTGGGGCTGATCGGGATCCATTTGACGCCGTCAAAATACTCGGAAATCCACTGGCCCCGATCGCTCTCGTTCACACCGTCGAAATAGGCACTGACCTTCTGCCCGCGCAGGGCCTTGAAGGAGAAGTAGTCTTCATCGGTCGCCGTGTCGGAGTTACCCGTGACGTAGTTCAGGGTATCCGGCAGTTGATAAGCCGTTTCGAAACTGTCGTTAGGCTCGAAATCGTCAATCGTCATGTTGATATCCACGCCGAAACTGAACGGCGAACCGTCAGCCGAATTGGCATGCATGAACCAGTAGTAGTCGCCAGGTGGCAGTACGCCAGCCAACACCTCGTTGGCATTGCCCGGGTTATCCGACGTGCCGAGAGAAGTGATGTTGTTCTGGCCGTCGTCCTGGAACAGGGTCAGGGACATGTTGGTGGCAGCACTCTGCCCTACCAGCATCACAGTCGCCCGTGCTTTTTGCGGCACGTTGAAGTGGTAGCAGACGTCGTTGCCGGTTTGCACACCGTCCAGGTTATACATCTGGTTGATGCCGAGGGTCTGGCACAGCGGCGTGAACGCCTGGGCCGCCACGGCCTGGGCATCCACCTTGGCGCTATCTGCCTGTACAGGCTCGGCGACCACAACCCCGCTCAAGGCCTTGGCAGCCTGCACCGGCTTTTTCAGCTGCTGCGAGGTTTTGATTTTGTCCAGGAAGGCAGCCGACGCCTTCTGCGCCGTGACGTTGCCGCCACTCTTGAGGGCTTGTTGCACGGCTTGCTGCAACGGTTGCGGCGTCAAGTGTGCAGGAGATTGTTCGGCCAGGGCGCAGGCCGAAACGAAGCAGGACGCCGCGATGGCGGCTCCGAGCATGAACGCTTTTTTCGATTTCATTTTTTATCCATCCATAGTTAAAAAATTGAAGCTCAGGTGATCGGCGACATCCGGTCACCTGGGATGGAATGTAGGACACAACTGTATGCATGTACAGTATTTTTATGGCGGCAGGATAGATGCGCCAATCCCGACTACGCTCATCCCCAACAAAAACAGCACCGAGCGCCCCCAATGACTCACCCCACCGAGGCCTTCCGCACCACCTACCGCGCCAGCATCCACCCCTGCTACAACCCGTGGCTCCACGCTGGTTTCGTTTTCGGCTACGGTCTGCTCTGCATCACCCTGTTCTGGTCAACCACCCAACAAATCCAACCCTTGGAATGGCTGACCATCCCCCTCACCCTGATCTTCTTCAACCTGTGTATCTATCTCGTCCACCGTCACCTGGGCCATCACAAACACTCCTTCGCCCGCCTGTTCTACGCCCGCCACACCGGCGACCACCACAGCTTCTTCACCCCCGCCCACATGACCTACGACAGCCCTCGAGACTGGCGTGTCATCCTGTTCCCCGCCTGGCTCATCCTGGTCCACAGCCTGGTCATCACCCTCCCCGCCTGGTGGCTGCTCAAACACCTCAACCCCAACGTCGCCGGCCTGTTCGCCGGCTGCATGATCCTCGGCTACCTGCTCTACGAGTTTTTCCACGCCTGCGAACACCTGCCCCCCGACCACCCCGTGGCCCGCCTGCCGTGGATCCGCCAGATGCACCACCTGCACGCCCTGCATCACCGGCGCGAACTGATGCAGGGACGCAACTTCAACATCGTCCTGCCGCTGATGGACTACCTGTTCGGCACCCTGCATTGGGAACCACAAGCGCGCGAACCCAAAAAAGGCCAATAAAAAACGCCCCACCTAAGTGGGGCGTCTACATTTCAGAGGGCTCTTATGCGCCGGTTATCGGCCAATGATGTCCTGGCTGCAGATATGCCCCAGGCTCACGTAGGGAACGTTATCGCCACCGACACCGACATTCGGCAATTCCTTGAGGTCGATGCGCCAGCCGCCAACGTTGTACCAGGTGTCCCAGAGGTACTTCACGCCCGTGCTGCTGTCGTAGTACTGGGCACGGTAATCACCCACACAACCGCCCAACTCTGCGCTTCCCGATGTTTTGCCGGCACTGTCGGTGGCAGCCGAGAATATCGTCCAGTTGAAGTCCGGACCCGAAGCAAAACGCTTGTCGACCTTGAGCTGTGAAGTGACCCCCTCCAACGGGGCACCCGTGCTGTCTTTCCATTCGGTTCTCCAGGTCATGAGACGACCGGCCTGGGTCGCCAGAGGTGCGATGCCCGCCGGGATTCGGGTCACCGTTCCGCCCTTCGCATCGAAGTCCGCCAGGTGCGCACTCGAACCGAACGTCAGCTTGTACTCGGACTTGGCATCCCACGCCTCAGCGGGGTTGGCCCGCACGCGCGCCTTGTAGACAAAGCCCGGCGCCCGGCTCGGGAAGGTCGCCGTCGAGCCACCTGGAATGTTGACCCAGGCGCTGCCGTTGAAGTACTCGAAGATCCACTGATTGCGCACGCCCTTGTCGTCATCATCGAGGAACAGGCTGACCCCCTGCCCGCGTACGGCGGCGAAATCGAAGTAGTCAACGTCATCCGGGCTGTCGAGATTGCCCGTCAGGTAATTCAAGCGGTCCGGCAAGGCGAACGCCGTTTCCGGGGTGTCGTTGGGCTCGTAGGCGTCAATCGCGGTGTTGACGATCGCGCCGAAGTCGAAGGCTGAGCCGTCGGCAACCTTGGCTTCCAGGAACCAGTAGTAGTCCCCGGCTTCAAGCATGCCGCTGATGACTTCGTCGCTGTTGCCCGGGTTATCAGAAGTGATCAGTGCCGTCAGGTTGTTCTGCCCGTCGTCCTGGAACAGCGTCAGGGCCATTTCGGTCCCCGGCTGCTGACCCGCGAGGTAGATCTGCACCTTGGCCTTGGCGGGCACATTAAAGTGGAAGCACTTTGATTCGCCGCTCTGCAAACCGTCATAGCTGTAGCCGACGTTAATATCGAGGCTGTCGCACAGCGGTACAAAGGCGGCCTGGGCAGCAGGCGCCTTGGCCGGTTTTACCAGCCGGCTCACCGGCGAAATCTGCACACTTTCAGAAGGCTTCGCGACGCTGGCAGCCTTCTTTTGCACACCGACAGTCTTGGTTTTTTGTGCAGCCTTGAGCTTATCCAGCACTTGCGCCGAGGACGCGGAGGCCTGCACCTTGCCACCGGATTTCAGGGCACTCTTGATCGCTGCATCCAGGCTTTTTTCGCTCAGGTGCACGCTGTTCTGCGACGGGTATTGCTCGGCCAGGGCAAAGGCCGAAACGAAGCTGGCAGCCATCATGGCCGCGCCCAGTACAAAGGCTTTTTTAGATTTCATTTTTTATCCATCCATAGTTAAAAAATTGAAGCTCAGGTGACCGGTGACATCCGGTCACCTGGGATGGAATGTAGGACAAAACTGTATATATGAACAGTACTTTTTTTAAAAAGCTACCATTTAATCCAGACGTACCAGAGCCCCGAACCTACAAATCCAACCATTCCAAAACGATACGGCCACAGCACCCAGCGCTTGAGAGACAGAGGAACAGACGCCAGCTCTGCCGCCGTCACGTCTCCTCTTCGGATGTGCAGCTTGGGCAGTGAAAGAAAGTCGACAATCAGACTCAAACGCTTGTATCTGTCGATCAGTTTGTTTCTACCCCAAAACCGTTTGTTGTCACGGACCAAAACGTTATCAATGAAGTAGCTTTCCAGTTCATCCAGTTTTCTGTACTCGACGAATAGCTTCAAACCCAAAAAAATAAATGGCCATCCCCCCAATAAAATCACGCTAAATCCGTGCAACGAAATAGTCATGCACCCTCTCCCTCATAGAATAAGTCGCCGGCCATTTCTCCTAATGCTCCTCTCACGGTTCCACCGGTATACCCTCCCGCAGCACCGCCAATAATCCCGCAAGCGAGTTCACCTTTCCCTTTAGTAGCGATACCCAAAACTAATTTACACAAACCACGCCCCACCTTTGCGCCCAATACCCCGCCACCGGCGGCTCCACCCACCCCGCCCACCAACTTCCCACCCTCCACATACTTCGCCCGCCTACACATCGCCTCCCGCCCCTCCATACATGCTTCCTTGATCTCCAACCCCGCCACACCCACATCCAACGCCAACCCCACATACGTCCCCTTGCCCAAAAACCTCGACGTCTCGGCAATGCTGCGAATCCGCTGCGTGTAGCCCACGATTTCACTCTTGTGCAGATAACTCTTGGTGGAAATACCCAGTACTTTTTTCAGTGACTTATTGGTTTTCAGGCTCGTGCCAAATCGCGCCGCACCTTGAAGTTGAGTATCCAAGCGCCGGAACAACATCTGCCGCTTCTGGATAAACGCTTTCTTATTCAAGGCTCCATCCTTGAGTTGTTGATGCAAACGCTCAATTTCTTCCAGAGTGCGCTGAACCTCGTCCAGGTGTCGCCCCCAGGCCGCCGTCGAACTGCCGACTCCCACCGAGCTATAAGCCAATAAACTCTGGAATAGATCATAGTTATTGATCACCGCCGCCCCAGCCGAGGCATCCAACTCCAGATTGCGCTGAATCTCCTGGGCATGGCGCATCAACCATGCATCATCAGTAGTGCAAGCCACAGCGTAGGCATCGGGAACGATCACCATCTGCCCCGGCGTCACCAGGCTTGCCTGACGCAAATGCAGGTTCAACGCGTCGAATTGATCGGAAAGTTGCCCACTGGCCCCGGTCAGTAACCGGGATTTCAAACTGAGGTAGTCCGTGGTGCGCTCATTGATGTATCCCTGCGCCATCACTTACATCCCTGATGTAATGGATATGGCGCAGGAATATAGGCAGGCGAACACGGCCCGGACACAAGGTTGGAACAGCTGAAATTACATTTGGGAAATCACCTACCTCGCAGGTAATCAAGGCCTACAAAAAATCGTCGGACTCAATACCCCGTCATCTCCAGATACCCCACCCCACCCTGAAATTTCACCGGCCCCTCCCAGTAAGGAATGCTCAGGTTCATCCAGGCCTTTGGGTTGACCGCTTCCGTGGTGATATCCAGATGTTTGCCCGGGATCTTCAATGACCACTGGGTGGGAATGCTGCGCCCATCAATGGCAGTCGTGCCCAGCGGCGTCAGTTGAATATCCTGGTTGTGCAGGGTCTGTGTGTGGCCCTCTTTGTCGATCCAGGTGCCGGTCAGGTAGGACGGTCCGTCTTTCTGCCGCACCCGAAACAGCATCAATTGCTCGCCACTGTCCAGGTGCAGGGAGAACCAGTCCCAGCCAGTCTGGCTGGCGGTCAGGGGCTGGCTGCTCCATTCGCGATCGAGCCAGGCGTTGCCGGTGACTTGGTAAGATTTTCCATCGATGGTCACGCGGCCATCTGCCTGGAAAAACGGCTGGCTGTAGTAGTACGACGCCTGGCCCTGGTCGGACTTGCGGCTGTAGCCGTTATCCCCCTGGAGCACCAGCGGGCGGCTGGAGGTCAGGTGCAGGTCGTAGTTGAAATGCTCGCCTGCAGCCTTGAGTTGCATGTCCGCCAGGGGGCTGGCTGCACCGGGGCGGGTGGCGAAATTCCAGTCATCGATCCAGGCATTGAACGGCACCGCCTGGGCCCCCGCCTGCCCCACGCCGCCGCGGGCGTAGCGTTCGCTGGCGTAATGGCGGGTGGCCGAGGTGACGGCGGCGTGGCCGAGCCAGATCGTCGAGTCGTGCCAGCCGGGTTGTGTCGGGCCGGCCTTGAGTGCGTTGCGAAACAGCGTCCATTGCACGCCGTAGGCATTGCCCTCGGCATCCTTGAGGTTGGCGGTGAGGTACCACCATTCGATGCGATAGCCGTCATGGGGGCCATGGTCCTGGGGAAAGCTGAAGACCTTGCCGGGCACCACCTGGGCAAAGTCCGCGGCCTGGCTGCCCAGTCCGGCGAAGCTTTCTTCAGGTGCAGGTGGTTTGTCGCAGGCGCCCAGCAGCAGGAACGTCGCCCATAGCAGGCACTTAATCTTCATTGGCAAAGGTCCTCAGCAAATCCGCCGGGCGACTGCGGTACAGCTGCCACAACGGCCAGGCCGAAGCCAGCAAGGTGGCCAGCATCGCCAGACCCAGCAGTTGCGCCAGTTGCCCCGGGAACACCTGCAACGGCAGGCGCCAGCCGAAGGCCTGGACGTTGATCACCACGTCCAGGCACCACGCCAGCAGCAAGCCCAGCGGCAACGCCAGCACCAGGGTCAGCACCGCCAGCAGCCAGGTCTGGCCGAGGTTGAGCAGCATCAATTGGCGTCGTGTCACGCCCAGCGCCCACAGCGGGGCCAACTGGCCGAGGCGGCTTTGGCTCTGGGTCAGCAGGCTGATAAACAACGCCACGCCGGCGACGCCCAGGGTCAGGCTGTTAAGGGCGGCGGTGGCGGCAAAAGTTCGTTCGAATACCTGGCTCGACCAGCCCTTGAGCTGCTGCTGATCGACGATGCGGCTGTCTTCGAGGGCAAACCGTTCCTGTACTGCACGCACCAGCGGCGGCACGTTGCCCGGCAAAACCCGCAGGTTGAAACGCGCCGGCGACAATCCCGGCCAGTGCTGCAACAGGTGCCGCGAATTCACCAGCAAGTGGCCCTTGGGGTTGCCGTAGTCGGCATAAATCCCCACGACCTTCGGCGACCATGGACCTTGGGGCGTGGGGATGCTGACCACATCGCCCAGCCGCACCTTGAGCCGGCGTGCCATTTGCTCACTGAGCATCAGGCTGTCGTCCTGCAACAACTGGCTCCATGGGTTCGCCGCCGCTTCCAGCAGCGGCCAATGCTGGCGATAAGTAGGGTCGTCGACCACGCCGAACAGGTCAGCCGGCCACCCCTGCAACTGCACCGCAACCTGCCAGGTCGGCAGCACTGTCTGCACCAGGGGCTGCTGTACCAGCCAGGTTTGCAGCGCCTCGGCCTGGGCCGGGTTTTGCGGGTTGAGGTACAACTCGGCGGTCAGGCGTTGTTCCAGCCAGTTGTTGAAGGTCTGGCGAAAGCCCGAGGTCATCGAGCCCGCGCCGATATTGGCGGCCAACGCCAGCAGCAAGGCCATCAGCGCCAGGCTCAGGGCCGGCAACTGCTGGCGGCAATCGGCGAGAAACCATTGCCCCAGCACCGAACGGCTGCGCCCCAATACCGCCTTGAGCACGCCATTGAGCACCACCGGCAAGCCCAGCGCAGCGCCCAGCAACAAGGCCGCCATCAATACAAAACCACTGGCCAGGCTGTCGCCAAATACCAGTGCCAACAGCGCAACCAGTAAGGCCGAACCCGCCACCCAGCCCTGGCGTCGCAGCCAGCGCCCATGGGCCTGGTGCCAGGCCTGGGCATTGGCCAGCGCCAACAACGGCAAACGCGCCGCCCGCCACAGGCTGCTGGCCCCGGCGAGCAACGCGCCGAGCAAACCCAGGCCCAGGCCACTGAGCCACCACAGCGGGCTGAGGCTCAGTTGGCCGGGCAACTCGGCGCCATACAGGCCGCGCAAGCTGGCGGCTACATCCGGCAGCAACAGGCTGGCCAGCAAGTACCCGCTGGCCACGCCCGCCAGGCCACCCAGCACGGCCAGGCCACCGAGTTCCACCGCCAGGCTGAGGATCAGCATCCGCGCACTGACCCCGCACGCCCGCAAGGTTCGCAGCAGGCCGCGCCGCTGCTCCAGCGCCAGGCCGATGGCGGCATGCACGATAAACAGGCCCACCACAAAGGACAGAAAGCCCAGCGCATCGAGGTTCAGATGGAAGCTTTCAGTGAGGCGCGCGAGGTTGTTTTCCTCGGCCTGCTTGAGCTGCAGTTGCGCGCCCAGTTCCGGCGGCAGAGCGGGATGCGCGGCGGCAAAGGCCTTGTCCAGCAGCAACCGCGACAGGCGTTGGGGCATGTCCAGCAGCGGTTGGGCGAAGCCGATATCGGTCAGTAAGACGCCGGGGGCCATGTCCGCTTGAACATGCAGCGGCGGCAGCGCCAGCCCGGCGGCTGTCAGCGGCTGGTCGCCCTCTTTCAGGCCCAGAGACTGCAAGGTCTGCGGCGCGATCCAGGTGCGTCCCGGCGGGTTGAAGAACGCGACCATCTGCGCCCGGTCCAGGGTCTGCCCGGCCAGCGCGCCACCGCCGGGCAACGACACCGGGTCGATGCCCATCACTTGCAGGCGCGGGTCTTCATGGCCCTTGAGCTGCACGCGGCCCTGCACCACCGGCGACACCGGCCACCCGGCGCGGCGCAGGTCGGCAAACAGCGCCTGGGGGAAGCTCGCACCGTCCGGCGCACTGAGGCTGGCCTGGGGTTCGCCGCCGATCAGCTGGCTGGCCCGCGCGTAGCTGTCCCGCGCCTGGCTGTTGAGGGCTTGCACGCCGGTCAACAGCGCGGTGGCCAGCCACAGGCCAGTGAGCACACTGAAGAATTGCACAGGGTGGCGACGCCAATGGCTGAGCAGCGCGCGCAGTGTCCAGTGGAAGACGCGCATGTCAGCGGGCGTCCGCAGCGAGTACCTGGCCGCGATGCAACACCACCTGCTGGTCAAGGCGCGCCGCGATGCGCGGGCTGTGGGTGACCATCAGCAAGCTGGTGGGGCTGTCCCGCAGCAGGTCCAGCAGCAGTTGCAGCACTTCGTCACTGGTGCCTTCGTCGAGGTTACCGGTGGGTTCGTCCGCCAGCAGCAAGCCGGGGCGCGACGCCAGGGCTCGTCCTACCGCTACCCGTTGCTGCTGGCCGCCGGACAGTTGTTCGGGGTAACGCCTGAGCAAGTCACCCAGGCCGAGTCGCTCCACAAGCTGCGCTTGCCACGCCGGATCGAGGCGCCCGGCCAGGCGCGCCTGGAAGGCCAGGTTGTCTTCGACCCGCAGGCTGCCGATCAGGTTGAACTGCTGGAACACCAGGCCGATCTCGGTGCGACGCCAGTGGGCCAGTTGCGCCTCACTCATCTGGTCCAGGCGCTGGTCGCCGACCTGGATGCTGCCACGGTCGACCTGGTCGAGCCCGGCCACCAAATGCAGCAGCGTGCTTTTGCCACTGCCCGACTCACCCATCAACGCCAGGCTGCTGCGCGCTCCCAGGTACAGGTCGACACCCGCCAGCACGGTCAACGGCCCCTGCGGCGTGCCATAACTCTTGAATACCCCTTGTACCTGCAGCATCACCCCTCCCCACAAGCTTCTGGACTTAAGCCGGAGAATAACGGTTGTCACATTTTTATGTCACAACCATGGGCAAAAGGAGCGCCCCATGACCCCTGCAAATTTTTCACATCGATTTCACCCGGCCGCCACCTGCTGCACTTTAAATTGCCGTCCATGGGCAGATAACAGGCTGGTTATTTCAAACGCCCGTTAGTGCAAGTGAACAATTTTTTATATCGGTATGTTCAGCAAAAAGACAGCGCCCCTGTGACACGCTTTTGCATATTCCTGCATCAGCGCTACTCACTTGGCGCCTGCCTAACTTGCCGCTGCCAGTTACCGGATTAACGCCTGGAAGTTACCAATGGTGAATAGTGTGGTTGACCTGACCCTGAGCAAGTCTCGCTCGCGCTGGGCATTTGTAAAACAGCTGAACAAACTGTGGCTGGGCGTGGCAGGTATCGTGATGATTAGCCTGGCAGTAACGGCGTTCATCTGGTGGCCAAGATCGCCGCTGGACCTGGGCGTGGGCCACCGCCTGCTCACCTCCGGAACCCTGGAAGCCTGGCGTAACGGAGACCTGGTGGTGCTGGTCCGCCATGAGGAACGCTGTGACCGCTCCAACAACCCTTGCCTGGGCCCGGCAGACGGCCTGACCACGCTCGGCTCGTTGTCTGCCAGTGCCGTGGGCAAGGCCTTCCAGACCCTGGGCATGGAAAACACCGACGTACTGAGCAGCCCCACCACCCGCACCGCGCAGACCTCGCTTTTCATGTTCGGCAAGGCCGAATTGTCACCCGGGCCCCTGGCCATCTGCGGCCCTGCCATCGGCGAGGAACTGCGCCCGCATAAACACGCGGACCGCAACCTGCTGGTGGTCACCCACAGCGCCTGCATCAGCGACTTCGAGGAGGCATTGGGCTACTCACACGCTGCCCATGCTGAATACGGCAGTGCATTGTTTGTAAAGCTGCTGCCCGATGGCAAGTTCAAGGCGCTGGGTATTTTGAACAGTAAGGACTGGGCCGCCGTGCTTAAACAACTTTAGAACACTTCTTAACATTTAATCATTCAAGTTCGTTCAGCAAAAAGACAGCCAGACCGTGGCATCGTCTATGGTTTTAATTGAATTTTTGTCAAAAATTTATTAGCCCACTAACTTTTCACAAGTTAACAACATGACGATGACCTTCGATGACTTATTGGACGCCACACGTTTAACGAGCTTGACTGGGGCACAGCGATATTCAGTTTCGCCCCCCCACTAACAGACTGTTTAAGGAATAACGTTCTGTGCCGCATTTCTACCCGACCAAGACCACCCTCCACCCCTCGCGCATGGCTGATCCAGCGCTCGCGCTGATCTACCGTCAATACCGCTTGAGAGTGCAATATTCATGACCCGCCTTAAACCATTGCCCGTATTACTACTGGCATTCGTGATGTTCTATCTACTGCCACTGGGCCTGCATGGCCTATGGATTCCTGACGAAACCCGCTACGCCCAGATCAGCCAGGAAATGCTCATCAGCGGCGACTGGGTGGCACCGCACTTCATGGGCGTGCGCTATTTCGAAAAACCCGCCGCCGGCTACTGGCTCATTGCACTGGGCCAGGCGTTGTTCGGTGAAAACCTGTTCGGCGTGCGCATCGCTTCCGCCCTGACCACCGGCCTGAGCGTCGTGCTCGCCTACCTGATCGCCCGCCGGCTGTGGAACGACCCGCGCAAGAGCTTCGCCTGCGCGCTGCTCTACATGAGTTTCGGCCTGGTGGCCGGGCAAGCCGGTTATTCCAACCTGGATCCGCAATTCACCTTTTGGGTCAACCTGAGCCTGGCGGCGCTGTGGTTTGCCCTCGACAGCTCCACCCCCCGTGCGCGCCTCGCCAGCTGGACGTTGTTGGGTGTGGCCTGCGGCATGGGTTTCATGACCAAGGGTTTCCTCGCGTGGTTGCTGCCGGTGTTGATCGCCCTGCCTTACATGCTCTGGCAACGTCGCCTGGGGGAACTGCTGCGCTACGGGCCGCTGGCGATTCTGGTGGCGGCCGTGGTGTGCCTGCCCTGGGCGCTGACGATCCACCTGCAGGAACCGGACTACTGGCGTTTCTTCTTCTGGCACGAGCACATCCGCCGGTTCGCCTCCGACAATGCCCAGCATGCACGTCCCTGGTGGTTCTACCTGCCGCTGATGGTGGTGTCGTGCCTGCCATGGGCGGCGCTGCTGCCGGCGACACTGTGCAAGGCCTGGAAGGAAAAGCGCCAACCGGCCATCGTCTTCCTGGCGCTGTGGTTGCTGCTGCCCCTGGGCTTTTTCAGCCTGAGCAACGGCAAGCTGCCGACCTACATCATGCCGTGCCTGCTGCCGCTGGCGTTGCTGATGGGCCATGCGTTGATCGACCTGCTGGCCAACGCCCGCACCCGCACGCTGCGCGTCAATGGCCTGCTCAACCTGGGCATCGGCCTCGCGGCGATGGTGACGCTGATCTACCTGCAAATCGACCGGCCGTTGTACGGCAACAGCCACAGCGAGATGTTCAACCTGTCCCTGACGTTCATCGTGCTGATGGGCTGGATGCTCGCCAACCTGCTTCAAGCCTTCCGCCCACTGGCGCTGTGGGCGATGCCGGCGTTGGGCATTGGCCTGCTGGTGGCGCTGTTGCCCGCCGGCATGCCGGCGGTGGTCGAAGATAACCAGATGCCTGACCAGTTCGTGCTCCAGCACCTGGACGAGCTCCAAAAGACCCAAGCGCTGCTGAGCAACGAACTGGAATCGGCGTCGGCCCTGGCATGGCGCCTGCGGCGGCCGGAAGTGACGCTCTACAACACCGAAGGCGAACTGCGCTACGGCCTGCAATACGCCGACTCGATGCACCGCAAGGTGGATCTCGACAGCGTTCAAGCCTGGCTCAAGCAGGCGCGCCAGCAAGGCCCGGTGGGCGTGCTGATGCGGGTCAGGAGCACCAGCGAAATGCGCGAAGCCGGCCAGCTGCCGTTGGGGGGCAAGCGTTATTACAAGGGTGACCTGGAGATCATCATCTACCCGCAATTGCCGTAACACAGGCGCCCTAATGTGGGGTGACCCCATTCAACACTCATCCCACATCGGAACCGCTCCATGAACTTCTGGAAAACCGAACGCGGCGCCCTGCTGCTGCTCCTGGGCGTGTCGGCCCTGATCCTGCTGCTGGGCCTGGGCGCCCGCGACCTGTGGGGCCCGGAAACCCGCTGGGCGAACATCACCCTGCAGATGCTGCAAAGCGGCGACTACTTCGACCCGTACCTCAAGGGCACCCCGTACTACGACAAACCCTTGCCGTCGTATTGGCTGATCACCGGGTTTGCCAACCTGATGGGCGGCCTGGGGCCGTGGTCGTTGCGCTTGTCATCGGTGATCTCGGCGTGGCTGAGCATCTGGCTGGTGTACCTGATCGGCGAGCAACTGTTCCGCAAAGGCACCGGCCTGATTGCCGGCTGGATGCTCGCGACCACCTTCTACTTCCTCTTCTGGGCCCGGGTGGCCACGGCGGACGTGCTGACCGTATGCGGCGTGCTCGCCGCCGTCTGGTGGTATTGGCGCGGGCCGGACGATACGCGGCTGGGGCGCTACACGGTGTTCTTCCTGTTGCTGGCGGCGACGTCACTGTTCAAGGGCTTGATCGGTTTTGTGCTGCCGGGCCTGGTGTTGTTGCCGCACTTGCTCAGCGAACAGCGCTACAAACGCCACCTCAACCTGCGGCTGGTGCTGGCCGTGATCATTGCCGGGGCGTTCTACGCGATCCCGTTTGTGCTGTCCCACCTCTACGGCGCACCGACCTACGGTGCAAGCGGCCTGGAACTGGTGTTCCGGGAAAACGTGGTGCGCTTCTTCGACCCGTTCGACCATATGGGTCCGATCTACACCTACCTGATCTACCTGCCGGCCTACACCTTGCCCTGGGCGCCGTGCTGGGTGCTGGGCCTGTGGCTCGCCGTGCGGCATTGGCGCGACACCCCGCCCAACACCCGTTGGCTGGTGTGGGGGCTGGGCCTGCTGTTTGTGTTCTTCACCGCCAGTGGCAGCCGGCGCAGTTACTACGTGCTGCCGCTGGTGCCGTTCGCGCAGTTGCTGGCGGCGTGGTGGGTCAGTGAGCGTATCGCCCGCAAAGGCACGGTCGGCCGGGGTTGGTACCGTGGGTTCGGCATCGCTGCCGGGGTGATGCTGCTGGTACTCGGGGTGGTGTATCCGTGGACCAATGGCAATGGCGGCGTGACCCGTTTCGCCGAGGACGTTCAAGCGCAAGCAGTGAAAAGCGCGCCATGGAACGCGTGGCAGATGGTGATGGTGGAAGTCGACAACAAGGTACCGATGTACCTGCAAAATCACGGGACGCCGTTCTACTACGTTGCCGAAACCCAGGACTTCCCGCGCCAGGGCGACAGTGCGGCGTTCATGGGCTGGCTGGAAAAAACCAGCGGCCGCACCTTTGATCCCAAGCGCACAATTATTGTCGCGCAGTCCACCAAGGATGACCCGACGCCGCTGGCCTACCTGGGCAACGATCATCAGGTCATCACTACCCAGCCGGACAATGGTGAACGGTTGTTCCACAAGCGTGACGGTGGCAGCGTGGCATTTGTGCCCAACGCCGCGCCGTAGCACTGGCGGCATGGGGCGGGCATTGCTAGTGTGGCGCGCTTAAGCCACCGTCCGAGCCCGGCCCGCCATGCCCTACTCTTCCCTTTCTCTTGCCGCCCTGAGCCTGATCGTGCTCGCCACGCCGGTAGCGGCAGACACGCCGATGCCGGCCAACATGGTTTACCTGCGCAGCCTCGACCCGAGCATCGCCCAGGACATTCGCTACGCCAGCCCCCACAACTTCACCGGAGCGCCGCTGGACGGCTACAACGCAGCCGAATGCGTGCTGTCTGCCGACGCGGCAAAGGCACTGGTACGGGTCCAGGCCGAGTTGGCCAGGCAGGGTTACGGCTTGAAGGTCTTCGACTGCTATCGTCCCAGCCGTGCCGTGGCGAACATGGGCCGCTTCGCCAGCCTGCCGGGGGATCCGGCCAAGGCCGAGTTCTACCCCCGGGTGAACAAGCAGGATTTCTGGCGCCTGGGCTACGTGGCCAAGGTTTCCAACCACTCCCGGGGCGCGGCAGTGGACGTGACCCTGACCGGTCCCGATGCGCGGCCAGCTCAGGCCTGGAGCGCCGACACCGCGGCGGTGGATTGCGCCGCCGGTTACGGTCGACGCTTGCCCGATGGCGGCCTGGACATGGGCACCGGTTTTGATTGCTTCGACGAAATGGCCCACACCAACAGCCCCCACATCAGCCAGGCGGCACGCCAGAATCGCCAACGGTTGAGCGCTGCGATGGCCAAGGAAGGCTTTACCGGTTATGCCGGCGAATGGTGGCACTTCACCTACAGCCGCAATCCGGTGCGGGCCGAGCCGATGGACTTCCCTATCGAACCGCTGCGGTAACATCACAACACAGCTTCAGCTTGATAAAGCCCGGGGCAAAAACTAGCGTTTGAGGTTTCCCTCTTTTCAAGGACTGAACGCCGTTGAACACGCTCATCAAAACCTGCGCGGCGCTGCTGACGCTGCTTTCAAACGTGGCACTCGCGCAAATCCCCGAGACCAGCCGGCAACTGATCGTGGTCACCACCCCGGGCTGGAACGCCCTCCAGGGCACCGCACAACGCTATGAGCGGCACGGGCAAGGCTTTCAGAAAGTCGGCGAACCCTTTGCCATCGTGGTCGGTAAAAACGGCATGGCGTGGGGCACCGGCCTTACGACGCCCACCCCCGACCAGCAGCCCCTCAAGCATGAAGGCGATGGCAAGGCCCCGGCCGGCATCTTCAAACTCGGCGGTGCCTTCGGCTACGCCCCCACCGCTGACACCCGCTTGCCTTACGCGGCCAGTACCGCCACCCGCGAATGCGTGGATGACAGCCAGTCCAGCCATTACAACACCCTGGTGGACAGCTCGGCGGTGAACAAGGACTGGACCAGTTCCGAGCGGATGCTGCGCAAGGACCAGCTGTACCGCCAGGGGATTTTTGTCGAGCACAACACACCGGCTTTGGCCAACGGCGGCTCGTGTATTTTCCTGCATATCTGGCGCAGCGTCAGTTCGGGAACATTGGGCTGCACGGCGATGGACCCGGTGAATATCCAGGCGTTGTTTGCCTGGCTGGACCCGCGAGAAAACCCGCTGCTGGTGCAACTGCCCGCCGCGCAGTACGACCTCTACCGTGAGCGCTGGAAACTGCCGTCCCGCTGAGCTGACAGCAGGCGCTGAAATGCGGCCAATACCTCATCGGGTTTTTCCAGCATGAGTTGGTGGCCGCATTCGGGCAACAACTGATACTCGGCATTGGGCAAATGCCGGGCGAGTGCTTCGCCGCCGCTGGCCGGGGTCAGGCCGTCGGTGTCGCCGGCCAGCACACTCACAGGCAGGGTCAGGGTGAGCAGTGCATTGGCGTCTGGCCATTGGACGTTTTTCATCAGGGCCTTGAACATGTACAGCGGGTTGCGCTCGGTGAGTTTTTCTTCGTAGGCGACCAGTGCGGGGTCGGCCTTGGCGTTCCATGCGGCCTGGCGGAAACCTTTGGCCAGCAGTGGGCGCAGCCATTCCAGGAGCCATGCGGGTAGACGCATCAGGCCGCCGCTCCGGCTGATGCTGTGGAGTCGGGTGCCCAGCAGCAATACGGCTTCGATGGGGATCGCGGGTTTGGCCAGCAAGGCGCTCAGGGTCAGGCCAGTGCCGAAGGAGTGGGCGACGATGAGGTTGCGGGAGCCGCCGTAGCGCCTGAGGATTTCCAGGTAATCGGCGACCAGTTCGGGCCAGGCGTAGGCCTCGGGGTTGCGGGGTTTTGCGCTGGCGCCGTGGCCGAGCAGGTCCCAGGCGACCAGACTGTAGCCTTGGGTTTTCAGGGATTGCCATTGGTGGCGCCACTGGTCCTTGTTGCCGCCGGCGCCGTGGCAGAAGAACACTACCGTGTCGGGTTGGGTGGTGCCCGCGTGATGGGTGATGCTCAGGTGACGGTTGGGGCGGATTTCCAGTGGTTGGCCCTGGATCACTGGCAGTTCGGTGAAAGAGGTCGGCATGGAGGTTTCTCAATAAGTGAAAGGGTTGAGTGTGGTGAAGCAACAGCAAAATCAAAGGTGGACACGATCCAAATGTGGGAGCGGGCTTGCTCGCGAAGGTCGTTAACGATAACGCGAACATCCTGATTCAACGCGGCGCTCTCAGGTTCTTCGCGAGCAAGCCCGCTCCCACATAAAGCGGCTCTGCTTTTGCTCTAACACTCAGGTCGCCTTTGCCGCTTTTGCAATGTGACTCGCTGTAAGAGCGAAACCATAGGTGGCCGTTACCTGAATAACGGATATGCCCCCAACCCCAACACCCCAAGTCAGATGGCCTCAGCCATCAACAACTCCCGCGTATAAGGATGCCGCGCATCAGCAAACAGCGCCGCCGTCTCCCCCTGCTCCACCACCCTCCCCTGACGCATCACCGCAATCCGGTCACACAACCGCGCAGCCACCCGCAAGTCATGAGTAATAAACACAATGCTCAACCTGAACCGCCGCTGCAGCGACTCCAGCAACTCCAGAATCTGCACCTGGATCAGCGCATCAAGCGCCGACACACACTCATCAGCGATCAACACCTTAGGCTCCACCGCCAACGCCCGGGCGATCCCTATGCGCTGCCGTTGCCCCCCGGAAAACTCATGAGGAAACCGCTCAAACGCCGCTGCCGGCAACCCCACCAACCCCAGCAACTCACGGGCCCGCCGCTCGGCATCCGCCTTGGAAACCCCCTGCACCAAAGGCCCAGTCATAACAATCTGCCCCACCGTCTGCCGCGGATTGAGCGAGGCAAACGGATCCTGGAAAATCATCTGCACATCACTGCGCAACGCTCGCAGCCGCCCTTCAGACAACCCCGCGACCTCCCGCCCCAACCACTCGATCCGCCCGCTGTCAGCACGCAGCAAACGCACCAGGCACCGACCCAGGGTCGACTTGCCCGACCCCGACTCCCCCACAATCCCCAACGTCTCGCCTTCACGCAATTGCAGCTGAACCGCATCCAACGCCTGAGTCGTACGCCGCCCCCACCAACCGCTGCGGCTGCGGAACACCTTGCCCAGCGCTTCGGCCTTCAGCACCACAGGGCCAGCCACCTGCGTACGTGGCACCAGCGGTTGCGCCGACACCGCCGCCAACAACTGCCGGGTGTAATCTTCCCGGGGCACACGCAACACCGCCGGGGCCGTGCCCTGCTCCACCACCCGGCCCTTTTCCAGCACCAGCACCCGGTCGGCAATCGCCTCGACCACGGCAAAGTCGTGGGTGATAAACAACAGTGCCATGCCCTTGTCCTGCTGGATCTTGCGCAGCAGGTCGAGAATCTGCGCCTGGGTGGTCACGTCCAGCGCCGAGGTCGGCTCATCGGCAATCAACAGCGCCGGATCAAACGCCAGGGCCATGGCGATCACCACCCGCTGACGCTGCCCGCCAGACAGTTCAAACGGATACGCCAGTCGCAAGCGCTCAGGGTCGGGCAAGCCGACATAACCGAGCAAATCCACCACCCGCTGACGCCGCACCCGTGCCGCCGCCACGCCATGGGCGCGCAGGGTTTCATCGATCTGTTGGCCCACCCGCAACAGTGGGTTGAGGGCGCTCATGGGCTCCTGGAATACCATGCTGATATCCCGCCCGCGCAGTTGGCGCATGGCCTCTTCGCTGCGGTCGGCCAGGTCTTCGTCGCGAAACACCAGGCGCCCGCTTTCCACCTTCAGCGGGGCCGGCAACTGGCGCAGCAAAGCCTTGGCCAGCATTGACTTGCCGGAACCGGATTCACCTACCACACACAAGCATTCGCCACTGCTCAGTTGCAGCGACAGGTCATACAGCGCATGGCTGCGATCCGCACCGGCCGGCAAGGCGATACGCAAATGTTCAACACTCAACAACGTCATAGCGACCTCCCGGGCTCAAAGGCCACACGCAAACCTTCACCGACTCGATTGACCGCCAGCACGCACAGCACAATCGCCAACCCCGGCAGAAAGCTCATCCACCAGGCGTCCCGCAGCAAGCCACGGGAGGCATTGATCATGTAGCCCCAGCTCATGGCTTCCGGGTCGCTCAAGCCGAGAAACGCCAGGGCCGCTTCGGTGAGGATCGCCGTGGCCATGACAAAGGTCATGGTCACCAGCAGCGGCGCCAGGGCGTTGGGCAGGATCTGCTGGGCGATGATCCCCAGCGGCGACTGCCCCAGCACACGCGCGGCCTGCACGAATTCGCGCTGGCGCAGGGTCAGGAACTCACTGCGCACCAACCGCGCCACCGCCGGCCACGCTACGAGTGCGATGGCCAGCACGATGGAGAACAGGGACGGCTCAAGGATCGCCACCAGGATCACCGCCAGTACCAGTTGCGGAATGATCTGGAAGAACTCGGCAATGCGCATCAGCACACCGTCGAGCCAGCCACCGAAATAGCCGGCGACCGCGCCGACCAGCAGGCCCACCACCAGGGTCGCCAGGCTGGCCAGCGCCCCCACGGCCAGGGACACCCGCGCGCCGTACAGCAGGCCACTGGCGAGGTCGCGACCGAGCAGGTCACTGCCCAGCCAATGGGCCGGGTCGTGGAATGGCGCGAGCATCGGCGGGCTGTTCATCTCCCATGGCGAGCTGCTGGTCAGCCAGGGGGCGGCGATCGCCAACAGCGTCAGCAGCAGCAAAAACAGCGCACCGATCAACGCCGCAGGCTGGCGCACAAAACGTCGGAAAACCAGCATCAGCCTTGCACTCCTGCACCGATACGCGGGTCGAGAAAACGACAGATCACATCGGTCAACACGTTAAAGCCCACCACTAGAATCGAGATCACCAGGAAACCGCCCATCAACACACCGTAGTCACGCTGGGCCAGCGAGTCGTACATCAAGCGACCAATCCCCGGCCAGGAATACACCACCTCCACCAGCAACGCGCCGCTGGCCAACTGGCCCAGTTGCAAACCGGCAAAGGTCACCACCGGCAACAGCGCATTGCGCAGCACATGCACGTACAAAATCCGCCGCGGGTGCAGGCCCTTGGCGTGGGCGGTGCGCACGTATTCCTGGCCAAGGGCGTCGAGCACGGCGGCGCGGGTCAGGTGGATATACAAGGCGAGAAACAGCACGCTCAACGACACGCACGGCAGCAGCAGGTGCTTGAGCCGGTCGAGCAGGGAAAAGTCCTGTGCCACCGTTTCCATGCCAAACGCCGGCAACCAATCGAGGCTGACGGAGAACAACAGGATCAGCAGCATCGCCAGCCAGAATGGCGGCATCGCATACAGCAGCAATGCGCCGTGGGAGATCACGCCATCCAGCCAGTGACGCTTCTGTCGGGCCCGGGCGGCCAACGTCCCCAGGGTGACGCCAAGCACCGACGAGAGCAAAAATGCCGAGCCCATCAGGGCCAGTGTTGCCGGCAAGCGCTCGGCAATCAGCGACCACACCGAGGTCTGGTTGCGGTAGGAATAACCCAGGTCCAGATGGGCGATATTGCCCAGGTAGATCAGCAACTGCGTGAGCAACGGCTTGTCCAGGCCCATGGCCTGGCGCAAGTGTTCGATGAACTGCACATCGTCCACCCCCGCCTCGCCGGCCAACAGCAGCGCCGGGTCACCCGGCGCCAGGCGGATCAGTAAAAAGCCCAGCACCAGCACCGCCACAATCATCAACAGTGCCTTGAGCAGGCGACCGCTGAAATACAGCAACCCGTTCATGGTGCAGGCGCGTCGAGGTAGACGCTTTCGTAGTCTTCGTTAAGGCTGGTGGCGGTTTGCAGCAGGTTCTTCACCTCTTTGTGGAACAGTGTCGGGTAGCGCATTTCGAAGATCGGCGCGATCGGCAGGTCGGTGTTCAGCACGTTTTCCAACTGGCTATAGAGCCTGGTGCGTTCCGGGCCTTCCGGGGTGTTGGCGACCTGGGTCCACAGGGCATCGGCCTCGGGGCTGTTGTAGCCGCTGACGTTGGCAAATGGCGAAGTCTTGAGGATGTAGTCGGAGCGGTACAGGTAGGCGTTGGTCAGGTACGGGTCGCCGATCTGGAAGATGAAGTTGTAGGTCAGGTCGAAGTCCCAGTCGCTGACGCGCTGGAACCAGGTGGCGGCGTCGGACGTCACCACTTGTACCTTGAAGCCCAGCGGCTGCAGGGCTTGCTTGGTGTATTCGGCCAGGCGCTCCCAGGCACCGCCCTTCTCGCCGTTGAGCAGGCGAATCCGTACGGCGCCCACGTCCACGCCGGACTCGGCAATCAGCGCCTTGGCTTTTTTCACGTCATAGGTGTACTGCGGCAATTGCGGGTCGTGGTACGGCGAGGTGGACACGAACTGGCCGGGGGCAACCTTGCCCGAACCGAAGAAGATGTTGTCGACGATGAACTGGCGGTTCAGCGCATACAGGATCGCCTGGCGCACCTTGGGGTTGTTCAGCGGCGGCTTGCGCGTATTGATCTGCAGGAAGGCCAGGCCGGAATACAGCTCCCAGCCTTTTTCCGACGACTGCACGTCCGGCAAGGCGGTCAGGCGCTTGAGGTCGGAATAGTCGGCATCACCGCTGCGCAGCACCTGCACGTCGTTGCGCTCGAACGCCGCAGCGCGGGACGAGCCGTCCGGGATCACGTGGAAGATGATCGCATCCAGGTGTGGCAGGCCCTTTTTCCAGTAGTCGGGGTTCTTTGCCAGCTTGATATAGGCGCCGCGTTTCCACTCCACAAACACAAACGGGCCGGTGCCGACAGGCTTGAGGTTATAGGGGTTGTTGCGAAAGTCAGTGTTCTCGTAGAGGTGCTTGGGCACCACAGGCCGCAGCCCGCTGCCCAGGGCCGAGAGCAACGGCGCGAAGGGTTTCTTGAGCTGGAACACCACCTGCAGCGGGCCCTTCGCGGTGATGCTGTCGACGTACTCGGTGAAGACCCCGCCCAGGCGCTTGTCCACTTCGGGGTAGAAGGTCTGGAAGCTGAACACCACGTCATCGGCGGTGAACGCGTGGCCGTCATGCCAGCGCACGTTGTCCTGCAAATCGAAGGTGTAGGTCAGGCCATCGGGGGAAACGGTCCAGGCCTTGGCCAATACCGGTTTGGGTTTCAGGTCGGTGTCGAAGGTCAGCAGGCCCTGGAGGATCTTGCCGCTGACGTACTGGGTGGACACGTGGCTGACCACGCCGTGCATCAGCGACGGCGGTTCGGGTTGGGCCACCAGGTTCAGCACCCCGCCGTCATGGGGTTGCGCCTGAGCGGTGCCGGCCAGCAGCACGGCGCCAAGTCCCAGGTATGAAAGGACACGGCGAAAAGATAAAGGGCGCATGGAGACTCCTTGGCTAAGGTTTTGTCAGGGATTTAGCAAGGGCTGTGCCATGGGGCGACGGGCCGCGTTTGCGGGCATCACAGGCCTTGGCAGTGATGAAAAAACCACAGTGGCCGGGACGAGTGTGGAAAAAGCAACAGCCCGCCCTCTTGAGGAATGGTTGTGCGTAGCAGCTGCCGAGCCTTGGCGAGGCTGCGTCTGCGGTGTGTCAGATATGCCGCCAACGCAGCCTCGACAAGGCTCGGCAGCTGCTACGGTAAGGTTTGAAGTTTGAGGGCCCCATCACTGGCACAAGGTTTGCCCTTCTAACCGCTATCTGAACCCATGAGTTTGAAGCGCATGTCACTGGATTACCTGGGCAACCCCATCGACACCCTCAACCCCGCCACCCGTCAGGGCCTGGATGATTTCGTCGGCGGTTTTCTCGGCTATCAGCCCCGTGCCGAGGGCATCCTCGCGGTCGCCGATGCCGACCCCGACTCAGCATTGGCCAACGGATTTGCCGGCCTGCTGCTGATGTTTATCGAGTCGCCCGAGGGCCCTGTGCTGGCCGAGAAGTACCGTCAGCGGGCGGCGGCGGTGAATTCCCGGCATCCCCGGGCGCTCGTGTATCTGCAAGTGCTGCAAGCCTGGATCAACGACGAGCTGGATGAAGTGCTGCGCCTCAGCGAGCATCTGCTGGATCTTTATCCGCGGGACCTGCTTGCGGCCAAGCTCAACCAGTACCTGGAATTCAACCGGGGCAACTGGCCGGCGCTGCTGCGGATCGGTTTGAAAGCCACCGCCGGCGCGCCGGATATCGCCCACAGTCACGGGCTACTGGCGTTTGCGTATGAGCAGTGTCATTTGCTGGAGGAAGCCGAGGCCAGTGCGCTTGAGGCGTTGCGGTTGCAGGCGTCCGAGCCATGGGCCCATCACGCATTGGCCCATGTGATGCTGACCCAGGGGCGTATCGAGGAAGGCATCGGGTTTCTGGAGGGCGTGAAGCAGCACTGGGACGGGCTTAACTCGTTCATGTACACCCATAACTGGTGGCATCTCGCGTTGTTTTATCTGGGGCGCGGGGAGGATCAGCGGGTGCTGGAGATTTATGACCGGCATGTGTGGGGGATCTTGCCGGAGTACTCCCAGGATCAGGTGGGCGCGGTGTCATTGCTGGCGCGGCTGGAGCTGGCCGGGATTGATGTGGGTGGGCGGTGGCAGGCGTTGGCGCCCTACCTGCAGCGTCGGGTTGGGGATGCGGTACAGCCATTTTTGAGTGTGCAGTATTTGTATGGGTTGGCCCGGGCGGGCAAGCCTGAGGCGGATCAGTTGTTGGCGGCTTTGCGCAGGCACAGTGTGGAAGCGCGGCCGGTTTGGGGGGAAGTGACGTTGCCGTTGGCTGAGGGGTTGTTGGCGCATGCCCGGGGGGATGCCCGGCGGGCGTTGGAACAGCTGGGGATAGCGTTGCCGCGGCTGAATGAGATTGGCGGGAGTCATGCGCAGCGGGATTTGTTTGCGCAGGTGGAGCTGGACGCACGGTTGCGGGTTGGGGATTGGCTTGGGGCGCAGCAGACGTTGGAATTGCGCCGGCGGTATGACGGGCTGGATGTGCCGACGAACCGAGCTTTGGTGGTGGTGTATGAGGCTTTGGGGTTGCCTGGGGAGGCGCTGCGGGCGCGGGCGCGGATTGGGGGGATATCCGTTATTTAGGTGATGGCTTGTATTGGTTTCGCTTTTGCCCCACCACTCGGCACCTCGCTTCGGCCAGCGTGGTTTAACGGGGCGCCTAAGATCAAGATCAAAAGCAGATCAACAGCACAGCGGCCTCCCGG
>NZ_JACAPH010000020.1:0-10619 GCF_013385805.1 Pseudomonas sp. C6002 | reverse complement strand
TCTGACTGCCCCAATAAGCCCGAGGCCGAACGCAGGTATTGCGGAGCGGGTAAACCGGCAGGACGCCGGTTTAGCCGCGCCGGGCCATGGATGGCCCGTCGCGGCGGCCCGCGGAGTAACGGATATACACCCCACCCTAACCCCGCGCAGCAAACACCCCCCGAGCAATCGACCGAGCCACACAATCAGCCGCCGCCGACCCAATCCGCCCAATCTCCACCTGCCGCCGAGGCCCATCCGCCACCTCCACTGCCCCCGAAGCTAACGCAAAAACCGTATCCCCATCAAACGGCAAATGCGCCGGCCGCACCGCCCGGGCAATCCCGTCCTGCGCCATGATCGCCACCCGCTTGCACTCCGCCACCGTCAACCGCGCCGTACTCGCCACCACCACCAGCGTGGTATTGGCCCCCGCTTGCAGACGCCCCATGGAATCCAGCCGCGACAACTCCGGCATCGGATCACTGCAATCCATCTCCGTCACCGGCCGCGCCCCGCCAAACTCCCCCGCCACCTCCCAGGGCCAGGCCCAGAACGTCTCGCCATCCGGCATGTAGACCGAACCAATCGGGTTAGCCACCACCAACGCGGCAACCACCAACCCATCGCCCAAATCCAGGGACGCCGTCCCCAGCCCGCCTTTCAACACCCCCGCCATGGCCCCACGCCCGGCCCCGACAGAGCCCAGCTCAAACTCCGGACCGGCATTGGCCAGCGCCTCGAACCCCAGTCGCCGGTAAGGTGGCTCCAGGCCCCAATCCTTGTCCCCGCCATTGGCCAAATCATGCAACACCGCCGCCGGCACGATAGGAATCGCCGGCGCACCCGGCTTCAAATGCAACCCCACCTGGTCCTGGGACAACTTCGCCGCCACCGCATCCGCCGCCGCCAGGCCAAACACCGAGCCACCGGCAAACACCAGCGCGTGCAGCTGGCCCACCATGTTCTCCGGCTCCAGCGCCGCGGTTTCGCGACCACCTGGGCCTCCACCGCGAATGTCGATACTGGCAGTCCAGAAACCATCCGGGCGGATCACCGTGACGCCGGTGTCGGCGTACAGGTCTGTGGCGTGGCCAACCTCCAGGCCGGGAATATCAGTGAGGGCGTTGCGCGGGCCAGGTCTAGGCATACAGAAAAGCTTCCTTGGGTTTAGGTATGGCGTGGGGAGAGCAAGGGGTGTGCCAAGGAGGCGCTCCCCCGGCCCAGCGTACGCTAGCAGCTTCGCGAAAAAATCCCCTGCACAAAAACCAACACCCTGCCCTCCCGCCTGTTAGAAAAACACCACCCGCCCCGCAAACCCTCCAACAACTCCTTGTTATCCAAGACTTTTCAGCGATGGCACAGCCTTTGCTCTCCTGCCTCCACCAGAGCTTGAACTTAACAAGCCGTCCTCGAACAAGGCCCGTTGCCTAACCACACTGGAGTGTTGCACATCATGAATCCATCACGCGCCGCAGGCCGCCGCCAACCCGGCAAGGCTTTCGCCCATACCCTGTTGTTCCTCGCCGTGTGCGAGGCCGTCAGCTACAGCAGCCTGACCCTCGCCGCCGACGCCCCGGCCAGCGATAACCCCCTGGACACCGTCGTGGTCATCGGCAACCGTGGCCAGGCCCGCACCCTGGCCGACAGCCCGGCGCCGGTGGACGTGATTTCTTCCAAGCAGTTGCTCGCCACCGGCCAGGGCGACCTGACCCGTGCCTTGAGCAAGGTGCTGCCGTCCCTCAACCAGCCGGCCTCGTCGGGCTTCGGTTCGACCTCGATCGTGCGCCCCATCAGCCTGCGCGGCTTGAACGGCGACCAGGTGCTGGTGCTGGTCAACGGCAAGCGCCGCCACAACAGCGCGCTGCTGAACAACGCCACCTCCCTCAACTCCGGTTCGCAACCGGTGGACCTGGACATGATCCCCACCGCCCTGGTGGATCACATCGAAGTCCTGCGTGACGGCGCCTCGGCGCAATACGGGTCGGACGCCATCGGCGGCGTGATCAACATCGTGCTCAAGCAAACCGACCACGGCGGCAGCTTGTCCACCACCTACGGTCAGAACTATGAAAACGGCGACGGCGAAACCGTGCGCCAAACCGGCAATGTCGGCCTGGCCCTGCCCAACGACGGTTTCATCAACCTCGCCCTGGACGTGAAGAAACAGGACGTCTCGGACCGTTCCGATGCGGCGCCGTACACCGACAGTGCCGGCAACACCAGCCAACGCCACACCTACTACGGCACCGGCTTGCCCGAGGCGAAGAACTTCAGCCTCGGCTACAACGCCGAGCTGCCGGTCGCCGACGCGCTGACCCTGTACTCGTTCTCGACCTACACCCACCGCAACTCGGAAAAGCCCCTGGCATTCCACCAGCCGCCGTCGTTCAACGGCATCCAGACCCCGTACCCGGAAGGTATCGAAGACAACCTGCGCTTCATCGAAGACGACTTCCAGGTGGCGTTTGGCGGCAAGGGCCAGGCCGCCGGCTGGGACTATGACCTGTCGAGCACCTACGGCCAGGACCATGCCCGGGCCACCCTCACCGACACCTACAACCTGAGCTACGGCCCGAACTCACCGACCTCGGTCGACACCGGCGTAAAAACCTTCAGCCAGTGGACCAACAACCTCGACCTGACCCGCGCCTTCGACCTCGGCCTGTACAAGCCGACGCAGATTTCCTGGGGCCTGGAACAGCGCTACGAAGACTACAAGATCGGCAAGGGTGACCTCGCCTCCTACGCCAGCGGGCCGTTCGACACCGGTGCCAACGGCGCGATCATTCCACCCGGGACCATTTCCGGTGCCGGTACCACCCCGGCCGACGCCGCCGAAAAAAGCCGCATCAGCCTCGCGGGCTACGGCGAGATCGGCCAGGACCTCACCGACAAATGGCACGTGGACCTGGCCGGGCGCTACGAGCACTACAACGACGGCTCGGGCACCACCACCAACGGCAAGTTCTCCACCCGCTACCAGCTGACCCCGATCCTGGCCTTGCGCGGCACCGTCAGCACCGGGTTCCGCGCACCGTCCCTGGCCCAGCAGATCTACAGCTCCACCTCGCAAACCAGCGTCAACGGGCAACTGTTCGACTACCGCAACGTGGCGGTGAACTCCGATGTGGCCAAGGCCCTGGGCGCGACCACCCTCAAGCCTGAAAAGTCGACCAACTACAGCATCGGGCTGACCCTGCAACCCACTGACAACACCAACATCACCCTGGATGCCTACCAGATCGTGATCAAGGACCGCATCGCCCAGACCGGTTACCTGGGCGGCACGCCGCAAATCAGCGCGATCCTCGCCGCCGCCGGGCTCAACCCGAACCAGGCGGTGACCTACTTCACCAACGCCCTCGACACCACCACCCGCGGCGTCGACCTGGTGGGCGACTACCGCCAGGACATCGGTGCCTATGGCAGCCTGAAATACAGCGCCGGCTTCAACTGGAACACCACCCAGATCGACTCGATCCACGCCTCGACCGTGGCCGCCCAGGCCCTCGGCCCGGACGGTGGCTATGACCGCCAGCGCCAGGGCAACCTCAAGTACGGCTTGCCGCAATCCAAGCTGCTGCTGGGCACCACCTGGACCTACGACAAGGTTGAAACCAGCCTCAACCTGACCCGCTACGGCTCCTACACCGAGTACGGCACCGCCGAGATCTACGACCGTAACTTCGCGCCGACCTGGATCACTGACCTGAACATCGACTACCACCTGACCAAGGCCGTGACCCTGAATGCGGGGGCCAACAACCTGTTCAACAAGTACCCGAAACGCACCGACCTGGTAAGCAGTTCCGGCGGCTTCCCGTACGGTACCTTTTCGCCTTACGGCACCACCGGTGGCTATTGGTACACCGGCGTGACGTACGCCTTCTGACCCAGCCCGCGGGGCCGGTTCGCCGGCCCTGCGCCTGACCTTTTGCGGGAGCCTGTCCATGACCCGACGTACCGATCAACTCAAGCTGGGGGCCTTCCTGGCCAACAGCGGCCACCATGTATCGGCCTGGCGCCATCCCCTGGCCCAGGCGGATGCCAGCCTGGATTTCGAGCACTTCAAACACATCGCGCAAACCGCCGAGCGCGGCAAATTCGACGCCTTGTTCGTCGCCGACGTGGTCGCCCTGTGGGGCCATCATCATGACGCCCTCAGCCGCACTGCCCGCGCCGAACACTTCGAACCCTTGACCCTGATGGCCGCTTTGGCAGCCGTCACCAGCAACATCGGCCTGATCGCCACCGCCACCACCAGCTACAACGAGCCGTACCATATCGCCCGCAAGTTCGCCTCCCTCGATCATCTGTCCAAGGGGCGCGCCGCCTGGAACCTGGTGACCTCGGTGGTCTCGGATGAGGCCTGGAACTTCGGCCGTGAAACCCATATCGACCATGGCGACCGCTACCAGCGCGCCGAAGAATTCCACGACGTGGTCAAGGGCCTGTGGGACAGCTGGGACGACGACGCCTTCACCCGCAACAAGGCCAGCGGGGAGTATTTCGACCCGGCCAAACTGCACACCCTGAATCATCGCGGCGAACATTTTTCCGTACGTGGCCCACTCAACGTCGCCCGCCCTCCACAGGGCCATCCAGTGCTGGTGCAGGCCGGTGCGTCGGAACCCGGCAAGGCCCTCGCCGCCCGCGTTGCCGAGCTGATTTTTGCGGTCAGCCATGACCTGGCCGGCGCCCAGGCTTTCTATCAAGACATCAAGCAACGCGCCGCCGCCTTTGGCCGTGACCCCGACCACATCAAGATCCTGCCCGGTGTCACCCCGTTTATCGGCGAAACCCGCGAACAGGCCCAGGCGCTGTTCGAAGAATTCCAGGCCCTGGTGGACCCGGTGCTGGGCCTGCGTTTCCTGGCCGACACCCTGGGCGATGACATCGACCTGTCGGGCTACGACCTCGACGGCCCGCTGCCGGAAACCCCGGTAGGCCAGCGCGGCAGCCGCCGCGACAAACTGCTGGAACTGGCCCGCAGCCAGAACCTGAGCATCCGCCAGCTGTACCTGCACCTGACCGCCGGCAACCCGGTAATCGGCACCGCCGAAGACATTGCCGACTTCTTCGAGCAGTGGTTCGAAGCCCGTGCCTGTGACGGGTTTAACGTGTTCTTCCCGTACTTCCCGGGCGGCGTCGACCTGTTCGTCGAGCAGGTGATTCCACTGCTGCAGCAACGCGGGCTGTTCCGCACCGAATACGAAGGCACCACCCTGCGGGAAAACCTCGGCCTGCCGCGCCCGGCCAATCGCTTTACCCAGGGAGTCACACCATGAAGCGCAGCGCATGGATGCTGGCAGTCGGCAGCCTGTTCGTCTCGAAGGCCTTTGCCCTGGACATTTTGCTGAGCAACGACGACGGTTATCAGCACCCCAATATTCGCGCCCTGTACACCGAGCTCAAGGCCCAGGGGCATACGGTGCGGATTGCCGCACCGCAGGCCGACCAGAGCGCACGGGGCGGTGCGTTTTTCTTTGGTCGCGAAGTCACCGTTGGCCATGACGACGACCCGGCCTACCCCGACAGTTACTACATCAGCACCACTGAAAACGGCGTGTGCCAGAGCCCCGAATGCGCCGGCAAAGACGTGCAGATCGAAATCAGCGGTACGCCGGTAATGGCCCTGCTGATGGGCCTGAAAAAAGTCATGGCCCACCCCGACCTGGTGATCGTCGGCCCCAACCCCGGGAATAACCTGGGGGCGATCAACAGCGCTTCCGGCACGTTCAACGTCGCCAGTGTCGCGGTGCAGGCGGGCATTCCGGCGCTGGCAGTCAGCACCGATTTGAAGGAGGCAGACCCACAACGCGCGGCGCAACTGGTGGCGAAGCTGGTCAATGCCCTGGACCAGCATCGCCAGCCCGACGGCGCGCTCTTGCCCAAGGGCCTGGGCCTGAATATCAACCTGCCAAAAGACCCACGGATCAAGGGCGTGAAACTCACCCGCATCGGCAGCTACGTGGGTTTTGAAGCGGTGTACACCGACGACCTCAAGCAATTCAAACTGCCGGGCAAACCCGGCATCGGCTTCCAGTACAGCCCCGCCGCCACCGCCGAGCAGCAGAAGCAGGATGAGGCGGTATGGCTCAACAAGGGTTACTTGACCATCAGCCCGTTCAGCGGCCTGCCGGAGTCGATCAACGCCGGTCCCGCCCTGCAAAAACAACTGGCCCGCGAGGTGCAGCCATGAGTTCGCGTTTTTCCCTGGGGTTTCTCAGCCGCGTCTACAGCCCCGGCTTCGAGCCCAAGGTCTACCGCGACACCGTGGAGTTGTTCAAGGTCGCCGAAGAGCTGGGCTTTGACAGTGGCTGGGTGGCGCAGCACCACTTCGCCAGCGAAAACGGCCGCCTGCCCTCGCCCCTGGTATTGCTTGCCGCCATCGCCCAGCGCACCCGGCGGATCAGCCTGGGCACCGGGATTATCGTGTTGCCCCAGGAAGCGCCGCTGCGCCTGGCGGAAGACGCCTCGGTGCTGGACCTGTTGAGCAATGGCCGGCTGGAGCTGGGCCTGGGTGCGGGTTTTGATCCCGACACGTTCACCGCATTCGGTCGTGAGCCTGAGGCGCGCCACCGCGATTATGAGCAGCACCTGCAACAGTTGATCCATGCCCTGGGCAACGCCCCCCTGACCGACAGCGGCTCGCGCCTGTTGCCACGGGCGGCCGGCCTTGGGCAGCGAATCTGGGAAGCCACCTCACGGGTGGAACGGGTGGCCGAGCGCGGCCACGGCCTGATCATGGCGCCCAACCCGCACCTGCCGCCCGAAGCCGGGGTAGAACTGGTCAACCGCTATCGCAACGCCTGGACCGGTGACAACGGCACCCCGCCCCGTGTTACCCGGGTACAGGCGCTGATCCCGAACCCGGACGCCGCCACGCGCAACGATATCCAGGCCTACGTGCAACGCCAACAGAGCATCGGCGTGTACAAGGCGCCGGTGGATGATGATTTCGACGCCACCCTCAGGCGCCTCGGCATCCTGCACGGCCCGGTCGAGCAGATCATCGAGCAGTTGCAGCAAGGGCCGAGCCTGACGGCCAACGACCACCTGGTGCTGCAAGTACAGACCGCCAGCACCCCGCTGCGGGAGGCGATCCGTGCCCTGGAAATCATCCGCGAACAGATCGCCCCGGCCCTCGGCTGGCAACCGACACTGCCCCAAGGAACCCTGACATGAGCTTCAAACTGGGCTTTCTCAGCCACGCCTTTGGCGACGATCCACAGCAGGTCTACCGCGACCTGATCGAACAATTCGAAGTCGCCGAGGCCCTCGGTTTCGACGGTGGCTGGATTGCCCAGCACCACCTGAGCAACGGCTTTGGCCGGCTGCCGTCACCGCTGGTACTGCTGGCGGCGGTGGCCGAGCGAACCCGGCATATCGAACTGGGCACCGGGGTGATCGTGCTGCCTTTCGAAGACCCGATCCGCCTGGCGGAAGACGCCAGTGTGCTCGATGCCCTCAGCGGCGGCCGGGTGCAATTGGGCCTGGGCAGCGGCGGCGCCAACCTCGACAATTTCAGCGTGTTTGGCCGTGATGCCGTGCAACGCCAAGTCGATTTCAGCGAACACCAGCAGCAGGTCCAGCAGTTACTCGACGGCGAGCCGTTGACGCCCCACAGCGCGCTGACCCTGCAACCGCCAGCAACCGGCTTGAGCAGCCGCTTGTGGCACTCCCACGGCAGCCTCGAAGGCGCGGCATACACCGCCAGCCAGGGCAACGGCTTGCTGCTGGGCACCGCCACCCACGATCCGCTGACGGTGCAGAAACCCCTGGCCGATGCCTACTTGAATGCCTGGACCCGCACCGATCGCCCACCGAGAATCGGCGTGGTGCGGGCAATTTTCCCGGCAGCGGATCGCGCCAGTGCCCAAGCGGAACTGGCGGTGGATATCGAGCGCCACATCCCGCGCCTGCAACGCGAAGGCCTGATCGATCAAGCCGTGGACCTGCAGGAGCACCTGCGCCTGATGAACGTGCACCACGGCCATCCCGACGAAGTGATCGCCAGCCTGCAACAGGACCCGTCCCTGCTGCCCTATGCTGACTACGTGATCGCCGTGGTCCAGGCCGAAAGCTCGACCCAGGCGCAGATCCTCAAGCGCCTGGAAATCATCGCCCGGGACATCGCCCCGGCCCTCGGATGGCGAGGACGAGAGTAGGATGATCAAACGCCCTGAAAGCGTCAGCTCCCGTAGCAGCTGTCGAGTGAAACGAGGCTGCGTAGCGGTGTGTCAGATACACCGCGAACGCAGCCTCGCCGGGGCTCGACAGCTGCTACGACGACGCGTGATGCTGATGCCAAACTATGGAGCCCGTGTATGCCCCTTGAATTCAGTTGGTTGATGCCCCTCTGTACCCCCGACTGGGCGGCGCGGCCGGGGCAATGGATCCAGCTGGCCCAGGCGGTGGAATACGCCGGCATCGACGGCCTGTGGATCCCCGGCGGCGCGCTGTGTGCCGACAGCCTCGGTGTGGCGGCGGCGTTATGCGCCCACACCCGACGGGTGCAATTGTCGGTGAGCGTACCGCCGGAAGTCATGCTGCCGGCGGCCCTGGCCACCACCCTGCAAAGCCTGCAATCGATCAGCAGCCACCGGGTGCGCCTGCACTTGCCCGACGGCGAACAAGGCAGTCTGCGCAGTGCGTTTGGCGAATGGCTGAACCGCGACCAGCGCAGCGAACGCATCGGCGAATACCTGGAGATTCTCCAACAACTGCTGGCACCGAATGACGGCGGCCTGGATTATCAAGGCCGCTATTTCCAACTGGAAAACGCCGGCGTCGCCCGCCGCGAACTGCCCGCGCCGCCACTGGTGCTGGACGACAGCCAAAGCCACGCGCTGGTGGCTGGCCACGCCCAGGTCTGCCTGTTGCGGCCTGGGCATCCGCAGTGGCTGGACCAGGAAATACAACGCTGGCGCCAGCTTCAGCCGGGCCTGGCCTTTGCCTGTACCTTCGGCCTGGTCATCGGCGACAGCGAGGACCTGGCCTGGGAAACCGCCGCCGCCCTGCTGCCGACCCAGGACCTGCCCAACCACCGCATCGCCACCGTGCCCCGCGACCGTCACCCGTTGCGCCAGTGGGAGATCCACCCGAACCTGCTGCAACTGCACCCTGGCCAACCGTTGATCCTGGTGGGCACGCCCCGCCAAATCGCCACGCGCCTGCAGGAACTGCACGGCCTCGGCCTTGGCCACATCATCCTGCAAGGCGGCCCGGCGGTCGGCGAAGTGCTGCGCTTTGGTGAACAGATCCTGCCGCTGCTTTTTCGACACGACCTGCGCAAGGAGCGCCTGCACCATGAACACTGAGGTTCGCCCCCCGATCCAGCTCGACTGGTTCCTGCCCACCAATGGCGACGGTCGCCACCTCACCAGCAGCGGCCTGCCCAAGGTCGGGCTGTTCCAGCAAGGCGAACGTGCCCCCACCCTCGATTACCTGCGCCAGATCGTGCGGGCTACCGAACAGGCCGGGTTCGACGGGATCATGGTGCCCACCGCCAGCGGTTTCGAGGATCCGTGGCTGATTACCGCGGTGCTGGCCCAGGAGGTGCGGCGGCTTAAATTCCTCCTGACGTTGCGACCAGGCATGGAGCTGCCGGCCTATACCGCCCACCGTGCGGCGACCTTGCAATTGCTCAGCGAGAATCGCCTGGCGTTGCATGTGGTGACGGGGTCCAGCCGTTTTGAGCAGCGTTCGTTGGGGGACTTTCTCGAACACGATGAGCGTTATGCGCGTACTGCGGAGTTTTTGCAGGTGTTCCAGGCGGTGTGGGCTGGAAAGCAGCCGGCGCATCCGGGGCGCTACTACCGCAGTGGGATCAACACGCCGGTGGCGCCTGGGGCCGAGGTGCCGGCGATCTATTTTGGGGGTGCCTCCGAGGCTGCCGAGCAGGTGGGGGCTGCCCATGGGCAGACGTACCTGATGTGGTGTGAGCCGCCGGCGATGATTGCCGAGCGGGTGCTGCGGATGCGTGAGTTGGCCGCGATGCAGGGGCGGACGTTGCGCTTTGGGTTGCGCTTGCACATCTTTGCCGATCGCACTGACGAGGCGGCCTGGGCGCATGTGGAGCGGCTGTTGGAGGAGATACCCAAGGACGCCATTGACCAGGCGCAGCGGCAGATGGCCAAGTATGAATCGGTGGGGCAGAGTCGCCAGACCGAGTTGATGAAAGGCCGTGGGCGTGGGGCGCGGGAGCTGGAGGTTTCGGCCAACCTCTGGGCCGGTGTGGGCCTGGTACGGGGCGGGGCCGGGACCGCGCTGGTGGGGAGTTATGAGCGGGTGGCGGAGCGGATCGAGGAGTATCACCAGCTTGGGGTGGACAGCTTTATTCTCTCGGGGTTTCCGCATCTGGAAGAGTCGATTCATGTGGGGGCGGAGGTGTTGCCTTTGTTGCGCAGGATTGGGGCTTCGGGGAGGGATGTTGAGGTGGGTCGGGGTTGATTGAGTACATATCCGTTTCTTCGGTTATGGCTGATATTGGTTCCGCTCTTACAGCGGCTCACTTTTGAAAAGCGCAAAAGTAAGCAAAACGCTCTTGCCCCACCACTCGGCTCCTCGCTTAGGCTCGGAGTGCCCTCACTCCGGCTTTGGACCGTGGGCCGCCGTCATGGGCCATCCTTGGC